>CAYZUJ010000112.1:3162-4308 GCA_964481375.1 uncultured Neisseria sp. | reverse complement strand
CAGCAGCTAAATTAATGATAATAGAATCAGGATTTATAATATGATTTAAATCATTAATTGATCGAATATCACCAATAGTTGTCAATTCTGGAAATACTTTACTTTGAACAATATCTAGAATATTTAAATCATTATCTTTATTTAAACGTTTAGCTAAACAAGAACCAATAAAGCCACTTCCACCAATTAAAATTATATTTCTCATTTATTATAAACTTCTTTATATACATCAATAATTGATGAAATCATTATATTTGATTTAAATTTTGACATATACATTATTGTTGATTTTTCCCCTAAACTAATGCACAAATTCATATCATTTGAAAGTAGGGAAATATAATCACTTAAAGCATCACTATCCCCACGCTGGAATAAAAATCCATTCTCTCCATGAACAACTAACTCATTTACACCACCAACATTTGAGGCAATTATAGGTAGACCTTTACTCATAGCCTCAATTATAGAAAGAGGCAATCCCTCAAAGTTACTGGATAAAACAAAAAAACAGCATTTAGTTATGAGATTTTCAACATCAGAACGAGGCCCTAAAAACTCAATGCGATCAAAGCCTGACTTAGCTAGTTTATAAGCCCGCTTTTTGAACACAGGACTATCTGTGCCCCTACCAACAATTAATGCTTTTTCAAATTTAGCAGTACTTAAAGCTATTAGTAAAGTAGTGTAATCTTTTTGTGGATCATCTCTCGCAACCATTATTAAGGTTGCCTTTTTTAAACTTGGATCAAAAATAACTGGCTCTAAAGAAATTCCATTATGAATAGTAATGATTGAATTAGTATTAATTCCCAACGAATTCAATCCTATTCTACGATCTTCCTCAGAAACTGATATATATTTATCAGTAAAATGAACTAAAAATTTTTCAATAATATAAACAATAAGTGAGATAAATTTTCTGCGGCCTTTACCAAATCCCCAGCCATGCACAGTATAAATAACAGGTATATTTAATTGAGCACATACAAGCCTAGAAATCATGCCGGCTTTAGAGCTGTGGCAATGAACAATATCAGGCTTAACTAAGCTAATTATATTCTTTAAACGTCTAAAAGAAAAATAGTCTTGAAATGGATTAATATTTGATTTAAGGGAATACAATGTTGTTACAGGAACACCTTC
>CAYZUJ010000112.1:2592-3152 GCA_964481375.1 uncultured Neisseria sp. | reverse complement strand
AGCCTGAATTAACTCTGAAATAGGCCCAGCCTCCCCCATTACAACATGTAAATTTACATCGCAATACTTAAGTCCCTTTACAAGTTCTAGAACATGTATAGGGGCCCCCGCTAAATCGGCATTAGTTACTACAAGAACTATTTTCAAAATTAACTAAAATTTTCGAAGTAAAACAATAAAAAGTCGTCTAAAAAATTTAAAAACAGAATAGATCATTGCCAAAAAAGAACTAAGAGGGAAATTAAAAAAATTTGCAGAAATTACAGCCAACTCTCCGAGCTCCATTTTTAAGAGATTTTTACTAAGACCGCTCTCTCCAAAAGATGATTTATTTAATTTTACTAAGGGATAATTGATTATTATACCAAATTTACCAGTATTGAGAAAACGTAACCACAGGTCAAAATCCTCACAGTAACGCATATTTTTAGTGAATAAAATAGGCTCATTAACTTTAATAACAACGGATGGAGTAAAAAATTTGTTAGAAAAAATCAATACATTTCTTGAAATTTTAAAAATGTTTGGTGCAGTTAATGCCATCGTTATTTCAGATAACA
>CAYZUJ010000112.1:1516-2582 GCA_964481375.1 uncultured Neisseria sp. | reverse complement strand
TATTAACATCATAATTATTAATAACCTTTAATTGAATATCCATTTTATGTGGGTGCCATTCATCATCAGAATCTAAAAAAGCAATAATTTTAGATTTAGCGGCCAATAAACCAATATTCCTTGCGTTAGCTGGGCCCTCATTTTTAAGGAGCGGAATTAGCTTAATATTTAAATTGGGGTTTAAATTCTTGAAATTAAGGATGATATCAATTGATTTATCAGTAGAAAAATCATCAATAATTATAATTTCAAAAGGAAGGATTGTCTGCTGTTTAATTGAATTTAAAGTATATAATATAGTTGATTCTGCATTATAACAAGGCAATACCACACTATAAACTGAATCATAATTTATCATAAATACTTACTTGATTTATTAATAAATAAATATGAATTATAGAAAATCGGAATCAAGAAAGTTGTAAAAAATATTTTTTGACCACCTTCAAATATAACATCTTGAAACATTATTAGAATTAAACCAATAAAAATAAATAAAGATTTATTATCTTTTTTTAAACCACTAAAACAATAAATTAAAATAAATGAGATTAATGATATACCAATAACACCACTTATTCTATAAGTATCAATAAGAAAATTATGGAATGATCCAATATCTTCTATAGAATTATTAACGCGCATTCCACCAAAAGGAAATAAATAAAAATTATTTAATGCATAATTCCAATGATTCCATCGAAGTGAATCAGTACCTTTATCTTGGAAAGAATCTAAAATAGAATCTACATAAAGATTAAAAGAATCATTCTCTAGAATAAAATATGATGCAAGTATGAATATAAATAAAATGAATGATAAATTAATAATACGAAAAATAGAATTTTTTATATCTAAAATGATATCTAATAAAAGAATTAAAAAAAATATAATAAAAAATGATCTAGCAACTAAGTAGGCACTACAAATAAAACAAATGAATATTAAAAAATACTTAAGAAATTTAAAATTAAGATAAAAATAAAATATTAATGCAGAAGCACATAAATAATTAGAAATAAGGGCCGAGCCTAATGATCCATCTTCATAAAAAGGGTTATAGACA
>CAYZUJ010000112.1:0-1506 GCA_964481375.1 uncultured Neisseria sp. | reverse complement strand
AAGCCCAACAGGCTTATCTGTAATATAAAAACTATAAATACATGTTAGTAATCCATGAGCAAAAAAACCAAATCCAATTGATAAAATTAAATTTTTATAGTGAGAATAAAACTTCGGAACTCTGCCTAAAATAACAAATAAGTAAAATGCTTGAATAAATATTGAAAAAATAACTAAATTTTTTTCTTCAAATAATACTATATTACCATAACATAATAAATATATAAGTATTAAGAATGTAAATAAAAAAATTATAAGGAAAAAATTTCTTAAATAAAATTTGATCTCAAAAGCCCTATTAACCCATGGAAAAGTTATTATGCAAATAAACAGCCAATATTTAAAAGGAAGTGCACCCCACATAAACAAAGTTGTATGTAATAATAAAAAAATATGAGATTTATTAAATAACATTTGCATAATTACTTAATATAATTAATAAATTTTGTAAATTGTGATGCAGATAAAAATAACCTCAATATTAAAATAAAATATTTTATTGATAATATCCTAAATATTGCTAATAAATACAGGACTTTTAGCAAATCAATCTTATTAATATTCGTGTAGGGAAGAAAAGAAAAAATAAATTTTCTGAATTCATTTCTTAAACCTTTCCTGTAAAAAAAATTTTTATTACGCAATATAAAAAAAGTTAAACTAGAAATATCATTTACATTGGAGTGATAGTCAAAATTAAAATTATTAATTAAGAATTTAGCGTATTCAATCTTTATCTTAACAGCACCATTTACTTGTTTAATTCTATTAACACAAGAAATTTGATTACTATGTACTCTATAATTTAAGAGAGATTCATTAATATTCCCAAAAGAATAATTAAGCATAGCTAATCTAGACCATAATTCAAAATCTTCAAAATTAACTGCCTGAGCGTCGTACATATTTTTTTTTAGAATAGAAGCTTTTATCATAATAGAAGGATGCGCAAATGGGGATCCTAATATTAGAGATAGTTTGATCTTATCATCATATACCGGATATTTAACATAACCAGTTTTATCACCAAATAATTCAATGTTACATCCACAGATATCTAGATTATTACTTTTAAGATAATTAATTTGTAGATCAAGTCTTGAATGGTTACTAATATCATCCGCATCCATTCTCGCAATAAAAAGACCTTTAGAAATGGCTATACCATCATTCAGAGCTTGTATTAATCCCTCATTACGCTTATTAATAACAATTACCCTAGGATCATCATAACAAATTTTTTTAATTATATCTAATTGAGATTCGTCACTTAACAAATTGATAACTAATCTTTTTTTAATTCCGTGATAATAACTTCCAATTCTATATATATAATTTTCAATGTTAAAAATATGATATAAAACTTAAAACTTACTCTTGAGTTTAACAAAATTAAATGCTAATAAATTTTTTTTTTTTTTTTTTAAATAAAAAAATGTAAAAATGTAAAACGAATGGAAGTGGAGAAAGAATAAATTAAATTCTTTCTAAAATTTTAAGGTAGTA
>CAYZUJ010000111.1:505-4319 GCA_964481375.1 uncultured Neisseria sp. | reverse complement strand
AAATATTTTAAATAACGTTGTAGATTTAGAAAGTGCAAAAGTAATAGTAACAGGTATACTATTTAAACATAATCTAGCTAAACATAAATAAGTACTTTCCTTTTCATAAGACTCTAGTATTTTATTTTTTGCTTTAATACAGTTCTTTTTATTTGCATGATTTTCTTCAATCCATTTATCAAGATCTTGAGACATTTTTAAAGGTTCATAAATTTTTTTTGCATGTTTTTTTAATTCATCAGCTACTAATGAGTCATCAACATTCTGAAAGTATTTTATTTTATTATTATTTGGTTGTAAAATATCAGAAAAACCCTCTATTAATTTATTTAATAAAATTTTATCAATATTTTTATTATTTTTACTTATTTTTTTTTGACAATAATTTATTGCATGAATAATTGTATGGTATTTTTGTGTTAATGAATCATCATCATTTTTTTTACTATTAGTGAGTAAAATTTCAATTTTTCTTTTAAATTTAGGTAATAAATATATTTCCTTATTATCAATTATAGATAGACTATCCCGTTTTTTAAGAAGATTATCAAATTGTAATTTCATAATAAATACTCCTTTATTATTAATTAATTTTATTATATTCGGTATTATAGATATAATAAATATATTTTACAATAGTTAGTTTTCACTATAAATAATAAATTTAAATTCTTATTAAAATATAATACCCTCTTTCATAATAATGTATTGAAAAAATTAGGCACATTACAACTTGGTAAAAATAGATTTATTTGCAACATAATTAAGAGCATGTTTGAAAGGTTATTAATTTACTAATCTATTTAAAATTATTCTTAAGATAGGTGCATTATTAATTCTGATATTTTACCTTATCATAACCTTTACCCATCTTTAATTATTTAATAATGTCATTTATGTTAGGTTTTTTAGGATAGATAAACTATATCAAATTATTACATATTTTTGCAAAAATATAGTTTATTGAGTAAGTTGATAATCGATTTTTTTACTACTTTAAAATGAATTATAACTTTTATATAAAAACTATATATTGCGACATATTTTATATTACATAAAAATTTAATTTATGATATACTACTGCATAAAAAGTAGGTTTATATATTTAATAAAAAATTAGAGGAAAAAATTAAGGGGCAATGTTTAGAGAACAATTTATTTAGTGATAAAATTTATAAAAAATTTGATTTTTAAAGGGATTACAAGATTTAAGAACAAATCTGGCTTCACTGTTAAAAAATATGAAAGCTAGGTTCATACTTATTATAATTTTTTTAAAAGGATATCTATAATGACTCGTACACTTTCTAATTTACAAAACTTTACAATAAAATTAATATTAGTTTTATTAATGGTATGGGGAATTTTAGATTGTTCTAATGGTGGTAGTCACCAAAATAATAAAACTATTTCTTCAATAATAGTTACTCCAAATAATGTTAGTATTCCAGTTGGAGTTATAACCCAATTTCAAGCTACAGCTATATATACTGATAATAGTAAGCAAGATGTTACTAACTTGGTTACATGGAGTTCTAATTCAACATCAATAGCAACTGTTGATAATAGTACCAATAATTTAGGTGTAGTAACTCCACTTGCTACTGGTACGACACTTATTACAGCAAGTTTAGGTTCAGTTTCTGGTAGTGCCAATTTAACTGTAAATTCGGCAACTTTACAATCTGCAACAATATCAAGCAATAATTTGATTATGATAGCTGGAACAAAACAACAACTAACAGCAACTGGTATTTATTCCGATGGCAGTAAACAAAATATTACTCTCTCAGTAAAATGGGGGGTAAATGATAGTAATTTAGCTTCAATAAGTAATACTTCTGGAAGTATTGGGGTTTTATCAGCAATTAACGCAGGAACAATTATAGTTAATATTTCCTTACTAACAGATACAACTGATCGCCTTACTTCTCATGTTTCTAAATTTAAAAATTTTCAATATAATAAAAACACTTCAGATCCTTTGGTAACTTTAAGTATAATATCAAGTAATTCACCGATTAAATCTATTCAAGTTAGTCCTAGTAATTATAAAATGTATGTCGGAACACAACAACAATACAATGCTGAAGCAATTTTAGAAGATGGCACTCAATTTGACATTACTTCTTCAGTAATTTGGTCAGAACCAAATAATTTTATTAATAATCAAGGATATCTTACAGCCAAATTTGCTACAGATACTTCAATCACTGCAACTTTCGGAACATTTTCAGGAAGTACGAATTTATCATTAGTTTCATCAGGATTAAAATCTATAGCTATATCACCAATAAATCCAACTAAAGGTGTTGGTATTCCGATACAATTCATAGCAATAGGTATCTTTTCAGATGGCGGTTCTCAAAATATTACAGCTGAAGCAACATGGTTTTCATCTGATACAAATATAGCAACAATAAATAATCCAATTGCTAGTAGCGGATTAGTAACTCCACTTACAGTCGGTTTAACAAGTATTACTGCATTTTTTAATGGCATATCAAGCTCTGCAACAACTTTAAATGTGGTTTCTAAAACTTTAGATTCAATTCAAATATCACCGACAAACCCAACAAATCCTGTAGGTGTAATGCAACAATTTACCGCTACAGGAATCTATTCTGATGGTAGTACTGAAGATATTACATATGAATCAGTATGGACATCATCTGCTACAAATGTGGCGACCATAGGTAATGCAGGTAATAATAGTGGTTTAGCAATGCCCATAGCTACAGGCTCAACAAATATTACGGCTTCTTTAAGTGGCATAACTAGTTCTATATCAATTTTTACAGTCACTTCTGCAACACTGCAATCAATACAAATCTCACCAACTAATCCTAAAGTTTATTTGGGAAGCGAACAACAATTTACGGCTATAGGAATCTATTCGGATGGTAGTACTGAAGATATTACAAGTCAAGCAACATGGGCTTCAAGTCAATCAAGTGTTGCTACAATAAGCAATTTTACTGGTATCGAAGGTCTAGCTACACCAATAGCTGTAGGGACAACTAGTATTACTGCTACTTTTAATGGTGTAACAAGTTCGACATCTGTTTTAACAGTATCTTCTGCAACATTGCAATCAATAGAGGTATCACCAATAAATCCATCGACATCAATAAGTACACCAATACAAATGAGAGCTGTAGGCATATACTCTGATGGTGGTAATCAAGAAATCACAACACAAGTAGAATGGACATCATCAAAACCAACAATTGCTTCTATAAGTAATGCCAGTGAAACTAATGGTTTAGTCACGCCAATAGCTGCAGGTACAACCAATATCACTGCATCTTTAAACGGTGTAACTAGTTCAGTGTCTGTTTTAACGGTAAATTCTATAACATTAACATCTATAGCAATAACACCAATAACTGCAAATGCAGAATTAGGAACAACTGAGCAATATACGGCAATTGGCACATATTCTGATGCTAGCACTAAGGATATTACAAATGATGTAACATGGATATCATCGCAAACATCTATTGCTACAATAAGTAATGCATCAGGTAGTAATGGTTTAGCTACTCCGGTAGCAGCAGGAACGACTAATATCACAGCAACTTTAAGTGGTGTAACTAGTAATACTGCAACTTTAACAGTCTCTTCTGCAACTTTAACATCTATAGCAATAACACCAACTAATGCAGTCGCAGAATTAGGAACAGTTGAGCAATTTACAGCAATTGGCACATATTCTAATGGAAATACAGAAAATATTACAAATAATGTAAAGTGGACATCATCGCAAACATCTATTGCTACAATAAGTAATGCATCAGGTAGTAATGGTTTA
>CAYZUJ010000111.1:0-405 GCA_964481375.1 uncultured Neisseria sp. | reverse complement strand
GCAGGAACGACTAATATCACAGCAACTTTAAGTGGTGTAACTAGTAATACTGCAATATTAAGAGTTGATGCTGCAACTTTAACATCCATAGCAATAACACCAGGAAACTCTACATTAGACTCAAATGATACAGTGCAATTTACTGCAATAGGCACATATTCTGATAGTGACACTGAAGATATTACGAATCAAGTTACATGGACATCATCGCAAACTGGAATTGTTGCAATAAGTAATGTTGCTGGTAGTAAAGGATTTGCTACAGCTTTAACTCCAGGAACAGCTAATATTACTGCATCTTTAGGTGGTGTAACTAGCTCAGCATCTGTTTTAACAGTAAATGCTGTATCTCTATCATCAATAGCTGTTACCCCAACTAATCCAAATATAAAAATAGGTGGCACA
>CAYZUJ010000110.1:0-4530 GCA_964481375.1 uncultured Neisseria sp. | reverse complement strand
ATGTTTAGGAAATAATTATGTATAATAAAGAACAAAGTAAGATAAAAAATATTTTTATGATATTGTTTATTATAATTTTAGTACTTATTTCTTGGTTAACTTTTAAATCCCATAATATACCAAAATCTTTAAATCAAGTTTTTCCTCTTCTTGATTCATCTTTCGATAATGAAGTTGATCCATTTATATACTCTAAAATTATTGAATTACCTTCTAATATTTATCCTAAATCAGGGTATTCTATAATAATTATAAATAAAGATAATTTATTAGCATTCTGGGGTATTCCAGATAATAAAAAAAAATATAATAATTTAAAAGAAATAAATAATATAGAATTTTTACAATCAAGATTTGAAAATAATAAATGGGGAAAGCCGGAGTTAATACTTTCAATAAACAAATTATCTACTTTTAATCAAAAATACATTAGAGATCTTCAAGAGCATATTGTTTATCAAGATAATAATGGGGTAATACACTTATTTATTATATCTAATAATATTATTGATTTAGCCGGAAATAATATTACTCATCTTATATCAACTAATAATGGAAAAGATTGGTTTTTAGCAGAAAAATCATTGCCAAGTTTATTTTTTAGTAAAAATCAGTTTTCTTATTCAAATATTATTAATTTAAAAGATGGATTTTATTTACCTATTAATAATGTATTTCTTTTTAAATATATCCCTAAGTATTTTGAAAAATCTCGCTTATTACATTTTAATCAAAATAATGAATTTATTGAAGAATATATAGCGCCTAGTAGTTTAAGTTTTCCTAAATTTTTTAATGAATTCCTTTTTAAATATACCCCTAAGTATTATGAAAAATCTGACTTATTACACTTTAATCAAAATAATGAATTTATTGAAGAATATTTAGTGCCTAGTAGTTTAGGCAAGGCTACGTTTTTTAATTCTCCAGTAGCGATGATTCAATTAGAAAGTAATTTACAGTTTATAGTATATAATAGTAATAATGATAAAAGTAAATTGGGGATTGCAAAATCTATAGATGGTATCCATTGGCATAATATAAAAGTTTTAGAAGATAAAAGAGGGGATACATTTACAAATCCTTATATTCAAATTAAAGACAAAAATATTAATTTGTTATACATTTGGAATTATAAATTTATTAAACATTTAAGATTTAATAAAGAATGGCTAATTGATGAGAAAATCTAAAGGTAAAAATTATGATGATAAATACATTTGCACAAAATATAAATAGTATAATAGTCAATATTAGTATGATTTTATTGTGTATATGGGTAGTACTTGAGATGCCTTATGTCCATATATGTAGAGGATTTTTAAGAACAGTAATTATTATTGCAACTGTTTTATTTTCAGTTTTTTCTCCATTGTATCATGGATATAATTTATTAATTTTAATGCACAGTGTAGTAGGAAATTTAAGTATTACTACTTTATTTATTTTATTACTTTTAATTTTTCAGGATTTTTTTATATATTCAGGGTGGGATATTGATTTTAATGTTATGAATAGAAGCATTTCTTGGGTTATATTTATTATAGGAATTATTTTTTATATATCTAGATTTGGATTAATTCTCAATTTTGATTTATATAAATTAGGCTATTATCCACAATATATCTTATTATTTTTAGTATTTTTTCAATTGATTATATGGTATATTAATAAACTTTTTGCATTAATTTGGCTTATTGCTTTAGTAGCTTTTTATTTTAAGCTTCAATCCTCAGTAAATTTATGGGATTATCTATACGATCCTATATTGTTATTTATAGCTTTATATAAAGGTTTAGTTAATAAGGAATTAACTAAACCAAATCAGCCGTTTAAGTTAGTTCAGTTGGACTAATGTATTTATACCCTAAATCGCGAGCTACTGCAAAGTAAGTTACATTTCCTTTACAAATATTAAGTCCTGATTGTAAATGTGGATTAGTTTTTATAGCTTCAATCCATCCTTTATTGGCTATTTCAACAATAAATGGTAATGTAGCATTTGTTAGAGCTAATGTAGAAGTTTTAGCAACAGCTCCGGGCATATTAGCTACACAATAATGAACAATTCCATCAACTACATATGTTGGAGCTTCATGTGTTGTTGCCATTGAAGTTTCAAAACAACCACCTTGATCAATAGCTACATCCACTAAGACACTACCTTTTTTCATGCTTTGTAACATTTTGTGAGTTACAAGTTTAGGGGCTGAAGCTCCTGGAATTAAAACTGCACCAATAACTAAATCAGCATCTTTAACTGATTCTTCTAAATTCATATAATTACTATATAGAGTTTTTATTCTACCATTAAAATAATTATCGATTCTTTGTAAAACTTTAGAGCTTCTATCTAAAACAGTAATGTCAGCATTCAATCCAGCCGCCATCCTTGCAGCGTTGATACCAACTACACCTCCACCAATTACTATTACATTAGCAGGCTTTACCCCTGGCACGCCTCCTAGTAAAACTCCACTGCCACCTTTATGTTTTTCTAAAGCAAGTGCTCCTGCTTGTATAGATAATCTTCCAGCAACTTCGGACATGGGCGAAAGCAATGGTAGACCACCATTATTATCTGTTACAGTTTCATAAGCTATTGCAATACAATCTGATTCAAGTAGTCCTTTTGCTTGTTGAGGGTCTGGTGCTAGATGTAAATAAGTAAACAAGATTTGGCCAGATCGAAGCATTTTACATTCGCTAAGCTGTGGTTCTTTTACTTTTATAATCATATCTGCTCTAGAGAATATTTCTGACGCAGTATTTACAATTTCAGCACCCACATTGATGTAGGCCTGATTATTAAAGCCAACAGCTTCTCCTGCATTATGTTCAATAAGTACTTTATGTCCATTACGTACTAATTCATGCACCCCAGAAGGAGTCATACCTACACGATACTCATGAACTTTTATCTCTTTTGGAACTCCAAGTAACATTATTAATTACTCCTTAATGTAAAATAAAATAAGTGGCAATTCTATCATAAAATATGATGGATTATTAAAATTATAGTAAATAGTACTTTTATTAATTTGAATATTGCAAAAAATATTGACTTATTGACAAATGGTTACGTAATTGTGCATCATTACGTCATAACAAAATGTTTTAGAGGAGTTATGTATTATGAAAACTATTAAAGATGATGGTTGGCACAATGTTCTAGAACAATGTTTAGAGTTTAATGATAAAAAACAACTAGAGGTTTTTTTTGAAGTACTTTTAACAGTGTCCGAGAGGGAAGAAATAGGTAAACGATTGCTAATTATTAAAGAATTAATAGAAAATAAAAAAACTCAACGAGAAATTGCACATAAATTAAATGTGAGTATTTTTAATGTTAGTCGTGGTTCAAATATTTTAAAAACATGCAAATATGATTTAAAAAAATTATTACATATAAAAAGGTTTAGTAATGGCATATAGAATACTAAAAAAATTATTATCTCCTGAAGAGTTACGAATAAAAGTTCCTTTATCAATTTCAGGATATAAAAACATTTTAAAACATCGGCAAGAAATCAAAAATATATTAGATAACAAAGATAAAAGATTATTAATAATTATTGGTCCATGCTCAGCATGGCCATCAGAAGCTGTTTTAGAATATGCTAGTAGATTAAAAAAATTAAATGATAAAGTTAAAGATGCTTTAAAACTAGTTATGAGAGTATATGTTCAAAAACCGCGAACTGTTAAAGGGTGGGGTGGGGCATTAAATCAGCCGGATCCGTTAGTTTTTCCAGATATAGAAGCTGGCATGTTATATTCGCGCAAAATGATGGTTGATGTTATTGAAATGGGATTACCTATTGCTAATGAAGCATTATTTACTCATAACATGCAGGGTTTTTTAGAGCTATTATCTTGGGTAGCAATCGGTGCTAGAAGTAGTGAAGATCAAGAACATAGAATCTTTGCATCTAGTGTAGAATGTGCCGTAGGAATGAAAAATCCTACTCATGGTGTATTAAAAATTGCTGTTAATAGTGTTGTTTCTGCTCAACATCCGCATATTTTTGCGATTGATGGTTATGAAATTGAAACTTCTGGCAATCAATATGCACATTTGGTATTACGGGGAATTAATGGAACTTCAAATTATAATATAGAAAATTTAGTTACAATAAAATCTTATATGGATTTACATTGCATAAAAAATCAATCGGTTATTATAGATGTTAGTCATGATAATTGTATACTTAATAGAAAAAAAGATTTTAAAATGCAACCAGATATAATTTTTAATATATTAGATGAACTACAAACTAATTCATCTTGTAAAGAACTTGTTAAAGGTTTTATGATTGAAAGTTTTTTATTAGAAGGTAATCAAGAAGTTACACATAATATAAATAAAGAAGGCTTATCAATTACTGATCCATGCATAGGGTGGGAAGATACAGAAAATATGTTATTAAAATTAGCAAGTTTAAGAAGGTAGGGGATAGCAAAAAAATAATGCTAATTTATTAATGCTTAAGAAAGGAAAAAATGATGCAACAAGGAAAAAATCTCTAT
>CAYZUJ010000109.1:265-4573 GCA_964481375.1 uncultured Neisseria sp. | reverse complement strand
TAGTACTCCAAGAAGAGTTAGTATAAAATTATAATTTACTTTCCCCGCATAAACATTGCGTTTAATTCTGACATTGTTATCTTAAACCACGTTGGTCGACCATGATTACAATAATTGGCACGTTGAGTTATTTCCATATCTCTTAAGATGGCATTCATTTCGGGGATACTTAAAGAGTCATTAGCTCTAATTGCATTATGACAAGCAATTGTTGATAAAATTTTCTCTCTATGTTCCATTATTATATTACTGTTTCCGTATTGGGATAATTCATTTAAAACAGCTAAAACTAATTTTTCAAAATTAGCATTACTCAATAAAATAGGTACAGCTCTAATAATTAATTGATTTTCTCCTAATAAATCAATTTCAAAACCAAAAACTAAAAGTGATTCTTTATGTATAAGAATTGTCTCGTGTAAAACTTCAGGAATATTTATAATAATTGGTAATAATAGCTGTTGACTAGCGATAGTTGATGCTTGTTCTAATTGCTGTTTTAATTTTTCTAAAAGAATGCGTTCATGTGCTGCATGAGTATCAACAATGATCAATCCATCGTTAGTTTGAGCTAGTATATATATATTTAATAAATGCGCAATAGCAAAACCTAAAGAGGGGTTTATTTCTGATTTACTTTCATTATCTATATTATCCAAATTAAATAAATTAGTATCTAAACTTGTATTTGCAAGTGAATCATTTAATTTTGGAAAAGACCTTTTAAGGGTATCATAACTACTAACATAGCTATCTTTTTTATCAGCTATATATACATCCTTATAATCTTTTGTTGGGGAAATATAAATATTTTGTGAGAGTGCTTTTCTTATAGTCCCACTGATAAAACTATGAATTTGCCCTGTATCCTTAAAACGCACCTCACTTTTAGAAGGGTGTACATTAACATCAATATCTAAAGGATTAATTTTTAAAAATAAAATATATTGAGGTTGATGTTCATGATGTAAAACTCCACTAAAACCCTGTTTTATTGCATTTTGAATTACTCTATCTTTTACAAAACGACCATTAATATAAAAATGTTGTATTATCTTACTATTAGAAGAATAACTAGGATGGTAAACATAACCTGATATTGATAACTCTTTATTTGATATTTCATTTATTTCAAAATAATTAGAAGAGTAGTTTTCACCAAATATATTTTCTATCCTCTTTAAAAGCGTCTCATTACTTAATCTATAAATCATTTTTCCATTATTATAAAATTCAAAAAAAATATCACAATAAGATAACGCTAATCGTTCGAAAATAGCTTTGCAATGAGAATATTCCGTAGTTTCAGTTTTTAAAAATTTTTTTCTTGCTGGAATACTATGATATAAATCATTAACTTCAATAATAGTGCCATCGTTTAATGCTGCGGGAATCACTTCGCTAACAATACCAAAATTACTATTAATTTTATAACCATGGTTATAATCAGTGACTTTACTTGATAACATAAATCGTGAAACAGAAGCAATAGAAGCAAGCCCCTCCCCGCGAAACCCTAAGGTTTTTATTTGATATAAATCATCTTCACTAGAAATTTTACTAGTAGTATGTCTATTAATAGCTATAGCAATATCATCTTGGAAAATACCTTCTCCATTATCAGAGATTTTTATTTGCTTTATACCACCTTCTAAAAGTTCAACTATTATTTTAGTTGCCTTTGCATCAATACTATTTTCAATTAATTCTTTTAATGCTGAGGCTGGCCGTTCAACAACTTCTCCAGCTGCAATTCTATTTACCAAGTAATCTGGCAATTGTTTGATTCTAGTAGCCATTATATTCCTATATTAAATTATACTCCTATGCGTTTTCATATTAGCATTTTATCATATTAAATTTTTATAACAATTATTTCCAAATTTGTCTTACCTTATTTTACAACTTACGGTAATATTAAATAAGTAAAAATAAATATAGAACATGTTATATGATATAATGGTGGCACTAACATTTTTTATCTATTTCCAAATAAAGAAATTATTATTATCCATTACAATGAGTTAAACTATGAAAATATATAAATATATTAAATGGGCAATAAAAATAATATTTTTTATTCTTATTTTAGTTTTAATACTAGACAATCTCCAAACAGTAAAACTTAGCATATTCAATATCTACGTAATGCAATTGCCTTTAATAATACTACTTTTATTATTTCTGATAATCGGTATTATAATTGGTTTATTAATTAATATTATAAAAATTATAGAACTTAAAGCTAAGATTTTTAAAATAAATAAAAATAATGAATATAAAATATTAGATAAATCAAATGATTAAGAGGTATAATTTTGAATAATATTGTTTTATGGCTACTTGTAACACCCTTATTTTTTGCTTTTGGTTGGTTTGCTGGACGGATAGATATGAAAACCGTAATAAAGCAAGCTAAACAATTGCCTAAACGATTATTTGATAGTATTGATGCTCTTATCGAAAATAAAACTGGTGTAGCAAGTGATAACATAAGGGATATTATTGAACAGGAACCCCAATTAACAGAATTACAGCTTAGTCTTGGTAAATTATACCGTAATCGTGGCGAAAATGATTTAGCTATTAAATTACATAATAAACTATTAAATTCTCAATTCTTATTTTCAGCTGAAGAAAAAGATAAAGTAAGATTAGAACTGGCAAAAGATTTTCAAAAAGCAGGCCTTATAGATAGATCTGAAAATTTATTACTAAAACTAGTTAATAGTGAATTATATTCTTCTAAAGCAGAAGTAGAACTTCTAGATATCTATCAACAAGATAAAAATTGGCAAGAAGCAATAGATACTGCTAAAAGATTAGCAACCTCTGATTATAGCTTTCATACTGAAGTAGCTCAATTTAAATGTGAATTAGCTCAAGAATCTTTAATTAAATCAGATGATAATCAAGCACAAAATCACATAAATAATGCACTAGAAATTAATCGTAAATGTGTAAGAGCTAATATTTTATTAGGTGAATTATATTTCAATAAAGAAGACTATGATAATGCTCTAAAAACATGGCAATTAATCGAAAAACAAAATTACCTATATTTACCAATGGTAATTAGTAAGATTTTTGAAGTTTATTTACGGTTAAATAAAATTAAAGAAGGATTAACCTTAATAAAAGGATATGCCAGTTTATATCCTGAGTTGAACTTATGTAATAATATTTATCAAATTTTATTGCAATATGATACACCTGAAACAACCCTTGAATATTTGCGTTTTGCTTTAAAAAATAATCCTAACTCCAAAGTTGCGGCAAGATTAATTGAATTATATATGGATAAATTAAAAAGTAATTTATTAGCTGAAGCTAAACCTGATATCACTTTAATTAAAGAATTACTATTAAAGTATAATGAGAAACTGTCTAGTTACCGTTGTGGCAGATGTAATTTTAAATCAAAAACATTTTTTTGGCAATGCCCTGCTTGTTATGAATGGGAAAGCATCAATCCAAATGATGTAGAATTTTAATATGAATCCTTTAATTGTAAATAACTATAATCATTTTGAGTCACCTATAATAGTCGCTCTGGATTTTGATAATGAGCTTGAAGTTACAAAATTTATTGCTCAAATTGATTCAAATTCTTGTAAATTAAAAGTTGGTAAAGAACTTTTTACTGCTTGTGGTCCTAAATTAGTGGAAAAGCTAGTAATTTCTGGATTTGATGTATTTCTTGATCTTAAATATCACGATATTCCTAGCACCGTGTATAAAGCTTGTAGAGCTGCAGCAAATTTAGGTGTTTGGATGCTAAATGTTCATGCTAGTGGTGGTGAGGAAATGCTTAATATGGCTAAGGAAGCTATAATTGAAGCAAAACATAAACCTTTATTAATAGCAGTTACACTTTTAACTAGTATGGATCATGAACACTTAAAAAAACTTGGTGTTATTGCAGATTTGAAAGATTATATTTTAAATTTAGCTAATTTATCTTATAAATGTGGATTAGATGGCGTGGTTTGTTCTGCATTAGATGCACCTCTTATAAAAAACCACTTAGCTAAAGATTTTTTAGTTGTTTCGCCAGGAATACGCATTAATGATTTAAATGATGATCAAAAAAGAATAATGACACCTATAAATGCTGTAAAAAATGGGGTTGATTATTTAGTAATTGGTCGTCCTATTACTAAAGCTATAAAACCTAATGAAGTAATTCAACAAGTATTATCAGAAATTAATCAAACAAAAAGGGATAAATTACATGAATAATTTATTTTCATTAAGTAAATTAATTCATACCTTGAATATATTTTCCTAATATGTAACAATCAAAAC
>CAYZUJ010000109.1:0-255 GCA_964481375.1 uncultured Neisseria sp. | reverse complement strand
ACAATTGCTACCATTAGTGCATCAATTTTTAGTACTATTATTATTTTATTATTTAATGATAATATTCATATAAACTATATAGCTGCCTTAATTGCAACGTTCATATATTCAACTTTATATATGGATACTAATAAAAACTATATTGGCCAACTTGGGATTGTAACAATATTTATTATTTTAATCGAGCCTCATAATGGGGTATTAAACTCTTTAATTAGACCTATGAATATTCTTATTGGTGTTATAATATCAATA
>CAYZUJ010000108.1:0-4725 GCA_964481375.1 uncultured Neisseria sp. | reverse complement strand
ATTCATTATTATATATATCAGCTTTTCATTTAATGATTTCTAGTATAGATATTAGAGCTGAGGCTTACCTTTTAGGTACAATGATACCTGCTACCTACTATTGGTTATTATATGACAAATTTACAAAAATAAAATATCTTTTATTAGGAGCTTTTTTTACTGCTTTAGCAGTAATGACTAAAGGCGTATTTACTATTTTAACTATAATGAGTGGATTACTTTCATTATGGGTTTATAAGAAGCAAGTAAATAAATTATTTAGTATTAAATGGGTTGGTGCTTTTGTTTTAGTATTTATTTTTATCTTACCAGAATTAATTGTATTATATTTGCAATTTGATTTGCATCCAGAAAAAATAGTTTTTGCTCAAAAAAATGTTTCTGGAATTAAGTGGTTTTTTTGGGGTAGTCAATTTGGTAGATTTTTTAATTTTGGTGGAATAACCACTAGCCATATTTATGATTATCATTATTTATTTTTTATTCATACTTTCTTATGGTCGTTTTTGCCTTGGTCGATAATATTTATCTTCGCTTTTTTTAAAACAATAAAATCTTTGTTTATTAAGTGCACTATTAATGAAACAAACAAAATTCAGGATAAAAATAATTTAGTTTATTTAATAGGTTCTTTTTTACCAACTTTTATTTTATTTAGTATTAGTGATTTTCAGCTTGATCATTATACTAATATAATTATTCCCTTTGCGACAATTTTAAGCGCTAGCTTTATAAATGATATATTTATAGGTAAGTCTAGTTTTTTAATATTTAAAATCCAAAATTATTTTTCCTTAATTTTATTTTTATTATTTTTATTTATAAGTTTTTTAATTATTGCAAATAAAAATTTCTATATTATTGCTATACTAGGTTTGATAATATTATCTGGGATTATTATATGGAAAATTAGGAATGGTTCACCAAATTATAATTTGTTAAGTATAGGGTTTTCTGTAATAGTTATAAACTTGATTTTTATTTTTACCATGTTTATAAATGCATTATTTTCTAAATATGATGAAGGGTATAAAATAGCAAATTATTTGAATAATCAGAAAAGATTAACTATTATTGATTATAATTTAAATTCTTTAACTTTGGAGTTTTATAGTCATGAGCCTTATTTACGAATAAATAATATTGCCAAACTTAATAAATATTCAGGTCCTTATTATTTAATAATTAAAAAAGATGAATTTATAAGGCTTAAACTACAATTAAATAAAATAAATAATTATAAAATAATATGGCAAACTACAGGTATGCCTATAGATAAGGTTGTAAGAAGTTTGCTTATGAATAAGCAACTAACAGCAAATGAATATATTGTAATTCAAAAGAATTAGAAAAGGTTGATTAATGGATATTGAAAAGATAAATCCGTTTTTATATAATTTAGAAATTGATTATATGTATCATTTAGGTTTAAATAGCAAGATGGACTTAACTAGTATCTTTGGTTTTATAAAATTTGTAATATTTACTCGCTCAAATGATAATGCTGCAATTATAGTGCATGAAATAGCAAAAAAATGCTATAAAATTGAAGTAGATGAGTTTTATTTTAAACCTATATTTAAGACTGAACGTTTTAATTTATATAAAATAGGGTTTATATTGATCATATCTCATGGTATAGGTATGCCTTCAGCATTAATTTGTTTAAATGAGATGACAAAGTTATTAAAATATTTAAAAATTTCAGATGCTATTTTTATAAATATTCAACCAGCAGGAGGGTTGGCAGTTCCTGCAGGAAGCGTTGTAATTATTGAGGAAGCGTTAAATACTAAATTTGAACCAAAATTTACTTCTATTGAGTGTGGAATAGAATATGAGTATTCAACCTATTTTAATAAAGAATTAGTTGAAAATATTTTAAGCTTTAGTAATAAATATAATAGGTGTAATGAACTAAAGTTAAATATTATTAAAGGAAAATCTATATCGACTAATGATTTTTATGAAGAGCAGGCGAGGCAAGATGGGTTTTTAATTCCTGAATTTACTAAACAAGAGAAAGATTTATATTTACAAAAGGCATATGAAGCTGGAATTTATAGCATTGATATGTATTCTACTGCCTTTGCAGGGTTTTGTAATCAATTGAGTATAAGAGCTATTGCAATAAATGTGACCATGGGGAATCGCTTAATTAATGATGAAATATTAATAAGTCGTGAAGAGCAGTTACAGGCAGTTAGGAACACTTCAGTTTTTATTTTTGATTGTATTACACAAAAAGTATTTTAAGGTAAAAAATGAAAATCAACGAGTTAAACTTTAATAAAAATTATTTATATAATTTTAATATGATAATAACGGAGCAAATTTTAAATGAATTTACTGGTATTAAATATGTTTGTATGCAAGGTAGTAGTGATAGAAGTCTTGAATTTGCTATCAGGTTAGCAAAATCATTTTTAAAAATTGATGCAAAATATTTTGTTCCAGTAAATTTACTTCCTACAAGTAAATATAAATGTTATCGTGTAGGAAATATATTATCTATTTCTCATGGTATGGGAAATCCTTCAATTTTATCTATGTTGCATGATTTGAGTATATTAATGTATCTTGCTGGTAATTATAATTGTGAATATATAAGAATAGGTACTTCAGGAGGTATTAACATAGCTCCAGGAACAGTAGTAATCACTAAGCAATCATTTATGCCAAATTTAGTAGCTGGGTATAAAATGTCAGCTTTAGGTAGAGATATAATTTACCCAACTAATATGAATTTACAATTAAATGCTAGGATTATAAAAGCCCAACCACATGATTTAGGTTTTAAAATCATAGAGGGAAACTCAATTGCTGCAGATGATTTTTATTTAAGTCAATGTCGCTTTGATGGTGCTATTAGCCCAAGTTATGATGAAATGCATCAGAAAAAATATTTTGAAAAAATTAAAGAATTAAATATTTTAAATTTTGAAATGGAATCAACTGCTTTAGCTAGTTTTTGTAGTAGAGCAGAAATACCAGCAACAATGGTTGCAGTTACATTAGTTAACCGTATAGAAGAGGATCAAATTATTTTAACTAATGATGAATTAGAAAAGTTTTCTTTGCGTTCGCAAGAAGTAATTTTAAACTATCTAAAAAACTGCTAAAATTTTAGCAGTTTTTTAAGATAATTTGTGGTAGTTATAAAATTATTTAGTATTTAATTTTAAGGCTTTTTTAAATTGTTTCTTTTGCTGATTACCTTGAGTAGTACTTAAGTTTAATCGAGCTAAAGTATTATACGCAGTTGGTAAAGTACAATCTATAGAATAATGATTTTTGAGAAGTTTTTGAACATCGCGCCCGGTTAATTTACTTTTAATTTGTTTGCGTTGAAATTCTAAAATTATTGATCTGAATTCATCTTCTTTATTTTCTGGTAATTCTACTTTACGACCACGACCTGGCTTATCTTCTAATCCAGCAATCCCAAAGTCATTTAATAAATTAATCCAGCGATGAACCATACGGCTACTTTTATAAACAAGCGCAGCAGCTTCTAAAACTGTCTTATTAGCTTGAATATATGATAGTGCTAAATAACGAACTTTTAATGCAGCATTTTTTTCTTTTTTTGCTAATTGAGCAAAATTATATTCGTTAAAATTAGTTGGTAATGTTACTTTTTTCATTTGTATTCCAAAATATAAAGTTAATATTTTTACTATAGTCTAAAAAATTTAGTTAGTAAGGACATTATAATACATCATTTAATAAAAAATGTCACCCAACAAAGTGGCTTTCTTAAACAATTTTAAAAACTTTTAAATATAAGAAAAATATTTAATTTAATATAATATAGATTTTGAATAACATTTTGAATTTAAAATGAGTTTTATTTTGTGGTGATAAAAATGTTACTTTTATTTAAGCATATATAATATTATAATGTATCCTGTAAATTATTTCCTAAAAAATAACACATATCTAAGGGTAAGTAGAAATGGAACAGATGAACAATATTACGTCAGTAAAAAATCATTTAGAAACTCATAAAAGTACTAAAAATTTAACGTGGAAAGAAAATAAGCAAAAAGCTACTTTAGCAATTTATAATTATATAAATGAAGAATTAGAAAAAAATAAAATAGGTGGAAATGATTCAATAAATGAAAAAATAAAATATACATTAGAATATGTTTTAGATGAACTACAAAAATCATTTAATAGAGGTGACGAAAAATTATTGCCCACATTTGATAATATAGAAGAAGAAATAAAAAAACAACTAGATAAAAAAGTATATAATAATTTAACAAATAATTCTAATGGATTTGAAAAACTTTCTAAAAATCTTTTAAAGAATCTAAAAATTATAGTTACTCATAAAAATACTGATGGTTTTTGGAATAATTCCAATACAAAAACACGGTGGTTTGCAGGTTCTTCAAATAAACACAATATTAAAACTGATACGCATGAAAAAATTATACAAGCAATCACTAATACTGACTATAAAGAAAGTGAAAAATTACCTATTATTAATGGGCTGGTTGATTATGCAGGTCAATATTATACTGGTAAAACTAAAGATTGCTTTGGTATTTTGAGATTAAGATCAGAGTTTAATTATGCAATAATTAAAGCTAAATGGAAGGGCATTTCTCCATCAGGGCAAATTAAATCGCATGATTATGATGAAGGATTCCTTAAAAGCAATATAGAATTTTTTTATAAAGACGGAAACTATACTTTTATAGGAAAAGTAGT
>CAYZUJ010000107.1:0-4729 GCA_964481375.1 uncultured Neisseria sp. | reverse complement strand
CTAAATGCGTGAATATTATCAATGAAGTTATTGATTATGCTAAAGGTATTAAAAAACAAATTAACTCTCCTGCAGATTATTACTATTTCAATCCCATAGTTTCATCTTGGAGTGAAGCAGGTATCAATCCAGGTAATACTGATGTTAATCCTTCAATCACTCATGCTATGCAACAACTTACCGAACAATATTATTTAGATTATAATAATTATAAGTTTGTAAATGAATATAAACAAATGCTTGAGAATAAAAAATTATTATCAATGCAAATGCAACAAAATTTAAATAAAATAATTCAAAGTTATCAAAATATTTTAAAAATTTATGTTGATCCTACCAAACATCTCATGGATTGTTTTAATGGTTTCGTTTCAACAAGTTGCTTATCAATTCGAGACAATTTATTTAAAGTGCGAAATGAAAATTCAATACCAAAAGAGTTAAATGATTTATTAGAGTACTTAAAATCAAATCAATATTTAACAAATTTATATATAAACAACCAAGATACAACATCATGCTTAGTTGCTCCTATTGAAACAAATAAATTTTTAATTAATTGTAATGGGCAAACTAATGGTTCATTTGATAGTAATGCAACTAATTTAACCTTTAAAGATGAATCTTTAGAAGTGAAAAACTTAATTTATTATTATGATGATAATAAGTATACTTATCTTTTTTCTGAACCATTGAGATTAGATAGTTTTTTTCCAAATTCTTATTATGGTAATTCTACTATAATGAACAATTCTGGAATTCAGCACTTACAGAGTCCAGTTACTATAACTAGACTTTTTAATTAATTTTTAGGAGTTCAAGTACATGAAACAATATAAACTAATAGGTACTATCTTATTTATTGCCAGTACTATTATTGGGTGCAATAACGTAGGTAGTGGTGGTAATATCCAAAGTGATACAAAAACAATACAACAAAGCAATTTAAAATCTAATGATAACGTTGAAGATGGTTTTTTTGCGTTGCGTATGGGCTCTGGATTTGATACATCTTCTAATACCGCTACATCTGGTCAATCTTGCTTAGTTGCATCTGCCGATCAAAATAACATTACTATAACTAATCCAACAGCTTTAATAAATTTTGAGCAATCACAAGATTTAAGTACTTTAGAAAAGAATTTAGATGTTAATGTTAGCGGTAGTTATGGTGGAGATAGGTTTAGTATGTCAATGGCAGCTCAATTTGCTACTTTATCAAAAAATGATGCTTATACTACAAATATAATATATTTATATAAATATGCCGGTTTAGCAACATTCAAAAATGGTTCTTTAAAGCAAGGAGATGATGCTTTAACAGAAGTTGCAAAGTCTTTTGTTCATGGAGAAAATGTCAAGTTTAGAACAATGTGTGGCGACTCTTTTGTAGAACAAATGGATGCAGGAGCAATGTTAGGAGTTAGATTAACTCTATCATTTAACTCTCATATAGACCAAGAGAAATTTAATGCAGCTTTAGATGCTAAACTTGGATTAGCAGATATTACAGCAGCAATTAAGCAGGCTAGTAACCAACAAAATGTGCATGTTAGCTTTTCTCTTAGTGCAATTCAATTAGGTGGAGAGCCTCAAAAATTAAATGATGTATTTGGCTCAAAAGGTGGCTCTGGTAATTATCCATTTATAGACTGTGGTGATATTGATAACCAAGACAAAAATTCTTGCAATAAAATGACTTCTAATATTATTGAATATGCTCAAACTTTAAAAGAGCAACTATCTCATGCTAATGGCAGTATAAATTTAGATAATTTATATTACTCAAATGCTATTATATCTAAATATGATAGTTTAGGTATTCATACTGGAGCACCAAATCCAACTCCAGAAATATTAAAAGCAATGGAAACTTTAACAGCAAATTACGACAAAACAATGTATGATTACAAATTTGCAAAACATTATATTACAAAATTAGCTGATAAACTAGATACTCCAACAAAAAACAGTTTGGAAGATGCTACTAATACTTTAGCTAAACAACTTAACAATGTTTATTTAGCTCCAGTTTATGGTGCACTAAATTGCTATAAAGGTTATGTATCAGAAAGTTGTGTGGCTATACAAACTAATATTGATAATGCTTTAAAACAATATAAATTAAAAGACCCTCAACCAGAATTATTAGATTATCTAGAAAATAATTCTTACTCTGCAGGTTTATATGCTTACATTCCGGAGAGTAGAACTGAACCAAGCGATAAAGATTATCAAAAGACTCAATGTATTTTAGTGCCTGTTTCTGCTCCAAGTTTTGCACAATATGCAATAAACTGTAGTGGCAGTGGCTGGTTATTATTAACTAATAAATTAAAAATAATAACAAATATTGGTGACACAGCTTTATATATTTCTGGTTTATCATATACTGATGGACGACATAACCATTTGATTAGTTATCCTGCAAATATAATGTTACCCAAGGATTCGTTTTATGAAAACTTTTATTTTGATGGTAATATAGATTATATTTATGGTGAATCAGCTACAAAATCTAATACTGATTTGGGTGTAACAAGATTGTATGAAAACAAAGGTTAATATTTAGATGTAATTATTGCTGTAGTTTAAACTACAGCAATAATTTAGAATTTATGATAATATACGAATTAAATTAATATAGGAATTTATAATATGCAAAAAGAAAACCTTCTTAAATATTTTTTATACTATTCATTTATTGTATTATTAAGTAGTTGCGGAAGTGGAAACGGTACTACAAAAACTGACCAAATTTCCCCTATTGACCCAATGAATAAATATCCTAATCCATTTGATAATAATTCTGTAAGAGACATAAGCTTTACGACTAAAAATTTAGATGATACATTATTACCATATGTAGACTTAAGTAAAGTTGGTAGTCATATAGAATATAAGATTATAATTAGCAATCCTAATGAATTTAGTGTAAATTTGACTAATTTGCAGTTTGGAAATAATTATTATTTTGAAAAAAATGATAATAAAGATAACTGTTTCAATCAAAGTTGGTATATAAAAGATGAAACTAACGTTGGGGTGCAAAATTTAAATATGCCTGCTAATGCACGTTGTTCTTTATATACTACATCAATTTGGTACGTAAATAATTCTAATGAGCTAGCAAATATAATTGATTACGTTAATTATGAAGTAAAAAATGATTCTAATTGGGGTTACACTATAAATGCTAACAAACGAAATAAAATTTGGTGTAAAGATAAATGTTCATCAACAACACCTGTAGCTGAACTTCCTGCAACAAATAATAGCATCTCATTTCATTTAATTAAGATGTCTCCGTTATCAGATGAAGTAATAAATAGTATCCCATTTACCGGTTTTTCTTTAAATGGTGCTTATGTTTTTAATGGTGAATGCATAGGAAATTATCTAGGGGTTAATCGTACTAAAATTATATTTAATAAAGATAAAGATATTATTGAACATTATAAAGAACCTCTAACTATTGGTTATCAATTAGCATTTGATTATTGTTCTTTTAGATCAGTGTCACCTAGAAGAGATGGAGAATACGCAGCTGCTGATTTTCATTTGCATGGTGAACAAGGAGCTAATCAGGTTTACTACTTTAATTTTAAAATATTATCATGGACAGACAACTGGAATACTAGAAAAACGCTTTCATTAGTGCAAGGTCAGGATAATAAAGTATGGCTTAGTAGTGAAATTTTTATGCCTAGATATAATGCAAATGATGATTATTGGCGTACTCTAAATAATTGGTCTAAGTTATCCCCAAATTTAAAAGATGTTAGCGTGAATGTGCTTGCAACTGATCTAAATGGTAACGTAGTTGCCAAGGATAGTAACAATAAAATATATTGTTATTCTGTAAATAATAATTATAATGAGATACAGGCAGATCCAACATTAAAATCCAATAATCAAATATTAGCAAATGATGACTTATATGCTATCCAACCTAATAATCAAATAAGAAATTATTATGATTTTAATCAAAATAAGTTAAGCTTTGTGGCTACTTATAAATTTGATGCAAACACTTGTAAAGTAACTGATAAGTTTTTAGTTGCTCCTTACCAAATGATTATTACTGATAAATTTACTGCACTAAAAACCAATGAAGGTTATGTAGCATTTGCCCCTGAAGAAACATATAATCCTTAACTTTAACTAAATATATGGCTTGTAGTTACTTTGCTGGCTTAAAAGCATTGCGGGGCTTGCGACGCGCGGAACTTTCCTAGCCAAGCCCCTCAAAAATCTGGTTAATATTGAGTTAATTTTTTAAGACGCAACTACCTGTAACTCTTTCAGCTTCAAATGATTTAATTTAAATATTTCGTATTAACCAGAGTTAACTTTTACATATGTTACAGTTTATCTAAAATCAACATATTTTCTGTATCATGTTTAGATATAAAAGTTACATAGTTTGGTAAAACCTGTTCTGGTATATCTTCGCTTGAAGTTAAATAAAGATTATTATATCCAGCTGAATGTAATTTCTTTGCTATTGTAATACCATCAGCTATAATGGTAAAGCCTGAATCATCACAATAAAACCCATCCAAGATAATTTTAGTATCTAACGGATATTGTTCTACATCTTTTAAAAAGTCTGCAGGGTCATAATAAAAATCTACTTTTAAATGAGAATAAAATCTTGTTATTAAATCATTTATAAATTCACGAGCATCATCTACCCATACCATATCTACTTTTTTAGAATTAGAAA
>CAYZUJ010000106.1:0-4766 GCA_964481375.1 uncultured Neisseria sp. | reverse complement strand
ACCACAAAGCTTTTTTATTAATAATAAAGACGAAAATTACATTATTAATATAGAGACAAATGAAAAAACTTATAACATACTAAATTATAACTCGCAAGTAATTAAAGATAGAATCCGTAATCACTTACAAAAAAATTGGGTTAATTCTGCTTTAAGTGATAAAAACTTGCTTAACATTATTCCATCTCCTATTAAAGTTTTTATTGAATCTGGAAATTACCAATTAAATGATGAAATAATTATTCAAAACTTTTTTGGAAATGATTTTAACTCTAAACTTTTACAATCTTTTTTAAAAACCGATTTAAATATCAGTGCCACAATTAAGAAAAATAGCAACTATAATAACAATATTAATAAAATAACTATTCAAAGAATTAATTTTGATCAAATAAATAACAATCCCGAAGGTTATAAAATAATAATTGATCATAATAGTATAAATATTATGGCAGCAACTAATGCTGGAATTTTTTATGCTATTGAAACTTTACGACAACTATTTAATCAATTTGGTAAAACTCTTCCCATTTTATCCATTACAGATTATCCACGATTTAAATATAGAGGTATTTTACTAGATGTTTCGCGGCATTTTTTTACAATTGAAGAAATAAAGCAATTTATAGATATAATGGCTACCCATAAATTAAATACGTTGCATTTACATTTATCTGATGATGACGCTTTTCGGCTTTTCTTACCTCAATATCCTCAATTAACAACTATTGGGTCTATTCGTGGATTTGGTGAAGCAATAAATGGCTTATGTTTGATTCAAGGTAACTTAGATATAACTAATTATAATAATGTTAGTTTTCCAACAATTGATACTAAAGTTAAAGGTTTTTATAATATTCAAGAAATTAGTGACCTTATCCAATACGCAAATGTTCGCCAAATTACTATTATTCCTGAAATTGATATACCTGCTCATGCACGTGCTATAATAAAAGCAATGCCTGAAGCATTATTTGATACTACTGATAAATCACTAGCACCGAACTTAAATGAAAACACCATACCAGTTTGTACTTATAACACTGATTCTACCTTAGGTAAAAATTTTACTAAAACTATAAATGATATTGTTTTACAAATTGCTAAATTGTTTAATAATCAAACTACTTTATACCAGATTCCTAATGAAGTTAGTATAGGAGGTGATGAAGTAAATCCTAGAGCATGGACTAATTCTTTAAGCTGTAATGGTGTTTGGAAAAATTTATCTGCTTTACAAAAAGAGCAATTATTTTTAAAAAAATTATCTCTGGCAAAAGAATTAATTAATATTAAACTTTCTGGCTGGCATGAATTTGTACAACATGACAATGGTCATTTAGATAAAAATAATATAGTTTCCCCTAATAAAACTGCCCATGTATGGACTTGGAGAACTGCCCCAACTGGTATACCTAGTTCTATAAATTTAGCAAATAATAATTATAAGGTTGTTCTTGATTATGCTGAATTTACATATTTTGATTTAACCTACACTCCTGAAAAAAGTGAACCTGGTTTAGCTTGGGCAACAAATTTCTCAGATACTCATGCAGCTTTAAAAAGTGCCATTGCTGCTGATTCTACTGTAAACAGTACTAAACTAATAAAACCGCAAAATATTTTAGGGATTGAAGGTGCTTTATGGACTGATGTTATCCCTGACTATAATCACTTAATTTACATGGCGCTACCTAAAATGGCTGGTTTATCTGAAGCTAGTTGGTCAGATAGTTCTATAACTAATCCTAATGAAGAAGATAAACCAAATTGGCATAGTTTAGCTAATCGGCTTGGTTGTGGCAAAAATGGTTTTCTCTATTATTTAAATAAAACATATGGTGTAAGGTATAGAGGTTATCCAAATGGAATAGCGCTTGAAGCTAAAAATTGCCAGTAAAATTTTGCCATTTTGGCATAGAGCATCAATTCAAAGTAAAAAAATCTACCCCTTAATCAACCTAAAATAAAAGGTTATAAAAAAGTGTTAAACTACTGCCTTAAAAAAATTCTTTAATAATCAAAAACTATGTTAAAAAATATAATATTATTTACTACTAACTTGCTATTTTTTACTAACGTATTGGCAAAACCTTATTTCACCAAAGTATCAGTTATTCCTGAATTTATCGATGGCTTAAATATAGACCAAATTGAAAAATGTGAAAATTACTATGAAAAAAAGTGTTCTTTATTTCAAACTAAAAATATAGTTGAAGAAATATCCAAGGAAAACCAATGTATAGAAAAAAAAATGGCTCAAAAAAAAGCATGCAAACAAGCATTAGCTATACGTCACATTACTTATTATCAAGCCTTTGAAATGCGTCGTTATTCCAATAAAATTGTAGTATTTTCTACCCGTTCCCTTGCTGATGCTCAAGATACTTTTTATATTGTTGATAAAAAAGGCGAACTAATAGAGTTAACAGTAAATGATGCTTTGGTTAATAAAAATCCTAATTATATTACTCTTAAAAAAAAGTATCCTAATCTAGCATTAACATCTTTTATTTATTGGAAAAACGAGTTTGTAAATTTACAACCAGATATTTTTCCTGAACTTTACTCTTCCATAAACTCTTCATTTCAAAATTTAGTATTTAAGCAAGAACTACGCGATAATTTTTGTGTAGCATGTAAACCGGTTGCTATTGCTTATATTGCCTACCAATTTAATTCAAATAGTCAGTTTATTAATCCTAAACTATTAAAAATAGATATTTTGCCTGAATCTTTTAGCAGATAAACTTTAGTGATCATAAATACTTGACTAATTTACTCAACTAATATACAATTACTACTTAATAATAGTATATTATGTAGATTTATGAGGTATAAATGAAATTAACAACTAAAGGTAAATTTGCAGTTACTGCACTTTTAGATATTGCAATTAATAATAATTGTAATAACCTTGTACCTATTACTTTACAAAATATTAGTGAACGCCAAGGAATATCTTTGTCTTATCTTGAACAGTTGTTTTTAAAACTCAGACGCTCAGGTATGGTAAAAAGTTATAAAGGTCCTGGTGGCGGTTATATATTAGCCAAAGCAGTTGATGAATTAAATATATCTGAAATTATTAAAGCAGTTGATGAAAATATGGACGCACGCTCCTGCTATGGAACTAAAAAATGTCATGCAAATAAAAAATGTTTAACCCATGATTTATGGGACGGTCTGACTAACCATGTTCATTCTTATTTAGAGAAAATTACCTTACATGATTTAATTAAAAATAATATTGATTCTGGAGAAAACAATAAAAATGTCATTAAATTTTCCCATATATTTAGATAACTCGGCAACAACAAAAGTTGATGAGCGTGTATTAGAAAAAATGCTACCATATTTAAGTGAACAATATGGTAACCCTGCTAGCAGATCTCATAGTTTTGGCTGGACTGCTGATGATGCTATTGAAAAAGCTCGCATGCAATTAGCAGATGCTGTTGGTTGCGACTCTAAAGAAATTATATGGACTTCGGGTGCAACTGAATCGATTAATCTAGCTTTAAAGGGTGCTGCACAATTTTATCAAGATAGAGGTAAACATTTAATTACCGTTAAAACTGAACACAAAGCTACTCTTGATACTATGCGTGATTTAGAAAGATTAGGCTTTGAAGTTACTTATTTAAATCCTGAAGAAAATGGTCTTTTAGATCTTAATAAATTAATATATGCAATTCGACCTGATACTATTTTAGTTTCTGTTATGTTTGTTAATAATGAAATTGGAGTAATACAAGATATTACAACTATAGGTAACTTATGCCGCGAACGAGGAATTATTTTTCATGTTGATGCTGCTCAAGCAGTTGGCAAATTAGATTTTAATTTAACCCATCTAAATGTTGATTTAATGAGTTTTTCAGGGCATAAAGTTTATGGTCCAAAAGGAATTGGTGCTTTATATGTACGTCGTAAACCAAGAGTGCGTCTAATTGCTCAAATGCATGGTGGAGGACACGAACGCGGTTTTAGATCTGGTACTTTGCCTACGCATCAAATTGTTGGAATGGGCGAAGCATTTTTATTAGCTAAAAAAGAAATGCCTAACGAATTACCAAGAATTGTTAAACTCAGAGATAAATTATTAAATGGTTTAAAACAAATCGAAGAAGTTTATATAAATGGAGATATGAAACATCGTATCCCTCACAATTTAAATATTAGCTTTAATTATATTGAAGGTGAATCATTAATAATGGCCATTAAGGATATTGCTGTTTCCAGTGGGTCAGCATGTACTTCTGCTTCTTTAGAACCCTCATACGTTTTAAGAGCGATTGGCCGAAATGATGAATTAGCACATAGTTCAATTCGTTTTACTATCGGACGTTTTAATACTGAAGAAGAAATTGATTACACTATTGCTTTACTTACAAATAAAATTAATAAACTTAGAGAACTTTCTCCTTTATGGGAAATGTTTAAAGACGGAATTGATATAGCTAATTATAAATGGGAAAATCAAGGTCCACGTGATGTAATTTTACATAATTAAATTTATCAAGGAAAAAAAATGGCTTATTCAGATAAAGTAATTGATCATTATGAAGAACCACGCAATGTTGGTTCACTAGATAAAAATGACCCAAATGTTGGCACAGGTATGGTTGGTGCGCCATCATGCGGAGATGTCATGAAACTTCAAATTAAAGTTAATGAAAAAGGTATTATTGAAGATGCAAAATTTAAAACTTATGGTTGTGGTTCAGCAATCGCTTCCTCCTCTTTAGTAACTGAATGGCTTA
>CAYZUJ010000105.1:0-4973 GCA_964481375.1 uncultured Neisseria sp. | reverse complement strand
TTAAAAACGGTGTTCATAGGTTGTCTCAATTTTGTTTGAATGCGTCAGAGTTCTTTTACATTAAAGATCTTGAAAGAGTTCACCCAAGTGTTCATTCATATACTGAATATAATAAATTAGCAGATAATCACAAAATGCTTATTTTTAGTGAAGGTCGTCCTAATTTGATGAGGTGGATTGCGCTTACTCCAAAGGTATCTTAAATCAATGAAGATAAACATTATTAATACTGGTATATGCTCACTAAAAGCATTTGGTGATTTAACTATCGCACTAAATGCAATTCGTAGGGTTAATTCTGAAGATCGTAATAAAATATATTGCATAGCGGGGGTGCATCATAAAGAACTTTTGAATGCAATAAAACCAAATTGCAATATCATTATTCTTCCGAATATATATTCTGGTGTTCCTGCGTTTTACGATGTAAGGGATAAAGGTATAATATCGGCGGCTAAGTCCTTTATTAATGCTTTTTTTGAATTTCGTAAATTAGAATTAAATAATACACAATTGCTTTTTGATAAAATCGGTGTTCGTGAATGGATTCTAAGTATTGGAAGCATTAGAATTGGATTAGATGATAATTGTGATAATATTTACGTAGGATATAAAAAAACATTGATTAAAAATGGGTTTTCTGTTTCTGACAGTGTAGTAAAAGCAGGAGGTGGTAAAAGAATAATTATTTTCCCTAATGCTCGAAAATCTTTCCGTAACATTCCTGAAAAATTACTTATGAAAATTATTTCTGAATGCATTAATTTTGGATATGACCCAGTAATATTTGAATTGGATAACGAGAGGAGCTTGGAATTAAAAAATGTAAAAAAAGTTAGATCTAATTTATCATTTTCAAACACTATAAATTATGTAAATTCGTCACGTGCAGTCATATCATGTGATAGTTTACCAGTACATATCGCATCTTATTTTGACAAACCTGTTTTTGTTGTAAGTCCGTATAATAAAACTAAATATTGGTTGCCCGAAAACTCTTTGATTAATAATTATTGGGCTAAATTCGATGATCAAGAAATGCTTATAATAAAATTAAGTAGTTTTTTACATGACTATAAATTTGATTAAAATTTTTAAACGATTATTTCAAATTTTTTAAACTCTAATCTGAAATTGATAAATGATGAAAAATTTTTACTGGCTAGAACCTGATTTGCAGTCACATGGTTGTCACATGTATACGACTACTTCAATATTTTATGAGACTTTTAAGAAACTAAATATTAAAGATATCAATATTAAATTTGTGGTTTCGAATTTATGCGAGGTTGATATAAAAAATAATCTTAACGCAGAAATTCTTTACGATAGCTACAGGAATATTGGTTATAGTGGATTTTGGAGTTTTTTGACTAGGGAAATACGCCTTTCATTTTGGAATTTTATTGCTTTAAGACGTCTAGTTAAGAAAAATAATGGTCAGTCTATTTGTTATTTTAATACTGTCCAAAGTTATCATTTATTTTCTATTTTTTTCGCATTGCTTTTTTATGGCAATAAATTTCATAAATTTATAGCAACATTAAGAATGTCAAACAGGCGATCAAATGGTGATAAGAGTAAAAGATTTATCTTGTATCAATTTTCTCTTTTTTTGCTTAAATTTTTCAATAAAAAGATAATTTATGTTACAGACTCTGAATTATTGAAGGCTGAATTTTCGGCTGACTTTAAGATTGATGCTGCAGTATTGTGTATACCTCATGTCCCGGTACCATTAACTAGTTCTAATATAACACTGTCAGCTAATCAAATCACTATTGGAATACTAGGGGGAGTTAGAGAGTCTAAAAATTCTATTGATGTTGCTAAAGCATTAGTAGATCTTGAAAAATTTCACTATGATTCAATGAAAAATTTAAAATTCATTTTTCACAATTTCGGACCGTTAAATCCTGTTATATCTAAATACCTTGCTAATGCAAGCAAATTAAACATAGTAGTTAGAGCCGATGCACTTGACGATGCAATGTATTATGATGATATTAATAATTGTGATGTGATTTTATTGCATTATTCTCCTGATTTTTATCATTCAGTAACTTCAGGTGTTTTTTTAGAGGCGGTTTGTTTAGGTAAACATGTAATTGTTTCTAATAATACTTGGATGTCCGATCAGTGTATAAGATATAATTTTGGGCAAGTAATTTATGAAGATAAAATTGATAAAGAATCAATATTAAATTCTATCTTATTCGTAAAAGATAATTTAAATAATTTTAATAAAAGATCATTACAAATATCTCACTTTTACAGATCATTCCACTCACCTCAAAAATTCGTATGTGAGTTACTTGATCTTGTAGTTACTTGATTCTATTGACTCAATATTCCTGTATCACTAATATTGTAAAAATATTATGGTGGAGAAAAAAATATTATTACTTGTAGGAATTGAAAAACGTTATAGCATGGATTTATATGCTACAGAATTAGCAAAATTTGGGAATAATTTAAGTAATATTGAAAACAATTTTGTTTTTGATGTCTGCAAGTTACATTTCAATTTTAATAGATCAAACAGTAAATTATATAAAATATACTTTTATTTTTATAAATATCTGATTATACCATTCAAACTCTCAAAACTATTCGAAGGATATCATATTGTTCACATTGTTGATCAAACTTATGCATTTATACTCTTATTTCGTTTTTTATTTCCAAATATAAAATTTATAGTTACTGTGCACGATTTAATTCCCTTTTATTTTGGTTTTATTGAGAATAATTCAGACGAAGTAAATGTAACTTTACCATATAGAATATCAATTAGTTCATTAAGGTTTTCGGATGAAATTATTTTCCCTAGTCATTTTACTAAGTCCATATTCGATTCTAAATTTAAATTCGAAATTCGAAAAAATGTTGTAGCGCATGGTGTTCAGTCTGGTGAACGCTCTGATAAAATAATATCTAATCCATTTTTTAGATTTAACAGATATGAAGATTCTATTACTGTATCCTTAGTTGAAGGTGAGTTCTATAAAAATTCATCTAAATGTTTTGAAATAATTTTTTATCTATCGCATAAATTCAGATCTGTAAAAATTAATGTCATGGGTAGAGGTTCAATCAATACTCATTCATTAGTCGAAAAATATGGATTTACTGATGTTGTTACATATAAATATGATATGAGTAAATCTGAAATTGATGATTTTTATTATTCTACAGATTTATTCATTTTCTTTTCTAAAATGGAAGGTTTGGGTCAGCCTTTTATCGAGTCACTATCAAGGTGCGTACCTGTTTTGGCCTCAGATATCCCAGTTTTCCGTGAAATTACAAACCACTTATATCCGCTTTACCCATTAAATATGAAATCATCTGATATTGTCAAGTCATTTTTAGATTATTCTCTTACAGATAGTTTCAAGAAAAATTTAATTGAAAGTCATCATTATTCAAAAAAATTTCAATGGAATTCCGTAATAAAAGACTTTATTAAAGTTTATAGAGGGGTTATTTAATTGAGTCAAAATATTAATTTACCTTCGATAGGAATAATTTGTGCGGTTTATAACAGAGAAAATACAATTTCAAATTGTCTTCAAAGTATAATTGAGCAAACTGTTGACGTTGAAATAATAGTCATTGATGGATGCTCTACAGATGAGACTATAAATAAAATAGAAGAATATGAAAAATATATTTCGTTTTTTTTAAGTGAAAAAGATGATGGTATTTATGATGCGTTAAATAAGGGTATATTAAACTGTTCGTCTGAAATAATCGGAATTTTACATTCGGATGATGTTTATGCAAATGCTAATGTAATTGCATCTGTATCTAAGATATTTGCAGAGAATAAAGAATTAGAAATTTTAATTGGAAGTTGTGCTATTGTGTCAAATAATGATGAGGATAATGTTATTCGGCAGATAAAGTCTACGAGATTTATATTGCCCTTAATGAGATTTGGATTCATGCCGCCGCACACAGCTACATTTGTACGTAGATCTGTTTTTGAAAAGTATGGTTTATATGATAAAAAATTCAAAAGTGCAGGTGATTTTGATTTTTTATTAAGGACATTGTTTATTGCTAAAGTTAAATTTTTAATTACAGATATGACGATGGTAGTAATGAGATCAGGAGGCATGTCAACTTCGGGGTTGTTAAGTTACAAACGTAGTTCATCCGAAATATTAATGTCTCTTGATAAAAACGAAATTTACTCAAACATTTTTTTTATACTTTTGAGATTACCAGCAAAATATTTCGTATCTATATACGACAAAACCATTCTTTTACTGAAAAAATTTTTACGAGTTTAATATTTTATTGAATTACCCTCTCTTCCACTCCGCCCAATTTCGTAGTAAATGAAATTTAGCATTTTTTTTAAATGGTAGTAGGCGTCAATTTAGAAGAATAATTGAATTATACTTATAAATCCGTTAATAGTCAACATTATCAATTTGGATATTTAATACTTCTCGGAGTTAGTGAAAAGTAATACGAAGTTTATGATCCTGCGGAATTGCTAGCTTGTTGGGCTCTAATTGGTATCGTCAAAACGTTATCTGCTTTAAAGAGATAATGAGGAAATGGGGGATCTGAATTTCTTCTTCTTCAAGCGAGCAATCTGGGAATACTGGAATTGCATTAATTTAATGCGCTTATCTGTACAGCCCTATCACAACACGAAGGTGAGAAGCTTGTATTTAGAAATAACGTTGATCATGCTTCGAACCATCCATAAGATGCAAGTACAGGGCCTGCGCAGCCATTGTTAGCGTAGGCAAAATGATAATTGTAGAGCGATAAAATTTATGCGTGATTCGCTTTATAATAAAAGACCCTGCAAATTATTCAATGAAATCGATGAGCTAAACCGTTAGAGGTTGTGCATTTAGGTGAGAGGATAAATCTTCAGTTTTCGGATTATCTGCATCTGAGTTAGCCCCATGAAACCCAGTCCCATCGGTATTCCTTAAACTAACAAC
>CAYZUJ010000104.1:0-5088 GCA_964481375.1 uncultured Neisseria sp. | reverse complement strand
TGTACCTCCATGAATCCAATTGAAAAACATGAGTATGATAAACGTCGATCAATTCGTGATCAAATAGCAGATATTGATAATAATATATATGTTGATGTAGACGGGTTATGCATTAATAATATAGGCGTAAAATCTTTAGCTGTTAGCCGTTACCCTGAAAAATTTAGTATTACTGAATGCGATAAGTTTGTAGGTGATATATTTTCACTAGCAAGTCAAATATCCTATCCGTTTTTTATTACTCAAAATATTACTTTTTTAAATCAAGGTAAAGAGAACACAAAATTGCAAGCTTCAGCTATTAAAACCGCTGAACAAGTTAAAAAGGGCAAATTTACTGCCATCTTTGATTTATTCCATAAAAAACATGCAGAATATCAATTAATGCAACAGGCAATATCTAATGGCGAAGGTTTAATGCTAATGAATCATTCAATACATGTATATTATCCATTAGGTCAGTCAGAGGCTGCATATCAAGAAGTAAAGTCATTGTATAAAACAATTGGTTGGCAGATAGTAACTAATTGTAATTTACAGTTACCATCAGTTATATGTAGTCTACCTCTATTTCATGATTTAAGCTCTGCTATTGAGCAAAAGCGTTATCGTATGATGTCGCTTTATACTCAGACAAATGTAGTTAATCTAATGCCATTATTTGCTGATTATAAAGGTACTGGTAATCCAATTTTGATGCTTCTCTCACCTCGCGGACAAGTAATGTTTTTTGATTTATTTCAATCTAACACCAATTATAATGTGGCAATTTCTGCAAAGTCTGGTTCAGGAAAATCTTTTTTTACTAATGAAATAGTTAAAAGCTATAGGGCAACAAATAGTAAAGTTAGTGTTATTGACGTTGGTCGTTCTTATAAGGATACCTGTAATGTATTAAATGGCCAATATATTGAATTCACTAAAGAAACTGCAATTTGTATTAATCCATTTAGTTTTATTAAACTTAAACTTGATAATAATATTGATTATGATTTAATTAATATCAGCAAGGAGCAATTATTATCATTAGAAGATTTAGATGACCAAATAACTATGTTAAAAGCAATATTTATGGTATCTGCTGGTATATCTGAGGCTGACTCAAGTTATCAATTGGCTGATAGTTATTTTGAACAGGCAATTATAGCTTCATTACAAAAATATCAAACTAAATCTACTTATACAACAGTTTATGAAGAATTACTAAAAGTTGAGGATAGCAACGGGGTTTCTAAAGCATTAGCTGAGTCAATCAAATCATATACTGTTCATGGAATATTTGGTCGTTATTTTGAGGGAGAGTCTAATTTAGATATTAATAATGATTTTATGGTACTGGAACTTGAGGAGCTACAAGGTAAAGGTCACTTAAAATTCATTGTTTTACTTATTTTAATGCTTAAAATTACACAAGACATGTATCTTTCACCTCGTGAACAACGTAAGATTTGTATTATTGATGAAGCTTGGGATTTAATGGCCGGGGGTAATACTGGTAAATTTATTGTTACAGGTTATCGTAGAGCAAGAAAATACAACGGTTCATTTATTACTATAACTCAAAGTATTGATGATTATTCTGAGAATGCTACAACTGCTGCATGTTATAGCAATGCAGCAATTAAAATTATGTTAATGCAAGATTTACCTAAAACTGTTGAACTAGATGATTACACAAAACGGTTGTTACGTAGTCTTAAATCTGAAGCTGGAGTTTATTCTGAACTTATTATTCAGATGGATCAAGTTACTTCATTATGTCGTTTTATAGTTGATGATTTTACTCAAATGCTATATTCAACTAAAGCAGAAGATATTATTTTACTCAAGAAAATTAAAGAAGCTGAAAATCTTGATACTACTCAAGCATTAGAGCGAGCTATGATTATTCGTAATGTTTATATAACACAATTTAAACGTCCTGCAAAGTTAGTAACGATAGAGTTACTCAATTATATTACAACGCATGGTTATTTAGCATTACTAAATTTATTAAAAATGGAGAAGGCTACTTATGAGCAAATTTAATGGAATATATAGCTACATATTGCATGGTTTAACAACTGCCTGCATTGTTGTTATTGGTATGATCATTATTAAAAATTATATGCCGCCAAAATTAGTGAAAATAGATTTAATTTCAATTACTACTCATTATACTGAATTAATGATGAAGGAAACTGCATTAAGCAATAGTACAGATAATGCAACAATTAAAAAAATATCTGATAATGTAAAAGCTAATCTTGAGCCTGTTATTAATGATTATGTTGAAAAACATAATGTAATAGTCATTCAAGCTCAGGCAGTGATTAGTAACAATACTCCTGACATTACAAATCAAATTATTGAACAATTAGATAGGAAATTAAAACAATAATGAATCGTAATCAAATCCAACGAATCTTAAAAACATTGCTAGTAGTGTGGGCTATTATTATTGCCATTTATTTAATTAGCCGTTATTATCAATTAGAATGGAATTGTAGTACTTCTATGCCACAAAAATTATGGCTAACCCATGTAGGTAACAATAATCTTCAACGCAATGATTATGTTGTTTTTAAATTTCATGATTTTAGAATGAAAAAACCTAATGATTTTGAATATGTTGTTAAACAAATTGGTGCAATTGCAGGTGATACAATTAAAGTCAAAAACTGTTGTTTTGCTGGTTCAAAATCTTGTTTTAATAAAACTAACTTAATATACATTTTGCCTGATGGTGAAGCCTATCCAATTTTTAATACTTTATCAGGTAATCATTTTTCCCCATTAACTAATAAAAACATGATTGTACCGCAAGGATGCTACTTTGTTCATGGACAGCATCATCCATCTTTTGATTCACGTTATAAAGAGTTTGGCTTAGTTTGTGAAAATCAGATATATGGTAAATCTTATCCAATATTATAAAGATTACTTATGTATAAATTACTTTACTTAATTTTAGTGGCTGTACATTGTTTTGCTGATCAAACAGCAATGCGTGGCTGGTATTTCTATGAAGATCCACAGCAAGTCATAAAAATAGAACAACAGTCGCAACCACAATATAACAGTTATCGTCAATATAACGAAGCATTGAAACAGGAGTTTGAAGAAGTTCAAGTTAGAGCCATTTATAACCCAACACCTGAAAATATTCAGGCATATAACTCAGCGTTACGAAGTATATCAAATAACGCAGTGCGTTTTGGTATGTTATCAGTTACACAAAATTGGCAAGATCCAAATGCTGGAATGAGTATGTCAGCCCCTAATGGTGCAGGTTTACAGATGGACTTAGACAAGCAACGGCAACAAATTGCTGATATTGTAAAACGTTATGCCATATTTTACTTTATAAATAAGGATTGTAAATATTGCTCTATAGAAGCTAATGAGTTAAAACGTTTAGAATATACATATCAAATTTCAGTTAGGGTAGTTTCAATGGATGGTAGCAAATTACCACAATATCCTACTCCAATTCCCGATAATGGTATAAGTCATAAACTTGGAGTTAGCATACCTGGTGAATTAATGGTATTTGATTCCACAGATAATAAAATGACTATTCTTGGTTTTGGTTATATCCATTTTGACCAAATTATTCAAAGAATGCAAACTTTATTCATTACTGGAACGGCTAATTGGGATCAATATATTAATCAAAAACAGCCTATGGTTTTAAGTAAAGACAACCCATGAGAAAAATAATCCTACTATTATTGCTAATAACAACTACATATGCTGATGTGAATCAAGCTGTAGATAACTTTTTCAATTCAATTACTGCAGATGTAAATGTACCTACTGTTGCACAAAACCAATCAGCAGGAGTACTTTCATTAGGAGGAGTTGCAACTCGTTCACAAACAATTAATTTTCAGCCTGTAACTTTTACTCCGCCTAGTTTTAATTCTTCATGCGGAAATATAAATTTTTATACGGGTTCTTTTAGTTATATGACTAATACTGCACAATTAGTTCCATTCCTACAAAATACTTTAATGACAGCGGGAATCACAGCAGTTATGACTGCTTTAAAAGCAGTTACTCCGAATATAGCAGGCACTTTGCAATCAATGTCAGATGCTGCCCAAAAGATGTTAGGGGTTTTTAATAATTCATGTCAGTTAGGTATGGCTCTTGGAAACTCAGCAGACTCATGGTTATATGATAGGATAGCTAAAGCTAAAAGTCAGGCTTATAGTGAAGGTGGTGATGCTTCTGGAGCTGAAATTAATTCAACGGTAAGTGGTGCTGGTAGTGGCACAATAGTTGATAGGATGGATAAGATTACAAAAAATTATCAGAACTGGGTTGATAAAAATGCATTCATGAATCCATCCGATATTACTGCTGGAACTCAAGAGATGGCAGTTAAATATGGCTCTATTGTATGGAAAGGAATGCAAGCATTGCATTTATATAGTCTACCAATGCCTGATTCAACAATACAGCCTATGCAATTAAATGATGTAGCTAGTATTGCTAATTTGGTGATTTCGCTAACAGGTGATTTAATTATATATGCTCCTAATAATGATGGAACCGGCACAGCTTCAAGAAGAATTCCTCCAGTTATTATAGATATACGTCAATTTATGACTACCCAAAAATCAAGCATACCTGTTTATAATTGCTCATATTTTTCTACAATAAATCCAGGAGAATGTAGTAACAATAAAGTTGATTTATCAAATATAGTTTATCCAACCAGTCAATTTAATGGGGGCATAATTAAACGTATTGAAAAAGCTATTAACAATATCCAAAACCACTTCATACAAGGTACTCCGTTAACACATGATGATTTATTTATAATTGCAATTGCACCAATGCCAATATTTTCAATTGCACAAACCTTAGATGATATTGGTATGTCCGGCTCAATCAGTAATTTTTTGAGTATTTATTCTGAGCAAATAGCATTTGAAGTATTACAGAAATTAGTTAATGTATCTTTTAATTTAGCTAATCAAGCAGCTTCAGCTCGAATGAATAAAAACACTGAACAATCTATTCAAGCATTTACTCGTTCCATTAGTGATTTACAAAGCCAAGTTAATAGTTATGCTTACATATATGTGAAAAAAGATA
>CAYZUJ010000103.1:0-5148 GCA_964481375.1 uncultured Neisseria sp. | reverse complement strand
GTCGGTAGAGCAGCGGACTTTTAATCCGTTGGTCGCGAGTTCGAATCTCGCCCGTCCTACCAATTACATTGGGGGTAAACCGATACATGGTTTACGGTTCGTCCCACACAATCCAATTGCATAGAAACTATATAAATTTTCTAGCGATTTAACACTTGAAGACATGAAATTAAAGCACAACATATCATAGTTAATTAAAATAAAGGAGTCACATGTTAATTTCGAGTTACAAAAGAATAGGGTTATGAAAAGAAAGATAATCCTAAATAGTTGCTACTTAGCAAACAAAAATTCATTAATATTAAAGCAATGATGGTATTGTCATGAAAAGAGAAAGCAGCCCACATCTGATACAGACTCATACCCCCAAATCGATAAAAAATTAGGTATTAACAAGTTGTCAATAAACAAATCAAAAAAAGATAACTAGTTAAGGATTCTGAGCTTCCAGGACTCCCATACAAATGGATAGTTCCACATCTCATCATGAGTAAGAGACAGCTCATGTCTAATACTGTCACGCAAGGGTCCTGCATTAGGATAGAAAGAATGAAACTGAATTTGAAGATACTTTACTTTTTTTATAACACCAGTTTTTAATAGATGGGGCAAAATCTCAAACTCTGATCCTTCAACGTTGATTTTTAGTAGATCTATAACCTCAATACCAAGATAGTCTAATATTTCTTCAAATTTCTTTAAGACAATCAATTCACAGTTTTCCTCGTTACTTTTTATAATACTAGAACCATTATCCTCGTCACTAATATATGCCGATTTATTATCATCTGAAAGACCATAATTAAAAACTAATACCTTTGAATTGCCTTTGAAAAGCTTGTCACAATACAAATAAAAAAGTTTTACTGGCTCGAAAACATAAACATAACAATCATATCGATTATGAATATCAAGAGCAAATTCTCCTTTATAGCCACCAAGATCAACAACCACACTTTTTGAGTTTAGCGGATATTGAAAGCGTAAATTATCATCACCACCATCTTTGAACCACTGGGCAATTGAAATACTAAGCTCATCTCTCAGTATATAAACTTTGTAAAGCAAAATAATATGATTTTTTAACGCCCGTGGAATAGTGCAAGGAGATTTAACAACTTTAAACAATTTGCTAATAATGTTCATAATATAGATTAAAGTTAAAGAAACGATTTAAGAATTTTTTTATATAAAAAATAGGGTATTAAAATCATCAAGAAAAAAATTAAAATAATAAATAACGAAGAAAAAAATAAATCTAAAATTAATTGAGGATAATAGAATAAATAATAGGAATTATAATTATCAATACTCCATTGCATTGCATAATTCTCATGTAATATTGGTGAACTAGAATGAGAAGAGTTTTTAATAAAATTTGTAAAAATATTAAATTTATGAAAAATTTCACAAAAAAAGTCTAATTGTAAAATACATTTAATTGAATTATTTTTTATTAATACCCAACCTTTATCGTAACTTAAAAGCAAATTTAATTTGGACTGATTAGATTCAGATTTATTGATAATATAAAAAAAGTTACCTATTTTGGTAAAGTCAACATTAAGTATAGGATTATTATTGATAACTTTATAAACTTTAAATGTATTATTTTCATAGACAAGGGCGGAGATTTTGCTCAAATCAGACTCTTTAAAAAGTTGATTATCATCTTTTATATCATTTCGTAAAATAACATGAGAAATTGGAAAGTTATTTAATAATTTTATATTATTACGAATTTCACTAAACGCATCAAAAGTAAGTTTTTTTATGGAAGTATCGGCTTGACCGGAATAAACTGGTGCAACGATCAATTTTTCAAACAAATCCTGCCCAACAAAAAAATCGGAACCCAATGGATACTTTCCATAATCAACACTTGGGGATATATAGATATACTCAGGGTTACTGTTATTAATAAAATTTGCGGCATTTACATAGTCATCAGGTAAGGAAACTACTCTATCAAAATAGCGACCTGGAATATTCTCACCGCGTAAAGCAAGACCATTGAAATGAGGCCAACTAGCTATTAATAGAAAAAAAACTATTAGAGTAATTAAATACTGATTAGCAATTTTTGAACTTAACAACAATAATAATAATGAGATAATTAGAATAATTACAAAGCCAAATCTAATATCAGGAGTCCTAAAAATTTTAAAAAAATAAAAATTGTTATATAACCATAAAAAAATTTCTCCGAATGGCTTTTGAGCACCTTTAGAAAAAAATAAAGAAAACAATAATAAAAAAAAGAAAATTAAAACTATATGGTTAATTGGTATTTTATTAATCGAATAAACAGGATTATTTAGTCTAAATTTAAAGAATTTATTACTGAAGATAAAATTATTTTTAAAATCATATTTAAATATTACTTTTATAACGCCATATAATATCGTTAGGTAAAGTAATACAATAATAAAATTATACTTATCTGAAAAGAAATAACTCCCGAATGAATACATTGCCCTTGGTTCCCAAATAGTATAAATGCCCCATGAATGTAGCATTTTCATTTGGTACCATAGGCCACCTTGCATATTACCAAAAACCGGGTTAAATGTACTATTTAACGTATTGATATTAAATAAAACTTGATATAGCAAAATACAAACAACAGGTAAACAAAAAAAAGTACAAATAATTATCAATAATGAACAGCGTTTTAACAAAGTTATTATCTCAGAACGATAGGATGATAATATAATAAGTAAAGCGTATATTATTAAAATAACAAGGAATGTAAAAAAAAGCCAAAATTGAAACGATTGAAAAAATATAATCATCCCAAATATAATGTATTTACTCAGGTGGGTTATTTTTTCAGTAAGAATTTGATGTAGCAAAAATAGTGTGAGTGGTGCGAGGCTATAGGTTACGGCATTTGTAATATTAAATACCCCGCCATGAGATAGTTCGAGTGTATATGGCGAGAATACATAGAAATAAGTTACCAATAATGGCAAATAACTTGCATTATTAAATAATAGTTTATACCAACATTTAAATCCTACATGTGCCAAGGTAAGGGCTAGATAATTATAAATAAAAATATTAATTTTATTTGCAATAATAAATTTATCGCTAAAACTATAAAATATTTTATAAAATATTGTATCCCATATATTTAGTATTAACCCAAAACCATCATTCATTCCAAAGTTTTTTGGGTTTAGTATTTTTGCAAAATTTTTATTTAAATCATTTTCGCTAAATGGAAAATATTGATCGCCAGAAAAAATAAAATTTCCAGCCGTTAAACCTTTATATGCAATTAGCATATAAAGAATAGATGTAATAATAATAATTAATTGAACATTAATTGTATTATTTTTTAAATAATTCATCTAAATTCTACCACTCTTTTTGAATGAATATTTTTTTCAAAAATAATTAATGAATCATAAAAGTGTATAGATTTGGTTAATTTTGCAAATTCTGAAACATTATTGTCACTAATTTCCTTTATTTCACCAGAGCACATTTCACCATAAGGTTTTTTGTGCCACTGTTTAGTTAATTCATCGGCATGTCTTTTAGCAAATTTTGTAAAACTAAGTTGACCTAATATTGATAGACATAAAATTTTTACAAAATGTTTAATTTTTTTTAAAATAGTCTTTTGTCCTGTTAATGCATATATAAAATCTCTAGCTAAACTATAAAATCCCCAATACCAATATAGTGCTTGAGTATCCTCTACTATATATATATGTCGTGTATTTTTATATAATGATATGAATGACGATCTCACCATAAAATTTGTATGAGCTCCATCATCGATTACAATGTCAAAGTGTCCTACTTCATTAATTAATTTTTCTAAGAAGTACTGATCAGATTGATCACCAATTCGGATTTTAATGTTATTAGTTTCATATTGTTTTGCTAATGGATTTATATCAATGCCATATACTTGACACTGATTACCGAAATAATTTCGCCATAAATGCAAGGATCCCCCTCCAAGTACACCGATTTCTAGTATTACAATTGGCTTACCTCGAAATTTTTCAAAAAAATCTTGATATATATCTAGGTAATGATGCCATTTATATATATTTCCGCTATTCGAGTCCTGAAATAATTGGTAAAGATTTTTATCATTCATTAATTTATTAAATGCATCAATATTAAATTTATTTAAAAGTAACAGAATATATTATGATTATTAATTTCATTTAAAAATTTTTATTCAATCTAATTTCTATTGGATTTTTAAATTAAATTTAACTAAAAATTTTAGGAAAATATTTTTAATTTTTTATTAATACTGAATTCAATTTCTTCTCAAGAACTAATGCTGTTGCAAAATGACCATGTTCATTAAAATGGTTATCATATTTAAAATATGTCTCTTTTTCATAATTTAAAAGATAATCTGTTAGATCGATGAATGGTATTTTTTTGTTTTCAAGGTCTTGCACTAATCTTTTACGCATTCTAGACACTTCTTTTAATCTACTAGGTAATTTTTTTATTAAAAAATCATTCATGAGTACATTTTCGAATGTTTTTGTATTAACTTCACTTATGTCTGGTATTAATAAAAATATTATTTCTATCTTTTTTTCTTGCGCAATTTGAGTTAATTCTCTCAGATACTGCAATACTGAATCATAATCTTTTTCTGAATAATAACTTTTTGGTGTTTGATTAAATTTCTGTTCAAATACTTCATTTAAGAATGTTCTTGGAATTTTACCTTCGTAAATACCGTTTAGAATTTCAGGCTTTATATTTTTTACATTTTCTTCGAATAAGGATTTATCTATGTTTGTATTTTTAATTATTATTTCCTTATTCACCTTATAGCCAGTAATAAGTTCCCAGAAATTTTTATCTTTAAATTTTTGTTTTTTATATAAATATATATTTTTTTTATTTATTAATTGATAAATTAATGCAAGTAAATATGATGGTGGTCTTTTAATTTTTTTTTCGTATTCATGCTGTGAATTTATTGTATATTTTTGTGGGAGTGGATTTAGGCCCATCTGCATAAAATCATTACCCAAAAATATTGATACCACAATTATATCTGGCCTTAAAGCTATTCCAAAATCAATTACATTATCAAAATAATTACTTGGCTGTGTTGCTATTTGCCCAAAGTTAATACACTCAGCATCTCTTTCT
>CAYZUJ010000102.1:0-5169 GCA_964481375.1 uncultured Neisseria sp. | reverse complement strand
AATATCTGTTTTAGAGTGCCATAATTTATATAAATCATATTCTCAAGGAGAAAACACGCTTGAGATTTTAGCAGACATTAATTTAACTGTTAAGCCTGGCGAAACTATTAGCATAGTAGGAAGCAGTGGGAGTGGTAAAAGTACTCTACTTCACCTTTTAGCTGGTTTGGATAAAACAAATAGAGGTGAAATTATAATTAATGGAAAACCTCTAAATAAATTAAGTGATAACCAGATTTGTCATATTAGAAATAAAAATTTAGGCTTTATTTATCAATTTCATCATTTATTACCTGAATTTACTGCTTTAGAAAATGTATTAATGCCTTTGATGATTACGGGTATAATCAGCGAAGAAAATAAAAAAATGGCGATTGATATTTTAAGTAAGTTAGGTTTAGAAAATAGGATTTATCACTACCCTAGCCAACTCTCAGGCGGTGAAAGGCAAAGAGTAGCTATTGCTAGAGCAGTAATTAATAATCCTAAGTTAATTTTAGCTGATGAACCTACTGGTAATTTAGATAATAATACTGGAGCTAAAGTTTTAGAAATATTTTTTGCATTACAAGAAGAATTAAAGACAAGTTTAATTATTGTAACGCATGATACAGCTGTTGCAAGCATGACTTCAACACATTATCAACTACATAATGGACATTTAAATAAAAATTAATATAGAGTTTTTAGGCTGATACGGTAAATCTATTAAATAATTTATTTAGGATTTATTATGCAACAGAATAAAATTTCATTATGGCAACTTTCTTTATTATCAACTGGTGGAATGATTGGTAGTGGTTGGCTTTTTTCCCCATTTTTTGGCTATCAAACTGCTGGAATCGGCGTTATACTGTCGTGGATAATTGCAGCCTTTATAACTTTTATAATTGGTTTAACTTTTGCGGAAGTTAGTTCTATTTTACCAATTGTTGGAGGGATCTCTCGATTTATTGGAGTTACGCATAGCAGTTCAACAGCTTTTCTTTTTTTAATTATAGGTTGGTTAAGTTACGTGGTTTATTTACCACTTGAAGCTCAATCTGTTATTCAATATTTAGGATATTGGTTTCCAGTTTTAGTTGTTAAATCTAATGATCAATTCCAATTATCTCGTTTAGGAGTTAGTTATGCAGTAATTATTATTTTTGGCATAACTTGGTTTAATACTTTAATAATTACAAAAGTCACTAAAGCTAATGCAATTATAAGTTTTTGGAAGATTGGTATTCCTTTAGTTATTGCTTTAGTTGTTATTATTGGTTTTGGCAATTGGCATACTTTAGTAAATCCTCATAACTTTACTAAAGTTTCTAGTGAAAATATATTTCTGGCCATTACTGAAAGTGGTTTAGTTTTTGCTTTTTCTGGTTTTCAAAATGGATTAATTCTAGCAAACACAGTAGATAATCCTAAAAAGGCATTGCCTTATTCGCTATTTTCACCAATTATTATTGGTTTAATTTTATATATATTATTATCCTTATGTTTTCTTACAACTTTAAATACTGAACAAAAACAATTACTAAATATGGTGGCACCATTATTAGGGTTGATTTCATTATTAGGCTTAAATATTTTATTTACCATTTTATTTATAGATGCTATTATAGCACCATTGGGGACAACAAATGTATATATAGCAGTAACTTCAAGGATTTTATTAGGTTTAGGCAAAGATTTTTTACCTAATAGTTGGATAACCAAATTAAATAAAAATCAATCACCAGAACATTGTTTATGGGGAAATGCTTTTATTGCAATAATATTTTTATTTCCAGTTCCAACATGGAAGGAATTAGTTAGTTTTTTATCCTCAATAGCGGTCTTTGCATATTTAGCAGGACCTGTTAGTTTACTAGTATTACGTAGTAAAAAATTAGATATACCACGAAAATTTTCTATAAAGGGTTATAAATTTTTTGGGTATTTTAGCTATATATGTAGTGGTTTATTGATGTATTGGTCTGGCTTAAACAATTTGGTTTATTTAAATATTACCTTAATTTTAATTTTAATAATATATATAATTTTAAATAAATCTAGTATAATTAAGGTTTTTGTTAATAATAGTTATTTATTAGGATATATAATTGGACTTACAATTATTTCCTATTGTCATAAAAAAAATTTAATTGGTTTTCCTATAGATAATTACTTAGTAATTATAATAGGTTTTGTTGGCTGTTATTTATTTGTAAAATCTAGCTTGGCAACCAAAGAAATAAAATTAAATTTAGAGAAAATTCATTTAGAGTTAGAGTTAGATATTAAAGCAAATAAAGGTTAATATAATGAAAAAATATTTTAGAAAAATAGTATGGTTTTTTATTTTAATGGACATATTAAGCCTATTAGCATGTTTTCATAATGAAACTAATAAAAAACCAGAGAATAAAATAAATAATATATTATATGTTGATATAGGTTTTGAGCCACCCTCATTAGATCCAGCTTTAGCAGAAGACGGTTATTCTTATCGTGTTGATAATGATTTATTTGCAGGACTTATAGATTTTGATCAAACAAATAGACCAATTCCTGGTATGGCAACTAGCTGGGATATTTCTATAGACGGAAAAACTTATACATTTCATTTACGCAAAGATTTAAAATTTTCTGATGGCACTCCAATTACTGCAAAAGATTTTGTATATTCATGGCGCCGTTTAATTAACCCAAAAACTGGCTCAGCTTATAGTTTCTTATTATCTAGTGTAGTGAATGGAAAACTTATAATAAATAATAAAATGGCAATAGATAATTTAGGTGTTAAGGCTTTAGATGATTACACTTTTGAAGTAAATTTAGAATATCCCAATAATGCCTTTTTATCTATATATGACCATGCCAAATTTATTTGTAGTTCCTCAAAAAGTTATTGAGAAATATGGTAGAGCTTGGACTGATCCCATACATATAATAACTTCTGGAGCATATCTATTAAAAGAGCATGTGTTAAATGGACATATTTTAGCAGAAAAAAACCCAAATTATTATGATGCTAAAAATGTTAGTATTGAAAAAATAAAATATTATCCGTTTGTTGATACAAATGTATCTATATCAAATTATAAGTTAAAAACTATAGATACTAGTTGGCAGACTGTTCCTGTTGATAGATATCAAGAATTGAAAAATAAGTATCCTAAAGAGTTACATACTATTCAGTGGGAACGTATAGAGTTTTTAAATTTTAATTTAAAATCAGCTAAATATGCCAAAAGTCTAAAATTACGTAAAGCTTTAACAATGGCAATAGATAGAGAAGTATTAGTAAAAGACGTATTAAAATCAGGACAAATTCCCCTCTATTCTATAGTTACTCCTACTATTGAAAACGGAAAGTATGCTAATATAAAATATGATTGGAGTAGTCAATCTCGGGAAAAACAAATTACTGAAGCTAAAAAACTATATAACGAGGCCGGATATAATTTAAATCATCCATTAACAATAATTTTAAAATATAGAAATAATGATCTTTATAAAAAAATGTCAATTGCAATAGCTGCAATGTGGAGAGAGGTTTTAGGAGTTAATGTACAATTACAAAATCAGGAATGGAAAGGATTAATTCAATCTCTCCATAAAGGAGAGTTTGATATTGCTCAAGGAGGATGGGGAGCTGATTTTAATTCTGTTACTACCTACACTTCTTTGTTCTTATGTAATAATGGGAACAATAATGCGCATTACTGTAATAAAAAATATGATAATTTAATAATAGAGGCTGAACAAACTGCAGATCCTAATAAACAAGAAGAGTTGTTTAAAGAAGCTATCAAAATTGCTCAAGATGATTATGCAATTATTCCGCTATTTGAGCCAACACATCAACGACTTGTTAATCCTCGTATTCAAGGTTATAATATAGAAGAAAATTATTTAGATAATGTGCAATCTAAATGGTTTAGTTTGCATTAATTGTTATTGTTTAACCATTATTAGATAGTGTTTGCCATTTTCAACAAATTTATTAATTGTATGAAAACCCATTTTTTTATAAATATGAATGGCTTTATGATTATTGATAATTGGATCTACGATGACTAATCTATTCTGACTATAACTAGCGATGAACTGAGAAATTATTTGATAGGATAAGCCCCTACCTAGATAATTGGGATTCCCTATGAAAAAATCAATCCCGCAACATTCATTGGTTAAATTGGCAAGTTTGGCATATCGATGTGTGCTGTTGATGTTGTATATCTGGATATAACCTACAGCTATATTATTCATGTAAAATAAATAGCGAGTAGTTTCATCAATTTTAATATAATGATTTACTACTTGTTCTAATTCACGATCTCCATCGTCCCAAAATTCTCTTACATGATAAAGCTGTAGCCATTGATGAAGTATAGGGCAATGGTGTATGGTGAGATTTTGAAATTCAATAATCATTTACTTGCTAAATCAATTAAAGCTTGCCCAGTGATGCGCTGTACTGTCCATTCATCCATAGGCTTTGCACCAATACTTTTATAGAAGTCTATTGCAGGCTTATTCCAATCCAAAACTGTCCATTCAAATCTTCCACAATCCCTATCTATTGTAAGTTTGGCTAAAAATGAGAGTACTTTTTTGGCAATACCTTTGCCACGCATATCAGGTATTATGTATAAATCTTCTAAATAGATGCCAGGTTTGCCTAGAAATGTTGAAAAATTATGAAAAAATAAAGCAAAGCCTATAGGTTTATTATCAACATATGCAATAATTACTTCAGCATATTTTTTATTACCAAATAACTTTTCTCGTAAAATTTCTTCTGTTGCAATAACTTCATCTAATAATTTTTCATATTCGGCAAGTTCTTTAATAAAACTTAAAATTATTGGTACATCATTGATTGATGCAAATTTAATTTCTAAATTCATGTTCATATAAAATGTATCCTTAGTTACGTTAAAAGACTTTATTATATTTATTTTTTGCTACTGGATTCAGGAGAAGATTCTTCTGATAGAAAATCATTTATATTTACAATATCGCCACGGGTTGTTTCTTGGTGTACTGATTGTAAATAAGAATCACGTACAGTTGTATATAAATCAAGTGATGATTTTTCAATTTCTTGATCTATATCCAAAAATTTGGAGCGAATATCAATTAAATTAATTATATATAGTTTATAGAATGTAAACTAAAAAAGTCTAGGCA
>CAYZUJ010000101.1:0-5715 GCA_964481375.1 uncultured Neisseria sp. | reverse complement strand
ATCAAAGAGGTGGAGATTTAGAGTATCAAATAGAAATTACCTTAGAAGAGTCTGCATCAGGAATAGAAAAACAAATAACCTTTCCTCGTGCAGAAAAATGTCATACTTGTAATGGGTCAGGAGCAAAAAAAGGGTCTGAGCCAGTTACATGTAATACTTGTAAGGGTAATGGTCAAGTTAGATTTTCTCAAGGGTTTTTTTCTGTACAGCAAACTTGTCCAGATTGTAATGGTTCTGGAAAGGTTATTAAAAACCCATGCCCCGATTGTAGAGGACATGGGATAGTTAAAGAAAATAAAAGTGTTAGAGTTAATGTTCCAGCTGGGATTGATGATGGTTCAACTTTACGTTTAACTGGTGAAGGACAAGCTGGTTTTAATGGAGCACCAAATGGGGATTTATATGTACATATTCAAATAAAACCGCATAATATTTTTTCTCGTCAAGGCAGAGATTTGCATTGTGAAGTTCCAATTAGCTTTATTACTGCAGCGCTTGGAGGGGAAATAAAAGTTCCAACTATTCAAGGTAGCGTAGTTAAATTAGTGGTTCCTGAAGGAACTCAAACAAATAATACTTTGAGAGTTAAAGATAAAGGAATAAAATCTTTAAGAGGCACAGGGCATGGGGATTTGTATTGTCACATTTTTGTTGAAACTCCAGTTAAATTAACTGAAAAACAAAAAAATATTTTAAAAACATTTAAAGAAGATAGTGGGGGAGAAAATTCAGCGCATCAGCCACGATCAAAATCATTTTTAGATAAATTAAAAAATTTTTTTTGAAAATGTTTTAGATGACTTTATTTAAAAGTTCAGGCTCATTTAAATTATCATTTAAAACATCTAAAAATTTATTGGGAATAAAAAGTGCATATCCCATGCTTACAGCTTTATCAATTAATGCTTTTGTTGATAAGGCTGGTAAGCCAAATTTAACACATAATCCTTCAGCAATAATTTTTACTATGTAACTACGAGAATAGTTAAGCAATACGCCTATTTCTTGCTGAGAATACCCAGCTATCAACATAAATAAGATAAGCTCTTCGTTTTCAGTCAATGGAATAATTGGTGCAACATCTTCTAAACATGGTGTTGCTAGATTTATATCATTACGTTTAAAATGTTTTTCTATTACTTCACGATGTGTTATAGGTTTTACCTCTAAATCAACATCTTTAGTAGCAATAGTGTTTCCTTTCAAATCTAAAATTGGCTCTGAAGTTGATAAATATATAATCCCATTATGGTTGGCTTTATAAATATAATGAAATACTTTTTTTTTGTTTTCAGAAGCATTTTTTTGAGCAATAAAATAATTTGTTTCTTTAAAAAATGGTTTATAATCTTTTCCAGGCATTTTAAACATAGCTTCATAGAAATTATTAAAGCCAATATCATGTGCATATTTTTCAGAGCAGATTATTAATCGACCGCTTATATCATTAATGGTAAATCTTTTGTTTCTTTTCATTCACAAAAGCTTAAGCACTCTCGACCCCAGCTTATTTTGAGAAGCAATACTCCAATGTGCTGGAATAGTTATTTTTTTAAGAAAATCTTCAGCACTCCATAATAGCATTTCGTCAAAATTATCTAAACACTTATATTTATTTTCCAAAAGATTACTCCAATGCAATAGTAATTTAAATTTAAAAAGTTACGTAATTATAACACATAATATAATAATTAAGAAAGATAAAATTTTTAGTTTTTTAAAATATTTTAGATGATTAGGTTATTTTAGTAAAAAAGAATTAATTTAAATGCATTTGTTTTTATTTATTTTCTATTAAATTTTTATTTTATTTTAAATAAGAGTAATAATTTAATCTAAGTAATTAAATATATTAAAACAAATAATTTATTTTATAGTAAAATTCACAGCTCACATAATTAACACTTATCTTTATTAAAGAATCAATATGTTTAAAAGTAAAATATATAAAAAATTAATTGTTATAGTATTCTTAATGATATTAAATTTTAGTAATATTTTTGCAGATATAAATAGTAGTGGTGGAGTATTTGGTAATGCTTCAGGGGGTAATTCTATAGGTAATAATTTTGATTTAGGAAATGATAACTATAATTATCATAGTGGTTCTTCTAATCAAAGTCAATCTGGAACTACTATAAATGTGAATAGTAGTTTACCACAAATAAATGGAAGTTTTGAGCAACCTAAAATATTAGGCAATGATAGCCAATATCAAAAAAATGAATTGATAACAAATTATAAAAAAGAAGAATTCTATAATGGCTATGCTAATTTACTAGGGCAAAAAAATGAGATGCCATTATCTAATGGGCTAACTATTTCATCCACAATAGATGCTTTTCAAGCTAATGTACAAATTAGAACAGGGCTTTTATTAAATAAATATGGATATAATTTATTTTATAACCAAAATACTTTTTTCCCAATTGAAAATATACCCCCATCTAAAGATTATATTTTAGGGGCAGGAGATGAAGTCTTTATCCGTGCATGGGGAGCACTAGATATTGCATATAATGCAAAGATTGATAATGAGGGTGCCATATTTATTCCAAAAATTGGAAAAATTCCTTTAATTGGAATTAAAGTTGCTGATTTAGACAGTTATTTAAAGGATAGGGTAGGTAGATTGTATAAGAATTTTTCATTATCTGCTACAGTTTCTATCATTAGATCAATACAAATTAACGTGACCGGATTTGCGAAAAAACCAGGTACTTATACAGTTAGTTCATTATCTGCTTTAACTGATGTAATTTTTGCAGCACATGGCCCATCGGAAGAAGGTTCATTGCGTGAGATTCAGTTAAAAAGAAATGGAAAAGTTATTATAAATTATGATATGTATGATTTATTTTTGCGAGGAAATAATAACAATAATATTCATCTTCTTCCGGGGGATATTATTTATTTTAAGCCTTATGGCAAAGAGGTAGCTATTTATGATGGAGTAAAAATTCCAGGTATTTATGAAATAAAAGAAGGGGAAACAATTGCAGATTTAATCAATTTTGCAGGTGGCTACAGTTATGATAATACTAAGCAACAAGTTATTGTAGAAAAAATTGAGAAAAACCAAAAAATTAATGTTTATAACTATGATTTAAAAATTGGAGCTAACCAACAATTAGAAGGGGGAGAAATAATCCATTTTTTTAAAATGCAGAATAGTTATCAAGATGCAATAGTTTTAATTGGAAATATAGTTAATCCATCTAGATATAATTGGAAAAAAGGAATTAGAGTATCAGATATTATTTCTAATAAAGAAATGCTATTAACTAAAAGTTTTTGGAATAGTTATAATTATAATACATATTCTCGTGACTTATTATTAGATCAATTTGGAAAAGAAAAAACTAATAATTGGGTGAATATAACTAATGAGCAAAATTCTTTATTTTCTTCAGGATTAAATAATACTAGTGTTCAAGATAATAAAAATGTATTTAGTGGCGGAGATAATTTATTTATAGCAGGGCCTATTGCTATTCCAGAAGCTGATATTAATTGGCATTTTGCTACAATTGTAAGGATTGATAAACAAACATATCGCTCTATACTAATACCATTTGACTTAGAAGCAGCAATTAATAAAGATAATAGCAATAATATAGAATTAGAGCCAGGGGATATAATTAACGTATTATCTAGTAAAGATGTTCGTAGTCCATCACGAAAAGGAGTTTTATATGTGTTTATTGATGGGGAGATTAATCGTCCAGGTGTTTATGAATTAAAACCAAATGATAAATTATTAGATGCAATCAAAATTGCAGGCGGATTAAGTTCAGATGCATATTTATATGGGTTGGAATTAGATAGACAATCAGTAAAAAAACGACAAAAAGCTGCCTTAAATCAAATGCTAGATAATATTCAACAATCATTATTATCTCAAGCTAATGATTCTACAACATCTGCAATTACTCAAGATCAAGTTATATTAAAAAATCAAATCTTATCACAGCAGCAAGTATTTATAAATAAATTAAGACAATTAAAACCCAGTGGTAGAATAGTACTAGGATTATCATCAGACCAACTTGATTTAGCTGATATTCCTAATATTATTTTAGAAAATGGTGATACAATTTATATTCCACCAATACCAAGTACTATTGATGTTATTGGTCAAGTTTATAACCCCGCTACATTTTTTTATGATAATAAATATTCTATTAACGATTACTTAGATAAAGCAGGTACTCCTAATAATTTTGCTGATAGTTCAAGTATATATGTATTACATGCAGATGGAACTTTATATAGTAAACAACAGGTTGGACTATTTGGTGATTTTGGTTCAAAAAAACTTTTTGCCGGAGATTCTATAATAGTACCGCAAAAAATTCAGTTCTCAACTATTACAAAAAATTTAGTTGATTGGACTCAAATATTAGCTAATTTTGGTTTAGGAATTGCAGCTATAAAAATATTGGGGAATTAGTATAGGAAAAATTTTATGAATAAAGTTACGCATAAAGAAATTGATTTGACCATAATTAAAGAAATTATACAAACTAATTTTAAAAAAATACTTAGTTTTGTGGGCGTAGTATTTATTTTTGCTATAGCATATTGTTTAATAGCTACGCCTATTTTTACAGCTAACGTTATAATAAATCCTCCAAAATTATCAGATAGTGGTAGTGGTTTAAGTTCCATTTTAGGGGGAACAATGTCTATTATAGGTGTTACTAGTAGTGCTATGTTAAAAACAGATCAAGATATGGCAATAGCTATTTTAAAAACAAGAGAAGTTCAAGATCAATTAATTGCAAAATTTAATTTAATAACATATTATAAAGCTAAAGATATAGAAAATGCACGTGATATATTATCAAAAAAAACTGATATTAAATCTGATATGAAAACAGGATTTCTAACAATAGCAATTAAAGATCCATCGCCTCAGTTAGCTTGTAAAATTGCCAATTATTATATTATTGCACTAGGTAATCTAATTAGTAGAATAGGCTTTGATCAAGCAGCAAATAAACGTAAATTTTTTCAAGAACAGGTAAATATAGCTAAACATCAACTATTAATAGCACAAAATAATTTAACTAATTTTGCTAAAGAACATGGAATCACCGGTGGCCTACAAACTAATATTATTACAGGAATTTCTACTCAATTGCAAGCCCAACTAGCTGCTTCTCAAAGCCAATTAAGAACTATGCAGTCTTATACCACTCAAAATAATCCAGATTATAAGCGTTTAAAAGAACAAATTTCTAGCTTAAAATTGCAAATTTTAGAGATGAATGGAGCTGGTGATAATATTGAAAATAATAAAATACCTTCAAATTTAGCACCTGAATTATCTGAAAAATATAAAGGATTAATTATAGAATTTACTTTTAGGGAAGAGGTGTATAAAATTCTTTTACGTCAATATGAAGTAAGTAGATTAGACGAGGTTAGCGATTCAAAACCAGTGTCAATACAAGTAATTGATAATGCTGTAATTCCCTTACATAAATCTGCTCCAAAAAGGTTTCTAATTATAATAATAACTATAATATTAAGTTTAGTAATTGTTTCTTTGTATTATATTTTTATAAACTATTCAAAATATAGCAATAAAAATTAGCTTAAACCTTATTTATTGCTATATGTTACAATTATGAAAGTATGGATTTATAATATACTTTTTTAGGAGTATTAACAATTGTCATTAGACTTAAAACAAAATAGGTTATCCAT
>CAYZUJ010000100.1:0-5914 GCA_964481375.1 uncultured Neisseria sp. | reverse complement strand
TCATATTTTACAATATGTTGCAGCCAATTTGTTTTATAAAGTGTAAGGTACTAAGTGCAGTGCTTTATGCCTCAAATATGGGCGAGAAGCTGTACAATGCGGTTGGATTTAAAGTAGCACAGTATTTTTAAGAATTTAATTTTAAAGGTAATAAATGAGAATTAAACTGGAAGAACAAATAAGTCAAATACAACCAGTAAAAACTGTCCTGCGTGATATTCTAGGAGATAAACTTCTTGCTATTTATCTGCATGGGTCGGCAGTTGCAAGCGAATTGAAACCACTAAGCGATATTGATTTTTTAGCGGTAATTAATCGCTCTATGACAGATGAACAGCGCAAAGATCTGATAACCTCTTTACTACAGATTTCAGGTCGCTACCCTACAATATCAGAAGATAAACGTTGGATTGAAGTTATGGTGTTTTTACAATCAGAGTTGTCTAACCCTGAATTCCCAATATGTGCTGAATTTATCTATGGTGAATGGCTAAGAGATGATTTTGAAGCTGGGATTATACCAACACCCGTACATGATCCAGATAATGCAATTTTTCTTGCCCAGGCTAAATATCAATCGATTAAACTTTTTGGTGATGATGCTTGTATATTACTACCAGAAATTTCGATAAAAACCATTCATCAGGCAATGTATGAATCGCTTCCAGCTTTACTTAAAAAACTAAGAGACGATGAAAGAAATGTCCTACTTACGCTTGCCCGGATGTGGTGTACTGCTACAACAGGTAAATTTGTGACAAAGGATGTTGCTGCAATTTGGGCAATCCCGTATATGTCAGATCATAATGCCTCAATACTAGATTATGCACGTAAAGCATATTTGGGTGAAGTTGGTAGCAGGTGGGAATGCGGGTGGAATGATACTGTACAATTAGCTGAGTGGCTAGGTGAACAGGTTACTCGATCTATTAGTATGGAAAGACTTCATGAAAATTGAAAATTTAATTGGTGATTATCAAACGTTCTTTTCAGATTTATTATTTCGTTTGAAATCTTGTCAAATTGATATATCTAGAATGCCAATAAGTCATTTGCTTTACCGTACAACCATCGTATCTGAATATGAATATTTACGAGATCAAATTAAAATGCTATGCAGTAAATTTGTTGAAACACAATTTAATGGTAGAGCTGTATCGATCTTGATATTAAAAGAGCCATTAATTCTTGAAGATGGATTTGCTGTATCTATGATTGAATTACCAGCGCCAAGATTAGAGCATATGTACCCTAGCGGTCTCGAAAGTATAGGCGTGATAGTAGGTAGTAAACTACCGCAATTTGTACAACAACATAAAAAGGCACTAACTGGTATTAAAGATCATGGGCAATATTGTCAACCAGCTTTTATTACTTTTGATAATGATAAAACTGTTAAATTTTATGATATTTCACTTGAAGAAATTGTAAATCTTCAAGGGTGGCAATTAAAAGAATGTAATTAATGATTGAAACTCGAAGGTTAATTTTACGCCAATGGCAAAAGTCTGATATTGAACCATTTATTCAGCTTAATCAAGATGTAGAGGTAATGAGATATTTCCCAAATATTTTATCATCTGATGAAACTATTGCATTAATTGAGAAAATTAAAAATAAATTTGCCGCACAAGGATTTGGGTGGTGGGCTACTGAATTAAAAGAGAACCATAAATTTATAGGATTTATTGGACTCAATATTCCAGATTTTGAAGCTGATTTTACTCCTTGTGTTGAAATTGGATGGCGGTTGGCACATGAGTATTGGGGGCAAGGTCTAGCAGTAGAAGGTGCCAAAAAATGCCTGGAAATTGGATTTAATGAGTTTAATCTAAATGAGATAGTATCATTTACCGCAAAAAATAATCACCCTTCAGAAAGAGTAATGCAAAAATTAAGCATGATATATGATGCAGCTTCTGATTTCTATCACCCTAAATTAGCTTCAGACCATCCTCTGAGTTTACATGTACTATATAGATTAAATAAAAAGGATTTTTTGTATTCATGAGACTATGCCACCTCATACATCTGAGGTGAAACATCACCATGTAAGTAAAAATCAATTTTTTTATTGTAATCTTTTCCTTTACAGTATTTTAGTGTTTAAGCTGTTTAATTATATAATTAGTTTTATGCATATTATAAATTTTTCGGGGATTTAGTAAAATTTAGATAAAATTTTTTGCTACTTCATAAAAATCATTTAGTTGTTCATTAATCCAAACGTCTTCTTTATTTAATTCTTTTGCCATCAATTTAGCTACAAGTGGTGCAATTTCTATAGCGGCTTTTGCATCAAGAAATAAAGCTCTAGTTCTTCTTGCAAGAATATCTTCAATGGTTTTTGCCATTTCATAGCGTACATGGTAGATTATTTCAGCAATATAATAAGGTAAATCAGGGTGCATTTTATTATAATTTTGTATTTCAGATTGAATCTTAATAATCTTATTATAATTACTTCCATATATACTTAATGGATATTCTTGAATTTTACTAGATTCTACATAGCCAAATAATGGCAAATTTTTAGATATAGACTTACTTTTTTTAAGTAAATTATGTTTTATTGCGAAATTAATAGTATCTTCACCCATTAAGCGATATATAGTCCATTTACCCCCTACAATACTAATTAAATTACTTTCGCTAAAAATAATCTCATGTTTTCTAGATATTTTTGCACTTTTAGTTTTTGTATTATTAGGGGTTACTAAAGGTCTTTGGCCAGTAAATATTGCTTTTAAATCATTTTTATTTATTTTTTTAATAGAATATTTATTAAAATTATTTAAGATGAAATTAATTTCATCTTCATGAGCTTTTGGGTCTATTTTAGGGTTTTTTACTAAAATATCAGTAGTTCCTATAATTACTTTATTATGCCATGGTATAACGAATAATATTCTATTATCTGATGTTTTTGCTATAGTTAATGCTTGTTTATAAGGAAAAATATCAGCATCAAACACTAGATGTGTTCCTTGAGATACTGAAATATTATGATGATTTAAACGTGGGTTATCTAAATTTAAAATGTTGTCTGCAAATATTCCAGTAGCATTTATCAGCACCCCACATTTAATTTCATAGTTTTTATTATTTAATTTATCTAATACTCTTAACCCATTTATTTTATTATTGGCGTCTTTAAAAATATCGGTTACATTGTGATAGTTATAAGCAATACCACCTAGATTTTGAAAGGTAAGCAATAAACTAATTAATACTCTTGTATCATCAAATAGACCATCATTATATAGTAAACTTCCTTTTAAGCCATTATCTTTTAATGTTGGTATTTTTATTAAAGTTTGTTTTTTATTTAAGATAGTGCTTTTACCAAGTTTTTTGTTGCCAGCTAAAAAATTATATAAAAAAATTCCTAAAGTAAATTTTATTTTATCCCAATAAGAATAAAAGGGAATAATAAAAGTTTGTTTATGAGCTAAGTGAGGAGCATTTTGTAAGAAATAAGATCGTTCTTTCAAGCCTTCTTTTACAAGTTTAAAATCAAAATTTGCTAGATATCTTAGACCACCATGAACCAATTTTGTTGATTTAGATGAAGTTCCTTTGCCAAAATCATAAGCTTCAAAAAGTATAGTTTTATAACCACGAGAAGCAGCTTCAACTGCGACACCAAGGCCAGTAGCGCCACCACCAATTATAGCTACATCAAACTCATCTTTGTTTGTTATGCTCATGGTTTTATCCATCCTTTGGATCTATTTATTGCTTCATGCCAAGTTTCTAGCATTTGCTGTCTTTGATTTTCTGAAATTTTAGGTTCAAAACGTTGATCTAATTGCCATATAGACTCTAGAGTATCTGTAGATGTCCAAAATCCTACTGCAATCCCCGCTAAATAAGCAGCACCTAGGGCAGTTAATTCTAAGCATTTAGGTCTCTCAACTATAGTATTTAAAATATCTGCTTGAAACTGCATTAAAAAATTATTTTTACAAGCTCCGCCATCAACACGTAAAGATGATAAGTGGTGTTTTGAATCTTGTTCCATTGCCTTGACTACATCAGCAACTTGAAAAGCAATTGATTCAATAGCAGCACGAGCAATATGTCCTTTTGTAGTTCCCCGAGTAATACCAAATATAGAACCTCTAGCGTACTGGTCCCAATATGGTGCACCAAGACCTGTGAATGCTGGTACTAAATATATGCCTCCATTATCAGGAACGCTAGTGGCAAGTGCTTCTATTTCTTCTGAATGATTTATAAAGTGTAGTTCATCACGTATCCATTGAGTTATTGCCCCTCCCATGAAAACACTTCCTTCAAGACAGTAACTGCGTTTATTATTAATTTGCCAGCCAATTGTGGTTAGTAAATTATGGGTTGAGGGAAGGGCTTTATCACCAGTATTCATTAAAAGAAAACAACCAGTTCCATAAGTATTTTTAACCATTCCAGGACGTATACACATATTACCAAAAGTGGCAGCTTGCTGATCGCCAGCAATTCCAGCAACAGGAATACGTTTGCCAAATAAACCACTACTAGCTTCCCCTACAATAGCAGAAGATGAAACAATTTTAGGTAAAATTTGTGGAGGTATATCTAAAATTTGTAATAATTCTTCATCCCATTTGCCCGTGTGTATATTAAAAAGTAAAGTTCTTGAAGCGTTAGATTCATCTGTTATATGTTCTCGTCTATTTGTTAAATTCCATATTATCCAAGTATCAATTGTGCCAAAAGCTAATTTATTCTGTTTTGCTAATTCTCTTGCGCCGTCTATATTATCTAAAATCCATTTTAATTTAGTTCCAGAAAAATAAGCATCTAATACTAAACCGGTTTTTTCTTTAAATTTATCTGCTAAACCTCTAGATTTCAATTGATCTATTAAATCTGAAGTGCGTCTATCTTGCCATACTATAGCATTATATATAGGTATTCCAGTCTCTATATTCCAAACTACAGTAGTCTCTCGTTGATTAGTAATTCCTATTGCAGCTATATCTTTAGCGGTTGCAGAAGCTGTAGCAATAACAAGTTTTGCAGTTGAGAGTTGTGTTAACCAAATTTCGTGGGGATTATGTTCCACCCAGCTAGGTTTTGGATAAATTTGACTAAATTCCTGTTGTTTAGTAGCAATTATATTGCCTAATTTATCAAATAAAATAGCACGAGAACTAGTAGTTCCTTGATCTAATGCTAAAATATATTTGCTCATATAATTTTATTCCTGTTTATTATTTAAATAAGAAGATTTAATAAAATAATTCTTCTTATTAGTTTGGTAATGCAATAAATTATATAATTATACTTGATGATTGATGATTTTTGCAAAAAATAGTTTACACATGTTGCCAAATCTATTAACTAAGTAAGTTAAAAACATGTAATAGACTAGAATTAATAGGATTGATTTGTCAATAAGAAATATTTATTCAGTAAAAATAAAAATTTAAAAATATTTTTTTAAAGAATGATATACTGACCCCCTTTAATGAAATAGTTGTTGAAAATATTAATTAATATTTTTCAGAGGTGTAAACTATTTGATTTGATAATTTTAAGTTAAATTAGATCAAGTAATATTTTAAGGAGTATAATTGAATGAAAAATAAATTAAAGTTATTATTGCTAAGCTTAAACGTAGCTGTAGCATTAACAGCATGTGTAGGCAATGGGAGTGATGGTTCTAAAACAGGGCAGAAAGTAACTGATAAGAGTTTATTACAAAATGTAGACAATCCTTTAGCTTTAGCAGCTCAGAAGCAAATAGATTCATTAAAGGGTGGTTCAGAAGTTAGTCCCCAGTTAGGCTATGGTTTTGATAATCGTACTGGGTTAGCCAGTGCTACAAATTGTTTAGCTAACGCAGAAAGCACAAATGCTATAAAATGTACTAATTCAAACTTTATCTGACAATCACCATTTAACT
>CAYZUJ010000099.1:0-5915 GCA_964481375.1 uncultured Neisseria sp. | reverse complement strand
AGGACATCGCCCTTTCACGGCGGTAACAGGGGTTCGAATCCCCTTGGGGACGCCACACCAAAAATGTGGGTTGTTAGCTCAGTCGGTAGAGCAGCTGGCTTTTAACCAGTTGGTCGCAGGTTCGAGTCCCGCACAACCCACCATTCTCTAGATTGGATAGCTATGAAAATTAAACAAAGTTCCACTATAACAATATTAGGTTTAATTATCACAAATTCTTTTGCTGTCAGTCAAATTGACCTATTAAATGCCCAATATAATTATCAAGTAGTGTCTAAACAAAACGAACGAATAAAAATTAAATACTTAGAAACTGAAAATTTAGCAAAACAAGCTGAAAGCGATTTAAATATTGCACAAAAAAATTTCCAAGTAACCCAAGAACAACTTAAAACTATAAAACAAGAATTTGACAAATCACAACAAAAGTTAAATACTGCCGCCAGTTCAGTTGATGATGTGTGGAATCAATTAAACAATCCTAATTCAACTAATATTAATAAACCGTAATCTGCTACTTATAACTAACCTCTAATATTTCAATTAAATCATCGCCTTTTGGTAAATGAAGTAAAAAACTATCGCCCACAGTTTTATTTAACAATAAACGAGATAAAGGAGACTTCCAGCTAATATAATTTAGTAAAGTATTAACTTCATCTTGTCCCACAATTTTTATCACTTGCTCTATTGAATTATTTCGTAAAATCGTAACAGTAGCCCCAAAAAATATTTTTTCACTGCCCATATGTACTTTTGGATCAATTACCTCTGCTGTTTCAATTTTTTTAGTAAGTAGGTATATTTTTTTGTCAATTTCTCTTAGTTGCTTTTTCCCATAAATATAATCTCCATTTTCTGATCTATCTCCATTACTAGCTGCCCATGTGATTGTATTTACTAATATTGGGCGAGATTTTGTAACTAAATTATGTAACTCCTCTTTTATTTGCTTATAACCTTCTATAGTAATATAGTTTTTTTGCTCCATGCTAATTTTTCCATGTTAATATGTATTTGGATGTTATTAATAACTAGTATAATAGTGGGTATATTATAACAGATTTTTACTCAGGTTTTAATATGGTAAAAACTAAATTAGCCTATGAATGCTCTGAATGCGGAGAAGTTCATAGTAAATGGCAAGGAAAGTGTAATAGTTGTGGCACATGGAGCACTTTAATTGAAACTATACAAAATACTGCTCCTTCTAACAGTAACCAACGTTTTCAATCTCTAACTCAAAACTCTTTAGTAGTAGACTTATCACATATTAAAGCTACAGATATTAGCCGAATATCTACTAAAATGGAAGAATTAGATCGTGTTTTAGGTGGCGGAATTGCTATTGGTTCAGTAATCTTATTAGGTGGAGATCCAGGCATCGGAAAATCAACAGTTCTTTTACAAACATTAAACCAATTGGCTCAATCAAATAAAGTTTTATATATAACTGGAGAAGAAAGTATTCAACAAGTTGCTTTAAGAGCAAATCGTTTAGGTATTACTAATAATACCAACTTACGATTAATGGCTGAAATTGATCTTAATAGTATCATTAATGCTATTAATCAAGAAAATCCTTTAACTGTTGTTATAGACTCAATCCAAACGATGTATAGCAATTTACTTCAATCAGCGCCTGGCTCTGTAGCTCAAGTTAAAGAATGCGCTAGTATCTTAACAAGAATTGCTAAACAAAAACAAATAACAATAATTATGGTAGGCCATGTAACTAAAGATGGCAGTATTGCTGGCCCTAGGGTTTTAGAACATATAGTAGACACAGTCTTATATTTTGAGGGCGAAGCACACTCTAATTTTAGAATGATTAGAAGCGTTAAAAACCGATTTGGTGCAGTAAATGAATTAGGTGTATTTATAATGACAGAAAAAGGTTTAAAAGAAATTAATAACCCATCATCTATATTCCTTTCTTCATTCCGCCATAAAACCCCAGGTAGTAGCATTCTAATTACACAAGAAGGCTCACGACCCATATTAGTTGAAGTTCAAGCATTAGTCTCCCAATCACATATTATGCCCCCTAAACGTTTAGCTGTTGGTATGGATAATTATAGATTAGCCATGTTAATTGCAATTATTCAACGCCACTTAGATATACCACTTTATGATCAAGATATATTTTTAAATATAGTAGGTGGCGTTAAAATATCTGAGCCGGCAATTGATTTAGCTGTTGCTTTAGCTATTATCTCTTCTTTTAAAAATAAACCATTACCCGAAAAACTTGCTGTATTTGGTGAAATTGGGTTAGCTTCAGAAATTCGCACCGTGCAAAAAGGACAAGATAGAATTAAAGAAGCTGCAAAATTAGGTTTTGAAAATATAATTATTCCTACCGCTAATAAACCAAAAAATAAATTTGATAATGTCACTATTATTGCTATCTCAGATTTAAACCAAGCTTTTAATTATTGTTTTAAATAAATTAGGAAAATGAATGTATAAATGTTTTGCAACTATTAGCCGTGGCCTTGAAAACTTATTAGTAAATGAATTACAAGCTCTTGGAGCTAATAATATTAATCCTGTTAAAGCGGGAGCTCTTTTTGATGCTAACCTTGATACCATTATGCAAATAAATTTAAAAAGCCGGCTAGCTAGTCGCGTACTAATTCAAGTTGCATTTGGCAACTATCAAAATGAAAATGATATTTATGATATAACTCAAACTGTAAAATGGGATAATTGGTTTAACCACTATAATAAAATAAAAGTATCTACTTCAGCAATTAATTCACCACTCAAAAGTTTGGAGTTTATTACCTTAAAAGTAAAAGACTCAATTTGTGATTATTTTATGGCCAAATATAACTCTCGGCCCGACGTAAATAAATATAGCCCAGATATGCGCATTTATAATTTTTTAACTAATAATACTGCAACTATTTATTTAGATACTTCTGGAGAAGCATTATTTAAACGCGGCTACCGACAAAATAAGCTAGAAGCTCCAATAAAAGAAAATTTAGCTGCAGCTATTATACAATTAACTAATTGGAATTGGCAAACTCCATTTTATGACCCTATGTGCGGTAGCGGAACTATTGCCATAGAAGCTGTTAGTATTGGCCTTAATATAGCTCCTGGTCTAAACCGCAAGTTCGCATTTGAAAATTTTAATCATTTTGAAAAAAATATTTGGCAAGAACAAAAGAATGTAGCCAAAAATGCCATTGATTACTCGCGTAAATTACAGATATATGCTAGCGATATAGATAATAATGCAATAGCTATTGCTAAAGATAACACTTCTACTATCAAATTTAATAATTATATAAAATTTGAATCTGGAGATTTTATAAATAAAAAAGCCCCAGCTACAAGCGGAATAATTCTTACTAACCCCCCATATGGAATTCGCTTAGAAGAACAACATCATTTAGCTGAATTTTATCCAAAATTAGCTACTCACCTTAAAAATAACTACGCAAATTGGTTATGTTATTTCTTTACTGCAGACTTTCGCTTACCTAAATTAATGCGCTTAAAACCAAGCCTTAAAACTCCTTTATTTAATGGAGCATTAGAATGCAGATTATTTGAATTTAAAATAGTAAAAGGCAGTAATCGTTAACCTTTAACCTATCCGTCTAATATTTCAATTAAAACCAATAGCAATTATACCTACTTTAACATGGTTAATATGTTAAAATACTATTCTTAATTGGTTTTTTTAAAAAAACATATAATGTTATTTTTTTTAGTATATTTTTAAAAAGATTGGAGATTTATTATGCCTCATTGGTTTTATAATGCTTCATATCTGACCGCTTTAGTAATAATTTATTCATTTTGTTGTTGTGTCAGCTTCGTAGGATATAAAATTTCTACAATTTTTTTTCAAAAAGTTGATAAATATGAAATAGTTACTAAGATAGTATGGCAAACTGTTTTATTTTTTTCTACTATGCTAATAACTTTTTGGATTGCAATTAATTGGCACAATTTACGGGATTTAACACAAGTAACAAATATGGAAGCGCAAAAAATTGAAAGAGTTTATAGCTATTCCGAATTACCTAAAGATCCCAAATATACAAAAAAACTGCAAATTGCATTAATGAAATATTTAGATTCAATTATAAACAAAGAATATAAATCGCTTGAAGTAGGATTTTTAAATAATGAAACTTTATTAGATTTTCAAAATTTTGTAAAATTAGCTAACGATTATTTACCAAGTGATTCTAGAACAAGTGAATTTGCTTATAACCGATTATTAATAGCAATCGAAGAACTTTCGCTAGCAAGAGCCAATCGTTTAAGTTATTTACCAGGAGAGCTAAATGGTGTATTACTTGGCTTTTTTATCGTAATAATGATTGTTGGTTGTTTTTGGACTGGCGCAATATATTCCGGAAATATTCTATTTTCGTTAATAATTATAATGAGCCAAAATATAATTATGGGATCATCTATTTGGCTAATTCTTGAAATTGATAAACCATTTCAAGGTGAAATAAAAGTTACCAATCAGGCTTTTATTGAAGCCAAAGATGAAATTCAAAGAATAAATACAAGGAAAAAAATTCATGAGTGATGAACAAAATACATTAATGCCAAGTTTTGCTAAAGATATTATAAACATAAACATTGAAACTGAAATGAAGCAGTCATACTTAGATTATGCTATGAGTGTAATTGTCGGGCGGGCATTACCTGATGTGCGAGATGGTTTAAAACCAGTACATAGGCGAGTATTATATGCTATGCACGAATTATCTAATGATTGGAATAAACCATATAAAAAATCGGCACGTATTGTGGGGGACGTAATCGGTAAATATCATCCTCATGGTGACACTGCTGTATATGATACTATAGTTAGAATGGCACAAGACTTTTCTTTAAGAAACCCTTTAATTGATGGACAAGGTAACTTTGGTTCAGTAGATGGCGATTCAGCGGCTGCCATGCGATACACGGAAATTCGTATGGCAAAAATTGCTCATGAAATGCTAGCTGATATTGATAAAGAAACTGTTAATTTTGGTCCTAACTATGATGGAAACGAACACGAACCACTTGTGCTACCCAGCAAATTACCCAATCTATTAATCAATGGTAGTTCAGGAATTGCCGTTGGAATGGCAACAAATATTCCACCCCATAATTTAAGTGAAGTAGTTGATGCTTGTCTAGCTCTTCTTAAAGAACCACAAATTAGCATTGAAGAATTAATAAAAATAATACCAGCCCCAGATTTTCCTACAGGTGGATTTATTTTTGGTATTAAAGATGTACATAATGGTTATAAAACTGGGCGTGGTCGTGTAGTGATGCGTTCCCGCACTCATTTTGAAGAAATAAGTAAAGATAGACAAGCTATCATTATAGATGAACTTCCTTACCAGGTAAATAAAGCTAAATTATGTGAAAAAATTGGCGAATTAGTTAAAGATAAAGTTATCGAAGGCATTACTGAAATTAGAGATGAGTCTGATAAATCTGGCATGCGTGTAGTTATTGAACTAAGACGCAATGAAAATGCTGATGTTATTCTTAATAACTTATTCAAATTAACCCCAATGCAAGATAGCTTTGGGATTAATATGGTAGCATTAGTAAATGGCCAACCACGTTTATTAAGTATAAAATCAGTAATTGAAGAATTTATTTATCATAGGCGCGAAGTAGTTACCAGAAGAACAGTTTTTGAATTAAAGAAAGCTAAAGAACGAGGTCATATTTTGGAAGGTTTAGCCGTTGCCCTTGCAAATGTTGATGAAATGATTACTATTATTAAAGCATCAGCTACCCCTAGTGAAGCTAAAACTAAATTAATGGATAAAGATTGGCATTCTGATTTAGTAATTAAAATGCTTTCGCATCTTGAATCTAATGAAATTAAACCTGACTGGCTTGATGCATCATTAGGTATGAACTCT
>CAYZUJ010000098.1:4212-5928 GCA_964481375.1 uncultured Neisseria sp. | reverse complement strand
TATCCTTATTATTAAAAAAGAAGAATTTTATAGTGCCTAAATCTAACCTTTTAAATATATAAAACAAATTTATTATATCTTCCTCAGATTTTAAAAATTCCTTATCGGTTGAATAAAATAATTTGAGTTTTTCTTCATAGTCATTAGATTCATTACAATAATAATTAAGATATTCAATTTCTTTTTTAAAGTCATCAAATGAAATTATATTAGAATATTTGGATAAATAATTTTTAATAATTATACTTTTATTATTTTCAACGTTTAACAAAGGAAGTAAAACTGATATAGTTGAAAATTTTTCAGAAAGCAATTTGTATGCTTTATCAAAAGCTTCTTTTTGGTTTTCATCTTCATTATAAATCTTTTCTATATCGGAAAAGGAAAATAAATGTATTATATCCAATGAGGATTCTGTATCAAATTTTCCATTTGAAAGCATATCATCTATTTTCTTGGTATACCCATAATCAATCTTTGGGCATTTTTTTAATAATAATATTTCTTCATTTGATAAAGATAGTTGAAAATTATTATAGTTTTTTTTATTAAAGCAGTTTTTGATTGCTTTTTTCTCTAAGGCCTGTGATTTTTTACAATGAAATTCAATAGAATCTTTGCAATCTTGTGATACTAAATAAGCTGTTTTTTCATAATTTTCATTTAATTCGTTTAAATTAGAAAGTTTATATTCTATTAATTTAAAAAAAATTAAATTTAAATTTATAAGTTGTTCATATTTCATAGTATTAATTGTTGTCACTAATACATTTTGATTTATTATTTTATTATCAAGGGCATATTTAATACTATTATCAATTTCATTACTTAATAATGCTATAAATTTATTCTTGCTATTTGATTCTATTAATTTATTTAATTGAGAATATTCAAGAATATGAACTAAAACATGATTTTCAATATTTTGTGGTAGATTATCGCCTAATGTGTTTTTTAGTAATAAATATTTTTTTCGTAAATCTTCTTTAATTTCAGATGATTTTTCTTTATTGAAATAGTAGTCTGATAACATTGTTTTTTGAATTAGATCTAAGTTATAATTATTATGTTTTTTTGAAAATATACCATTACTGCTAGTAAAAGAGATATTGTTTGTTAATTCTTTAAAATATTTACTCATCATCATTGTATTTAAGTCTATGCCATATTCTTTGTAAAAATTTATAAAATCTTTATAATTATTTATATGTAATGTTGTTGATTTTTTTTCCATTAATACAAAAAATATTATATATAAATATGATTGACTGCGCGTATTTGCAACGCTAAATATGCTGGTATTTTTATTGCAATTCTCATCTTTAACATTCTCTTCTATATATTTTTTGATTTCTTGTTTATTACTTGGAATATTTATAAATTCTTTAAAATTTTTAATTTTAGATAATACTATGTTTTGTTTAGTAAAGTTTTTATCATTAGTTTGGTTATTTTTTATTAGAGAAAGGTTGTTCATGATATTTTTCTTTCTTTAAAGATGGTTTCACAGCAATTATATATTTAGAAAGTATTAGTTGTAAATAGTGAATTTACATTACTGTTTAATATTTTTAAACTGCTTTTTTAAGTTAAAAGAAAAATATTTTTAATTTATTTATTCAAAAGGTTTTTTATCTGTTCTAGTCTATTTTTTAATTCCTTATTATCGTTTATTTTTAAACTTTTTTGTTTAGTAATATCAATTATATTTTCTTC
>CAYZUJ010000098.1:0-4202 GCA_964481375.1 uncultured Neisseria sp. | reverse complement strand
ATCCTTCCCATAAGTGCGAGTGCGTTTTTCGTTTTTCTTCTCCTAATTCATCTAAAAAACGTGAACGTTCTTTTTTTTGTAATTCCCCAGCAACTCTTCTTTCATTGCAGTAACTAATAGTTAATTCTTTTTGTGCTCGTGTAATACCTACGTACATTAAGCGGCGTTCTTCTTCAATTAAATTATTATTAATAGATTCTTGATGGGGTAGGATGGCTTCTTCACAACTTATTAAAAATACATATGGATATTCAAGCCCTTTAGCAGCATGTAAGGTACTTAGTTTTATAGATTGTAATTCTTCATTATCTTTTTCTTCAAGCATAGTAATTAAGGTAATTAGGTGAACTAATTCAGAGAGAGTTTTATTATCTTTTTCTGATTTTTTTCCTAACCAATCAATAAAATATAAAACATTGCCCCATTTTTTTTCTGCAGATTTAATATTTTCATTAAGATATAAATATTCTTCGTATTTGATAGTGATTACTAACTCCATTAATAAGTCATAAACTTTTTCGCTGTTTATTCTAAATTGAAAATTATTAATGAAATTGCCAAAATTAAGTATATCCTCTAATTGAGCGTTTTGGCAAATATGAGAAAACCCTTCTTCAAATAATCCAGAAAATAAAGAAATTTTACGTAGAGTGGCATAATTAGCAAGTTTATCTAACGTAATCTGACCAATACCACGTTTTGGAGTAGTTACAGCTCGAATAAATGCAGTATCGTCATCATCATTTACTATCAAGCGTAAATATGCAATTATATCTTTAATTTCTGTTTTTTCAAAAAATGATTGCCCCCCAGATATTGAGTAAGGTAATTGTTGGTCGCGAAGAGTTTGCTCTAAAATGCGTGATTGATAATTATTGCGATACAAAATTGCATAATTAGAAAAGCTAGAATTTGTTTGTAATTGATGCATCTTTATTCTGTTAATAATCTCAGTAGCTTCAATTTCATCATTTTTACAAGAAATGATTTTAATTGCTTCACCCATACCTAAATTACTCCAAAGGTTTTTTATAAATAGTTTGGAGTTATTTTTAATAATACTATTAGCAGCATTTAAAATTGTAACTGTTGAGCGATAATTTTGCTCAAGTTTAATAGTATTTAATTTAGGAAAATCATTTTGTAAGTAACTTAAATTATCAACATTAGCACCACGCCATAAATTGATTGGTCATCATCGCCAACAGCAGTAAATAAAGAATTTCTTTCACAAAGTAATTTTATTAAACGATATTGACAAAGATTAGTATCTTGATATTCATCAATTAATAAATACTTAATTTTTTGCTGCCATTTAAATAAAACTTCAGGGCTACTAGCTAATAAATCAAGAGGTAATTTAATTAAATCATCAAAATCAACGGCTTGGTAAGTTTTTAAAGTATCTTGATATTGACGAAATATTTTAGCATTTTTAAAATCAATATCATTTTTTGCAGAGTTTAATAATTCTTCAGGGGTGATAAAATTGTTTTTCCAAAAAGAAATTTGATTTTGTAATGACTTATACAATGATTTATCAGTACTTTTAACAATATCGCTAATAATTTTACCGCTATCATTACTATCTAAAATTGAAAAAGTTGGTTTATAACCCAAATGAATAGATTCTTCTTTTAAAATTTTTAACCCTAATGAATGAAAAGTTGTAATAGTTAAACCTTTAGTATTTAAACCGTTTAATAATTTAGTAGAACGTTCAAGCATTTCTTTAGCTGCTTTATTGGTAAAAGTGATGGCGGTAATTTGATTAGCTAAAAATCCACATTGGCTAATTAAATAAGCAATTTTATGAGTAATAACTCGTGTTTTGCCACTTCCGGCTCCGGCAATTACCAATAATGGACCATTAATATATTTTATAGCCTCTTTTTGCTGGTCATTTAAATTTTTAAATAAATTTTGCATTTTTTATTGTTACTCTCATATATAATTAAAGGTTGGAAGGTAGTCGTTATTTTAATATATATTTAGGAATTAATATATGGCTAGATATGTAATAAGTGATATTCAGGGGTGTTATAAACAATTTATTGAATTAATTGCAAAAATTAATTTCAATCCAAGTAAAGATATATTATACCTAGTTGGTGATTTAGTTAATAGAGGAAGTCAATCTTTAGAAGTTCTACAATGGATATATAAGAACCAAGATAATATAATTACTGTATTAGGAAATCATGACTTTTATTTATTAGGGAGATATGAGGGGGTTTTAAAAGCTGAAAAAGATGAAACTATAAAAGATATTATGAATTATAAAGAAGCAAGCAAATTGATTGATTGGTTAAGAAAAAACCCTCTAGTTTTTCAAGATAAAGATTATATTCTAGTTCATGCCGGTATATATCCAAAAATGGATTTTAATAATTTATTAAGCATTACAGATGAAATAGCAGATAATTTGCAGTCAAATAAGTATGGAGACTTTATACAAAGTATTTATGGTAATAAACCTAATAAATGGAGTGAAAAATTAGATGAATTTGACAAAATGAAATTTGTATTAAATAGTTGTGCAAGAATGCGTTATCTTAATAAAAATGATCATTCATTGAATTATAAATATAAAGGAGATGTAGCTAATCCTAAAGAAAGTGTAATACCCTGGTTTAAAGTTGAATTTGACCCATCTATTAATAAAAAAATTCTTTTTGGGCACTGGGCAGCATTAGGGTTTTTTCATGATGTAAAATATATTTCTCTGGATACTGGTTGTGTGTGGGGGCGGCAGTTAACTGCCCTAAATCTAGAAAATTTTGAAATTTTTCAAGTTCAATACAGTTAATTTAAAAATATAGGGGTATTTATGAGTTTAGATATTAGATATGCTACTATTGATGATGTGGCCTTAATTTTAAGGTTTATAAAGGAATTAGCAGCGGTTGAAGGGTTATCTCACAAAGTAACTGCCACAGAGGAAATATTGGCTATGCAATTATTTGGTGAGAAAAAATATGCTGAGACTATTTTAGTTTATTGGGAAAGTAAACCAGTGGGTTTTGCTTTATTTTTTCATTATTTTTTAACTTATTTAGGAAAACCAAGTATTTTTTTAGAGAATTTATACGTGATTCCGGAGATGCGAGGAAGAGGAATTGCTAAAAATATTTTTTCGTATTTAGCGGAAATAACATTAGAAAGAGGTGCTGAGAGCCTTGATTGGTGCGTATTAGATTCTAATGTATCAGCAAGGGCATTTTATGAAAAGATTGGTGCTACTGAAGAGAGTGAATGGGTAATGTATAGTATTTCAGGGAATAAGCTTAAAAATTTGATTAATAAAAACTATGATTTTTCTTAAGGAGTTATTATGAAATATTTTATTATAGCTTTTTTATTGATAAACCAATTTAGTTTTGCTAATAATAACTTAAAGGATATTGATAAATATTTCGCCAATAAAGATGGATGCTTTATTTTATATGATTTTAATAAAGGTAAAGTACTTACTAAGTATAATCCAAAAAGATGTTTAAAGCGTGTTTCACCAAATTCTACTTTTAAAATTCCTTTGTCATTAATGGCATTTGATAAAAAAATAATTAATCAGCAAACAGTATTTAAATGGAATGGGGAAAAATATGATTTAGAAAAATGGAATATGGATCAAACTCCACAAACGTGGCTTAATAATTCAGTATTATGGGTTTCAAGAGAAATTACGCCAAAATTAGGAATAATAACAATAAAAAGTTATTTACAAAAATTTAATTATGGAAATAAAGATTTTTCAGGAGATAAAGGTAAAAATAATGCTCTAACTCAAGCTTGGCTTAGTAGTAGCCTTAAAATATCAGCAACTGAACAATTAACTTTTTTGAATAAAATGTTAAAATATAAATTGCCAGTATCAAAGAAGAATGCAATATATAACACAATGAATAATATGTATTTAGTAGATTTAGCAAACGGCTGGAAATTATATGGTAAGACCGGAAGCGGTTATAAAGATGGTTATAGAAATGGGTGGTTTGTGGGGTTTGTTGTAAAAAATAATTATAAATATATTTTTGTAACTAATTTTTCAGATAAGTATAGCGGTAAAGATAGTTTTGCTGGAGGACTTATTGCTCGGGATATAACCGAGCATATATTGCTAACAGACATGAAATGATTAGCTTTACTATACTCAAATCAAATCATTTTGCGAAATTTGCCTTATCATAATTTAATTTCTG
>CAYZUJ010000097.1:0-5956 GCA_964481375.1 uncultured Neisseria sp. | reverse complement strand
AAAAATGCGCGTGGCTTATTGAGCCATTTTTGCATTTCAAAAAGTATAGTTATAAGTATTGTTAGAGTAATCATTTTAAAATTTCCTCAGAGTCTTGATTGTGAATATATATATCAGGTAATTGGCGATATAATCCATATATATCCATGCCACAGCCGAAAAGAAAGTGGTTGGGAGATTTTAGCCCAACAAAATCTGCTTTTATGGGTTTTTCCTTTCCTATATCTTTATCAATTAGAACAACTAATTTACATTTTTTTGCCCCAGCATTAATAATAAACCGGTTTATTTCATTTAAAGTATATCCTTCATCAAGTATGTCATCAAAAACATAAACTATTTTATTAATAATATCTTCACTTTTAGGCTGGCGAAACCAAGCAATATGGGATGCTCCAAATTTTTCATTGCCGTAACGTGAAGCGTGGATATAATCTAACATAAAAGGGTTATTAATATGTTTGAGTACTTCGGATGCAAAAAACATCCCACCATTCATTACACTTAAAAAAATTGGTACTTCTCCTTCAATTTCCTTATCTATTAATTTAGCTAGTTCTTGAGTTTTTTTTGCAATAGTATGCTTGTCGAATAAAATAGTTGATTGCTTCAAAAGTTTTTTTATTTGAGCATAATCTAATTGCATAATTAATTTTCCTAAATAAAGATAAATTCAGTTTGGTACAATATATTAATTTTAAGTTACAATAATGCATATAGTAAAGCTATATTTTATCAAGAATATGATGTACAGATAATATTATTTATAAATAATAGCAAATAAATAGTTAGCAAAATATTATAAAATTTAGAGTGGAAATAAGATGCATATTACACACAAAGTCCTTTTAATTATTTTAGATGGATTTGGAATTAGAGAGGAAAAAAACTATAATGCTATAGCAAATGCAATAACTCCTAATTGGAATAATTACATAAAAAAATATGCCTTTGGGTTAATAGATGCCTCAGGTAGTGCAGTTGGTTTACCAAATGGACAATTTGGTAATTCTGAGGTAGGGCATTTAAATATTGGATCAGGTCGATTAGTCCAACAGGATATTACTCGAATCGATTTAGCCATAGAAAATGGAGATTTTTTTAATAATGAAGTATTTTTAAATGCAATTAATACTTCTAAAAGTGGTAACGTACACATAATGGGATTATTATCAGATGGTGGTGTTCATGCACATATAATGCATATAATTGCTTTAATTAAATTAGCAAATGCACAAGAAAATGTGAAAAATATTTGGCTTCATATTTTTTTAGATGGACGGGATACGCCACCAAAAAGTGCAATAAAATACTTACAACAATTACAAATAGAATTAACTAAGTACACTAAAGCAAGGATCGCCACTTTATGTGGTCGTTATTATTCTATGGATCGTGATAAACGTTATGATAGAATTAAATTAGCATATGATGCAATAGTGTTAGCAAAATCAGAATTAAAAGGAAATGATGCAATTGAAATTGTTGAAAATTCATACTTGGATGGAATTAGTGATGAATTTATAAAACCATACGTTTTTAGCAACTATAAAGGATTTAAAAATGGTGACTGTGTAATTTTTGCTAATTTTAGAGCTGATAGAGCTATACAATTATCTGAGGCTATTACTAATAATAATGATTTTAAAGCATTTGAAGTTGCCAAATTACTAAAATTATCATCTTTTGTTACAATTACTTGTTATGACGAAAAATTAAATGCTAAAGTAGCTTTTTTGCCTAATAAAATTAATAATACTTTGGGTGAATATATTTCACATTTAGGTCTAAAACAATTAAGAATATCAGAGACAGAAAAATATCCACATATTACATATTTTTTTAATGGAGGCAGAAAAGAACCTTATCCAAATGAGGATAGAATTTTAATTAACTCCCCAAGAGATGTTGCAACTTATGATTTAAAACCAGAAATGAGTCTACCTCTTGTAACAGAAAAATTAGTAGAAGCAATAAACCAAAATAAATATGATTTGATAGTTACTAATTTTGCAAATGCAGATATGGTAGGGCATAGTGGCAATTTTGCCGCAGCAGTTAAAGCCGTTAATGCAATAGATATTGCTCTAGGAAAATGTGTTGAAGCAATGTTAAATAATGGTGGAGAAATATTAATTATTGCAGACCATGGAAATTGTGAAGATATGTTTAATTATGAAGTAAATCAAATTCATACTCAGCATACTACTAATTTAGTACCTTGTTTATATATAGGTAGAGAAGCAAATATTAAGCCTAATGGAACATTAAAAGATGTGGCACCAACTATTTTAGCGATATTAGGTTTAGCTAGTCCCGCTGAAATGACCGGTAATAACCTAATTAATTTTAATTCCTAATTTTTTTAAAAAGAATAAGATGAAAAAAATTAATTTAATTAAAGTGCTAATTTTATTAGTGGTAATTTGCCTAAACTATGCTTTAGCAGCACCAGCTTCAAAAATCAGTATAGATCTCTCTAATATAATGAAACAAATATCAAAAATTAGCAATAGCTTAAATCATAAGCATCAAGAGCAACAGAATTTGAACCAAGCACTTAAAACTTCAAATGAAGCTATTTTGCAATCACAAGAAACACTAAAAGAGCTTATTAAAAAAAGAGATATTGATAAAAAGCAATTAGAGCAAATTAGAAGTGATTTACTTAAAATTAATCAAAAAATTGAAGCAACACAAGAATCTATAAGGGTATCTATTAGTAATATTTATCAGCAGTTAAAATTAATGCAAAATGAATCTTCTTCAATTTTAGCTGGTAATGATTCGTTAAATTATAATAGAAAAAAAACTTATCTGATAGCTATTTTGAACTTACAGCAAAAAAAGTTTCGGGAACTTAATTTAAAATTGAATGAATTGAATTTAATAAATAACAAATTACAAAAAGAATTAGATCGTTTAAATAAAAAATTAAACGATGTTTCGGAACAAAAAAATCAGTTAATTGCTGAAAATAAAGACAAATTGTTAAAAAAGCAAATAATACAACAACAAATAGTATCTGAGCAGCAATTCTTATTTAAACTTAAACTTAGAGAGAAAGAGTTAAATAAATTAATAGATGAAATATCAGTATCTAAGGGAGCTAATAGAGAATATGAAAATAATTCTTCATTTTTAAATAGAAAACTTTATAAACCAATAAATGCTAAAATATTATTAGGTTTTGGTGCTAGACGTAATAACATTATAAATAATGGAATATTATTTGAGGCAACAAATAATGAACAAGTTTATTCAATTGCTAATGGTAGAGTTATGTTTGTTGGTAGTCTACCAGGGTTTGGTCAATTAGTAGTAATTGATAATAAAGATAACTATACAGCAATTTATAGTGGCTTAATTCCTAAAGTTAAAAATGGAGATGTTGTTAAAGCTGGGCAAGTAATTGCTAATTCTGGGTATAGGTCTAATCAACCATTAGGTGGAGTTTATTTTGAATTGCGTCATTTAGGTAAACCAGTTAATCCTTCTTCTTTTGGAAATTAATAAATATATAAAAAAAACCAAGCCGTCTTATTATAAGGCAACACAAAAATATAATATACCTGTTAAAGAGCTAAATAAAGATGTGGAATGTGATATTTGTATTATAGGTGCAGGCTTAACGGGCTTATCTTGTGCATTAGAATTAGCAAATTTAGGCTATAAGAAAGTAATAGTACTAGAAGCAGAAACAGTTGTAAGTGGGGCATCTGGTGTTAATGGTGGGCAAGTTTTAAATGGATATAATTGTAGTTTTGATCATTTTGAACATAAGTTTGGTAAGAAAAAAGCTTACCAATTATGGCAGATTGCACATCAAGGATTAAACTTAATAAAGGATAACATAGATAAATATAAAATTGATTGTGAGTGGGAAAACGGCGTAGGAGTTGTTGCTTATAAAAGAGGTCATATGTTAGATTTAAAATATGATTATAATAAATTAATTAATGAATATAATTATCCTTCAATGAAACTTTATGACGAAAAAGAATTAGAAAATATAATTCATTCTACTAAAAAGTATTATGGTTTATTATATGATGAACTTGCAGGTCATTTGAATCCTTTAAACTATACTTTAGCACTAGCTGATATTTGCTTAAATAAAGGAGTAACAATTTATCAGTTGGCGAAAGCAAATAAAATTAAATTAGATAAAGCTGGTTATAAAATTAAAGTTAATAAAAAAATTAAAGTAAGTGCAAGAAAGGTAATATTAGCTGCAAATATGAACAATGCAAAAATTTATCCACAATTAAACGGTAGAAGTATTAGCATAAATATTTTCATGGCAGCAACTAATCAGCTAGATCCTGATGTAGCAAAAAGTATTATTTCAAATAAAATGGCTATTTTTGATTCGCGATACATTATGGATTATTATAGAATAACTAAAGATAATAGATTAATATTTGGAGGTGGTGATAGTTTTTTTGCTAAAAAGAATATAAATAGTGTTTTAAAGCGTAATATTTTAAAAATATTTCCTCAATTACATCATATTAAATTAGAATATTTATGGAGCGGAAAAGAAGGTTTAACTATGAACCTATTACCTGATATTGGGCAGATTGGAGATAATTTATATTACGCTCAAGGCTTTTCTGGCCACGGTATGGCTTTAGCTTCTATTTCAGGAACATTAATAGCTAGAAATATAAATGAACCAAATGATGATTTCGCCTTATTAAGTTCAGTAAATGCCAAAGTATATCCCATATTTAAGAGTAATTTTATAAATAGTATAGCTATTAGAATAGTTGGGATATATTATAAAGTTTTAGATGTACTACCATTCTTTTAATACTTTAAAAAACTGAATAAAAATAAAGTTTGAAAATTTTTACACAAAAAAGTTAACACTCCCGAAAAATTTTTACTTTATTTTTATATCAGATTTCATATCATTTCTAATTTGTCTTTCCTTATTGTACAACTTACGTTTAGAAACAGAAAATCCTCACAAGTCCTTTTTTGGATTAATGGGTGATATTTCAATTATATTTATTAGGTTATCATTAACTGGGCCATAATAGAGCTGTACTTGATTTATTGAATTCATAATTTTACCATTATCATCTGTATAGGTTGCAGAAATAAAAGAGGTTCCTACAGCTATAGCTGTAGCTAATCCTTTGGTACCAGGATCATTACTTATAATTGTACTTTGAGGATTCGATGAAGTCCATACAACTAAATCAGTATAATCTTCATCTGTATTGTCAGTATAAGTGCCAAGTGCTCCACATTGTATTTTCCTATCACTTACTTTAATACATGCTAAAGTTATAAATGCTAAAAGGTTTGGTTTTACTTGTAAAACTGCAGTATTACTAGTTACACTAGTAAAATTTGCTGTTATATTTGCAATTTCTGCTTCTGTCGCTCCTTGTATATGTACTCCTTCTGCTTGCCCTTTAAAACCAGGAGCATTACTTATTCTAGCAATATCTGGTCGCGATGAAAACCATGTAACTTCATTCGTAATATTCTCTGTTAGGCTACCTGAAAATATTCCTATAGCTGTATATTGCAGAAAATGTTTTTGAAATATGGTTGCATTAGTTGGTGTTATTTCTATGGCTATTAATAGTGCAGCAACCACTGTTACATCAGAAGCATTACTAGTTACACCATCTAAAATTGCTGTTATAATGGTTACACCTGGAATTAATGGTGTTAGTAAACCTTTATTACCATCTGTATTACTTATTATACCAAAAACTGGGTAAGCTGAATACCATGTCACTTGATTCGTAATATCTTCTGTTGTGCCATCTGAATATGTTCCTATAGCTGTATATTGCTTAACTAATCCGTATGGTATAATTGTTTTAGGTGGAGTTATTGCAATTGAAGTTAAGGTTGCAGAAGTCACTGTTAATGTTGCTATATTACTAATTATTCCATTTAAACTAGCAGTAATATTAGTTACACCTGCAGT
>CAYZUJ010000096.1:5825-6032 GCA_964481375.1 uncultured Neisseria sp. | reverse complement strand
TTGGTAATAAAGAGCTAGAATAGTGATTTTGATAAATATATATGGTGGAAGTGGCGGGAATTGAACCCGCGTCCGAAAGTCCTCCACAATTAGTCCTACATACTTAGTTAGATCTTTTAAATTTGCCTTAATTACGCCGATCTAACAGGCTTAATTTTAGCTATCCACTATTTAATTTTAATATAACCAAGTGGTCAAATTATATCT
>CAYZUJ010000096.1:0-5815 GCA_964481375.1 uncultured Neisseria sp. | reverse complement strand
GGAACTTAACCTATAGACCGATTAAGGCAGTGCTAGCTAGAATTAGTAGCTAGAAAGGCTTAGAAACAAACAGGTTAAGCTGCTTGAGTCCTCACCATAACGTCATCGTTTGCGTTTACTTTTTCTCAGCGTTTTACGTGCAACTGAAATCACGGTATGCACTATATTGCTTTGTTACCCCCGTCGAAGCCATGTCACTCCCATAAGGATAAAACTCGCAACTTAATAGTTTTATTATAGCATAACGTGTTTATTTTTGCAAATAAGTTTTTTTTAAATATGTTGAAATAATAGTGTTTATATTATACTTAACCATATTTAGATAATTATTAGCTGGTTCATTAATTTCAGATAATGCGTCTGAATACAATTTTCCACCAATAGTGGCTGAAGTATCTTTAGCTATCTGTATAATTAAGTTATTGTTAGTCATATTTTCTAAAAATACAACTTTTATAGAGTTTTTACGGATTATATTTTCAAGATTCACAATATCTTTAGCTGAAGCATCACTATCTGTTGACACCCCTTGAGCTGTAATAAAATTTATTTTATATCTTTTAGCAAAATAATTAAAAGCATCATGTGTAGTAACCGCATATCTATCTTTCTCTAAAATTTGTTTAAATTGATTATCTGCCCATGTGTTTAATTTATTAATTTGATTGGAATAATTTCTTGCATTCTTTAAGTAATATTCTTTGTTGCTAGGGTCAATTTTTATTAAACCATTTAATATGTTTTGTATATAAACTGTTTCAACTAAAACTGGATCATTCCATGCATGAGAATCAATCTTATATTTTTGATTTTTACCATATAATGGCTTAATCCCATCTGTAACTGTAACTACACCTCCATTATATGATTTTATAATTTTATTTATCCACCCAGCTTCTAAACCTAAACCATTTATAAATAATATTTTACTAGCGTTAAATTTCTGTAAATCACTGGGTTTAATTTCATAACTGTGAACATCTTGATTATTACCTACAATTGTTATAACTTCCACCTTATCTTTACCAATATTTTTTACAATATCACCTAATATGGAAAAACTAGCAACTACTTTTAGTTTCTCAGCATAGGATAAATTAATTAATAAAAGTAAACTAAAAAATATTATTTTATTCATTATATTAAGCTTCAAAGTGCGGTTTAGAAATTACTTTTTTAATATTTACAAATATAATTGCCAAAATATATAAAAATCCATTTATAAGAATAATCGACGGTCCAGTGGCTAAATCATAATAATAAGAAATTAATATCCCTACTATACTAGAAAATATACTTGATAAAATTGCAATAATAATCATATTATTTAATGAATTTGCTAATAACTTACTAATACTTGCAGGTAACATCATTAAGCCCACTACTAAAATTGTTCCTAAAATCTGAAAATCTATTACCAAGTTAATAACTACCAAGAATAAAAATAATAGATGATAAATAACAGCATTAACTCCATATGTTTTTAATAAATGTTTATCAAAAATATCAATAACTAATGGTCTTAAAATAATCATTAATAAAACTAAACTAAAAGTAACTATACTAGATAATATTATTAAACTCTCTTTATCTACAGCTAGAATTGAACCAAATAAGATATGAATTAGATCAATATTAGTTCCGCTTTTTGATATTATTATTACACCTATGGCCAAAGCAATTAAATAAAAACTAGCAAATGATGCATCTTCCTTAATTTCAGTATTCCAGCTAACAATCCCTGCTAATATTGTAACAATTAACCCTGCTAATAACCCCCCTAATGCCATAAATAAAACTGACATTCCCCCCAACATAAAGCCTATAGCTATCCCCGGTAAAATAGCATGAGATATAGCATCCCCCATTAAACTCATTCTACGTAATAATAAAAATATCCCCAAAATAGGGCAAATAAATGAAATGCCTATACAAGCAATTAATGCTCGCATTAAAAATAAATTATCATGGAATAAATTAACAAAAGACATCATTTAATAATAAACTCCTATTGGATTTACATTTGCTCCACAATTTCTATACCTAACAAATCTAAACCAATTTTTAAAATTTCAGCAGTTTTACTAGCTAACAATAAACGTCTTTGCCCTAGCTTTTCACTTTCAGCTTTTAAAATAGGACATGATTCATAAAATTGCATAAAAAACCCAGATAAATTATATAAGTATTGACATAAATAATGTGGATAACACTCAAAAATAATTAATCTAACGACTTCTGAAAATTTAGTTAAATGAAGTAATAATTTATATTCTGGAACCTCTATATCGTTTCTTTTATCTAACGTTTCTTGGATTTTTAAATTATTTTCCTTAGCTCTCTTTAATATACTTTGAATTCTAGTATAAGCATATAATAAATAAGGAGCAGTATTCCCTTCAAATGCTAACATTTTATCTAAACTAAAAATATAATCGCTATTTCTATTTTTAGATAAATCTGCATACTTAATAGAAGCTATCGCTAACTTTTCCGCTAATTTTTCTTGCTTATCTTCGTCCCAATCAGAGTGGTATTCATTAACTAACGCTTTTGCACGAAAAAATGCCTCATTAATTAATTCAGCTAATTTAATTGTTTCACCATCACGAGTCTTAAATGGCCGCCCATTTTCATTCATCATCGTACCAAAAGTAATATGCTCCAATTTAGTATCACTATTAGCAAATTTAGCTTTTTTTGCAACAATAAATAATTGTTCAAAATGAAGTTTTTGCCGGGCATCTACAACATATATTAACCTAGTTGCACCTAATTCATGTACTCTATAATCTATTGCTGCTAAATCTGTAGTAGCATATAAATAACCGCCATCTTTTTTTTCTATAATTAAAGGAGTTTCTTCTCCTCCTTCTAATTCATCATTTTTAAAAAAAATACATTTAGCTCCATCACTTATAACTATTAACCCAATCTTTTGTAACTTATCTACAATAGATTCTAATTTATCTCCATAAAAACTTTCACCTCTAACATCTGCATCATTAAGTTTTACTCCTAGTTTTTTATATATTTCATTACAATGCTTAAATGATATTTTAGTAAATTCTGTCCAATATTTTTTTACTAAATCAACTGATAAGATTTTATTGTATTCATTTTTTAATAATTTACTACTTTGTAATGCAATTAATACATCACGTGCCTTATTAGCAAATTCAACTTCAGTATCAAACTTCTTTTTAGCATAGCGATAATAGCTTTCTAAATCACGCAATTTATCTTCAAAATCTAATTGTTTATTTGCCTCTAAACTATTATCTGATATTTCTAATAAATATGCCACCAACATTCCAAATTGTGTACCCCAGTCCCCTACATGATTTTGGCGAATAACTTTATTTCCTGAATATTCAAAGACTCTAGCTAGTGCATCACCTATAATAGTACTACGTAAATGACCAACATGCATTTCTTTAGCTAAATTAGGGCTAGAATAATCAATTACAATTTTATCAGTTGTTAATATTTTGGCATTAAAATGATTTTTTATAGTAGTTTTTTCAAGATAGTCAAATAAGTAATAAGGATTTAATCGAATATTTATAAAACCAGGTCCAGCAATATCTAATTTTTCGATTATCTCATTTGCACCTTTTATTTGATTTATATTATTAATTATTGTTGAAGCTAACTCTCTAGGATTAATCCGAAGCTGTTTAGCTATCGCCATAACTCCATTTACTTGATAATCACCAAATTCAGCACGAGAAGTCTCAGCTAATAGGATTGGAGCGTCTGGTGATAAGTTGCTTGAATTAAAAGCACTTCTAAAAATTTGTTCTATCTTTTGTAGAGGTGACAATAAATCCATAATTAATGAAATCCAAATAAAAAATGTTCTATAAATTAAAAAAGATACTTTTAATTAATATTATTAGGAATAATTCGCGCTAATAAACCTTTATTAAAACCTTGCATATTAGGTAGTTTTATAATAACCCCACTTCCTTGAGCTACTTCAACATATTCATCTTTAACATTTGTCATTTGATTAACTACAATTGTCTTATTTCCGTTAGCGTGAATAATATCAATTTCATCACCTAAACTAAATTTATTTTTTACTAAAATAGTAGCCCATCCCTTATCATTAACCTCAATAATATCACCAACATACATACTAGCTCTTGATTTTGAATGACTGTCTAAATAGTTTTGATATTCGTGCGAATGATGCCTTTGGTAAAATCCATCAGTATAGCCACGATTAGCTAAACCATCTAATTGGGCTAAAAGAGTTGAATCAAAGCTCTTTCCTTCCATAGCATCATCAATTGCTTTACGATATGATTGAGCAACTCTTGCAACATAATATATTGATTTAGTTCGCCCCTCGATTTTAAGTGAATCAATTCCAATTCTAGCTAAACGTTCAACATGTTCAATTGCCCGCAAATCTTTTGAATTCATGATATAAGTCCCATGCTCATCTTCAATAATAGGCATGAATTCAGAAGGACGGCTTGTGTCTTGAATAAGATATGTTTTATCAGCCAATGGATGTCTTTTTACTTCACCACATGCTGCAAAAAGATTATTGGCTTTTTCCAACTCTTGATTAAAATTGAATCCTTCTAGCGGCTTTACATCACCACTATCTGTTAAATTAGTATCATAAACTTTATACTCCCAGCGACATGCATTTGTACAAGTCCCTTGATTAGGATCACGATGATTAAAATATCCTGATAATAAACATCTTCCTGAATAAGCAATACATAAAGCTCCATGAACAAAAACTTCCAACTCCATATCAGGACACTCTTGGCGAATTTCCTCTATTTCATCTAATGATAATTCCCGAGATAATATTATTCTTGTTAATCCTAATTTTTTCCAAAATTTGACAGCAGCATAATTAACTGTATTTGCTTGAACAGATAAATGAATATCAATTTCCGGCCATTTTTCTCTAACCATCATTATTAAACCAGGATCTGCCATAATTAAAGCATCGGGTTTTAATTTAATTACAGGTTCCATATCTCTTAAGTAAGTTTTAATTTTACCATTATGTGGTAAAATATTACTAGCTACATAAAATTTTTTCCCCCGCGCTTTTGCTTCATTAATTCCAGTTTGCAATTGTTCGAGCTGAAATTCATTATTACGTGCTCGTAAACTATAACGTGGCTGCCCTGCATAAATAGCATCTGCCCCAAAATCATATGCATAACGCATATGTTCTAAAGTACCTGCCGGTAATAATAATTCTGGCCTTTTTAACATTTTGATTTACCTACTTTGTAAAAACAAACCCCGATAAATCGGGGTCTATTTTAATTATGCAAGAGCCTTTATCTTAGCTGATAATCTGCTTTTATGCCTTGCTGCTTTATTTAGATGAAAAATACCTTTTCTTGCAATTTTGTCAATTACTGATTGGGCACTTATATATTCAGCTTGCGCAACAGATTTTTCACCAGAACTAATAGCTTTTAAAACCTTTTTAATTGCTGTTCTAAATTCTGTTCTTAAAGCAAAATTCATATCACGTCTAGTAACTGCTTGACGTGCTCGTTTTCTTGCCTGAGCTGTATTTGCCATTGAATAGTATCCCTATTAAAAATTTTTCTACAACACTGCATCTATGAGGAATCAATGCTATTATGGTTGAGACACGAAACCGATATTTTAACATAAATTATATCAAAATAAAACATTATTTTAATGAATCTATTTTCCAATATGTATTCGAACTTTACACGGAATAATTTTCTAATATCTATTTTGGCTTATCTAAACTTACGCAATACTAATTAAATTTTGCTAAAATACTGGTTCTTTAATT
>CAYZUJ010000095.1:0-6040 GCA_964481375.1 uncultured Neisseria sp. | reverse complement strand
CTGTTTTTCGTCAATAATCGTAACTCCTAATTCGTTAGCTTTATCAAGTTTACTACCAGATTCGCTACCAGCTACAACATAATTAGTTTTTTTTGAAACACTATTTGCTACTTTACCACCATAATCATCAATTATAGCTTTAGCCTCATCGCGTGTATAGTTATTAAGAGTGCCTGTTAAAACAAAAATTTTATTACTAACATTTGGATTAAATTTTTTAGATAATTTAGTTTCAGTATAGGTAATGCCTAAATTAATAAGCTCTTCAATAACTTGCAAATTATGTTTTTCTGAGAAAAAATCAATAATTGATAAAGCTATGATGCTGCCAATATCATGAACTAGTAAAAGCTGGTCTAGTGAGGCATCTATTAAAGCTTTAAGACTGCCAAAAGTATTTGCTAAATCTTTAGCGGTAGCTTCACCCACATGTCTTATTCCTAAAGCATAAATAAATCTTGCTAGTGTTGTGGTTTTGCTTTTATTAATAGATGCTAGTAAGTTTTCAGATTTTTTTTGACCAAACCTTTCTAGAGGTTCTAACTTATCAAAAGTTAATTTATAAATATCAGCAGGTGTATGAATTAAATTACTATCGACTAATTGGTTTACAATTTTTTCACCTAAGCCATTAATATTCATTGCAAGTTTGCTAGCAAAATGGGTAATAGCTTGTTTTTTTTGTGCATCACAATATAAACCAGCACTACAACGTATTATTACTTCATTTTCTTCTTTTATTAGGTGTGATCCGCAAACAGGGCATGTTCTAGGCATAACAAATTCTTTAGTATTATTGGTTTGTCGTTTAGAAAGAATCACTTTAACTACTTCAGGAATAACATCGCCAGCACGCCTAACAATTATATAATCACCTATGCGAATATTTTTGCGTTTAACTTCATCTTGATTGTGAAGGGTAGCATTACTAACCATCACACCACCTACAAAAACAGGTTTAATTTTAGCAATTGGAGTTAAAGCCCCAGTTCTGCCTATTTGAACTACTATGTCTAAAATTTGTGATTCAATTTCTTCAGCCGGAAATTTATGAGCAATTGCAAAACGAGGTGCTCTTGAAACATACCCTAATTGTTCTTGATAGCTAATTTTATTTATTTTATAAACAACTCCATCAATACCAAAAGGCAAATCATTTCTTTTTTGTAAGATTGATTCATAATATTTTATTAATCCAGAAACACTATCAATTAATTGGCAATATTTACTAATATCAAAATTTAATTCTTTTAAATATTGTAATTGTTCATAAAAGGTTTTAAATTCAATATCATTACTATTTCTTGCAATTGAATAAGCAAAAAAATGTAATGGGCGTTTAGCAGTAATAGTGCTATTTAATTGGCGTAAACTTCCTGCAGCTAAATTTCGTGGATTAGCAAATTGTTTACCTTCAATTTCATTCTGCCATGTATTTAATTTAATAAAATCTTCCTTAAAAATAAGAATTTCGCCTCTTACTTCTAATAACGTGGGTGGACTTTTTATAGGTAAAATTTTAGGGATATTTTTAACCGTTCTTACATTTTGCGTTATATTTTCTCCAGTAAATCCATCACCGCGAGTCAAAGATTTTGTTAAAATGCCATTTTCATATAATAAGCTAATAGCAACTCCATCATATTTAGGACTAGCTACATAATCTAAATGGGAATGATTTAAACCTTCACATACTCTTTTATTAAATTGAAATAATTCTTTATATTTTAACTCTTCATTAACTTCATTCATATCTGAAAAGATATTATTAAGAGATAACATTGAAACAGTATGGGGTTCTTGAATAAATTCAGGCAATACTTTCCCGCCAACTATACTAGTTGGTGAATCTTTTCTTTTAAAATTAGGGTATTTTGCTTCAAGAATTTGTAGTTGACGGAATAATTGATCATATTCCTCATCACTAATTAGTGATTCGTTTTTATTATGATATAAATCATTATACTTAATTAGATTATTAGTTAGATTATCAATCTGCTCTTTAATAAGAGTACTATTGCTAGTAGTTTCTATATCTTCAAATAAATCTAAATTATTTTTTGTTTGCATTTAATTTATGATTAATAAGTAGATTATAGATTTGATCTTTTAAAATAGCCCGTTCTTTTTTTAAAATTTCTAACGAATTATCGTCTAATATTTCCAAATCATTTTCAAAAGAATAAATTTTATCATCAATTTTTTTATATTGAGCTAATAAGTGCATAAAATGATGATTATTAGTTTTTAAATAATGAAGGGAGTCTTTTAGTTCGGGAAAGCTTTCAGCTATAGTAAGGCGAGGAGTATTCATGGCATTATACCTTTTAATAAAATTATTGGCAGTTGATATTTTATCACACACTTTTATAGTAGCTAACTATACAATTTAAAATTTATTATTCAGGACGCATGTGGGGAAAAAATATAACATCACGAATTGATGCGGCATTAGTAAGTAGCATTGTTAGACGGTCTATTCCTATTCCACAGCCACCGGTTGGAGGCATTCCGTATTCTAGAGCACGAATATAGTCTGTATCATAATGCATAGCTTCATTATTCCCAGCATTTTTTTCTGCAACTTGCTTTTTAAATCTTTCTGCTTGCTCTTCTGGGTCATTAAGTTCAGAATAACCATTTGCTAACTCTCTGCCTACTATAAATAATTCAAACCTTTCCGTAATTTCGGGATTAACATCAGATTGTCTAGCAAGGGGGGATGCATCTACGGGGTAATCTAAAATAAATGTAGGTTGCCACAATTTAGCTTCTGTAGTTTCTTCGAATAAGAGTAACTGTAAAACACCTAAACTATTTGCTGATTGTTTTTCTTTGGTAAGTTTATAAATTTCATCTTTAAGAAAATGAATATTATTAAGATTATCTAGTGTATATTGAGGATTATACTTTATAATTGCATTGATAATTGTAAGTTTATCAAAATCATTTTCCAAATTAACAATGTGGCCTTGGTACTCACATTGAAGTGTACCAATGGAATCTAAGGCAGCTTTACGTATTATCTGCTCGGTAAGTTGCATCATTTTTTTATAATCAGCGTAACTTTCATAGAACTCAAGCATAGTAAATTCAGGATTATGCCTAGTTGATAAACCTTCATTACGAAAATTACGATTAATTTCAAAAACTCTGTTTATACCACCAACAATTAGGCGTTTTAAATATAATTCAGGAGCAACTCTTAAATATAGGGGCATATCTAGTGAGTTATGGTGAGTAATGAATGGTTGAGCTGTAGCACCACCAGGAATAGGGTGCATCATGGGTGTTTCAACTTCAAGATAATTAGCCGATACCATAGATTCTCTAATTGATTGAATAATCTTTGATCTTTTTATAAAAACATTTTTAGTATCAATATTCATTATTAAATCAACATATCGTTGACGATAACGGATTTCTTGATCAGTTAATCCATGAAATTTTTCAGGTAATGGTCTAAGATTTTTACTCAAAAGTTCAATTTGCTCAACTTCTACTGTTAATTCACCAGTTTTAGTTTTAAATAAATGACCGCACACTCCTAAAATATCACCTATATCCCAATGTTTGAAATCTTCGTATTTCTCTTCACCAACATGCACTTTACTAACATAAATTTGGACTTTTGCTATCCCGTCTAATAAAGTAGCAAATGAAGCTTTGCCCATAATACGTTTTAGCATCATTCTGCCGGCAATTTTTACCTGAATTTTTTCGTTACTCAATTGTTCTAAATTAAAGTGACCATAAGTTTTATGGGTTTTTTCAGCTGTTATAGTAGGGGAGAAATTATTGGGATAAGCTACAGTTTTATTACGAATTTTACTAATTTTTGACGTCGTTCTTGAATAATATGATTTTCTTCATTATTGGGTAGATTTGTCATTTATATTTAATTCCTACAGTATATAAAGAAATATTAAAAAATGGAATATTTTTAAATTATTCTCTTTTTTGAATAATGGTAGTTATTATTCCATTGTCTATGGTTTGTGAAATTAATTTATGTCCAGTTTTTAAGCAGAATTCTTTAAAATCATCTATTGAAGCAAGATCTGTTGTAGTAACTTGAACTATTTCTAAAGGTCCAATATTCATTAGAAATTTTTTAAGCTTTAAAACAGGCAAGGGACAATTTAATCCGCTTAAATTAAGCTTGAACATATTATTTCACTAATTTTAAACGGCTTTGTTTATTATTTAAATTATTATTTTGTATAGAAGGTGATGTAGTAGCTTCAAACTGCATGCCTTCTCCATTTTCTTTGGCAAATATAGCAATTACATTACTTACAGGAATTGCTATATCATTTATAATGCCACCAAAAGTCGCTTGAAAAGTAATCCATTCATTATCAATATTTAAATCTTTTGTTGCAATATTTGCAATGTTTAGTATAATTTGCCCATCTTGTATATATTGACTAGGCACTATTGTATGAATATCAACTTTACTGGCTAAGTATGGTGTAAGTTCATTATCGCTACACCATTCATGAATAGCACGAATAAAATAAGGTTTTTGATCTAACATGATTATCTCATTCCTCTTTCTGCAGGTGTTAATGCTGCTATAAATTCTGGTTTTTCAAATTGTTTAGCTGCATATTTTAACATTCCTGACCAATGAGGTTTAGGTTCAATTTCATAATGTTTTAATCGCCATAATAATGGGAGTACCGCGGCATCAAGCAAGGTAAAGGAATTACCAAATAAATATTCGGCTTTTTTATTAGTAACAAAAACATTGGCAATACTATCCAAGCCTGATATAATTTTCTTTTTTATTTTTTCAGATTCTTTTTTTGCTTTTGCATCTTTATTACCAAGGTTATTATCTAATTGACGCAAATGTTGAAATAGTTCTTTATCAAAATGATGCATTAACATACGTAATCGAGCTTTTTCTGCAGGTTCAATCGGCATTAATTGCGGGTGAGGAAACCGTTCATCAATATATTCACATACAATATCTGTATCTAAAAGGATTAAATCTTTTTTCTTATTGTTTTTATCTATATCATCAACTAAAACAGGTGTTTCATTATATGGGTTTAATAGCATTAAATCTTGTCGTAAATTTATATTAATATCAATTATCTTAAAATCCATGTCTTTTATATTTAATACAATTCTTGCTCGATGTGAAAATGAGCAACGTGAGTCAGAATATAAATGAATCATTTATAATACCTCTTAAAATTAAAAAATTATATTTAATACTATATGTAAGTTTTGTAGAGTTAAACATAAAGTTTATTTGAAATACAAACTATTGTAAGGACATAATTTTATCATTAATTACAATATTTGTCAAATGTTTGCTATATAACATATTGATGTGTAAATAAAAAAAGGAGGTTTTTATATACACTATTAAATCATGATTTTGAATACATCGAAAGTAGTTAACAAGTAGTAAATATCTAACAATGGTTTTTGACTTATAGGGTTTTTGTAATTTAACTGTAAGGATTCGATTAAAGATGGATAATCATACAATTGTATGAATTTATTATTTTCTGCTATTGCACAAATATTTTCAGTTGCAGGAATTTCGTATGTAATAGGGCATATCAATCTTATTTCACAATTATTGAGCCTAATTTCAGAACATTTATCTTGACGAATATTGTTTAATTTTGAATTTAATATAATTTTATTTTTTGGCAATAATTGATTTTTTTGTCTTTCAATAAAATTTTCTAAGATTAATTTATTTGCTTTTTCAAGATTATTATTAATTATAAAGGGTAAGTTATCTGTTTTTTCATTAAACCAACAGTTTTTGAAGTCACCAAATTTGCAAAACATAAATTCTGTATTTTTAACTTTATTTAAATTTTCATAATAGAAGCGAGAATAAGAAAAATCACAATTTATAAATCTCGTGTTTTGTAAATTTGTATTTATGAATTCTGCACTAACAAATTTGCAGTTTATAAAAGTACAATTGGATAAATTTAAATTATCAAATTTCTTACTACCTTACACTTTATAAAACAAATTGGCTGCCATACATTGTAAAATGTAG
>CAYZUJ010000094.1:4010-6044 GCA_964481375.1 uncultured Neisseria sp. | reverse complement strand
TTGGTAATAAAGAGCTAGAATAGTGATTTTGATAAATATATATGGTGGAAGTGGCAGGAATTGAATAAACCACCATATTTTTACTATATACTGTTTTACTTAAGTATTTATTTTAAGATTTATCTTTTTGGGCTAAATTTGGGCTAGAGTATAAAATATTTTTAAATCATCCAAATACCATAATTATTTCTATACTCAAATAATTAGTTAACAGGCTGTTAGCTAGTTATCTTAATAACTTTAATTAAATAAATCTTTTTTTATTATATTCGCAATTATTTGAGCTAATTTAACAGGAACAGCGTTACCAACCATTTTGTAGCCATCATTAATATTATTATATATAAATTTAAAATTATCTGGAAAAGTTTGAATTCTTGCACACTCTCTAACAGTTAATCTTCTATATAAATGCTCATTATTTGGTACAAATATCATTTGATCTTTTCCTACTTTTATCATTTTTGGAGCATTTGGATGTATGGGTGCATGACGTCCTCCGGCTTGAATTGTATAAGATACTTCACCCCATGAACGTACTCTATTTCTTGACATATATATAGTAGAAAATCCTCCTACCATGTATTCATGATTAGTTATAAATTTATCATCTAGTTTATCTTGTAAATCAAATATAGCATCTTTTAATAATCTACTACTTTTAAATTTATTTAAGTTTTCAAAATTAAATCGTTTATTAATATCTTTTCTATACCCAATTATAAATAATCGCTTACGTTCTTGTGGTATTCCATAATCTGCCGCATTAATCAACTTGAATTCAATATTGTAGCCAAAATTTCCAGCATTAGATAACTGGTTTAAAATTTCATCAAAAGCATTTTTATGTTTATTGTTTAATATACCTGCAACATTTTCTGCAACAAAAAAAAGTGGTGATTTTTCAGATATAATTTGTATATAACTAAAAAATAATTGTCCTCTTAGATCATCTACCCCTCTCCTTGCACCTGCAATACTCCAGCTTTGACATGGCGGTCCACCAATCACCCCATCAACATACGGCAAATCTTTAATTTTTAATTTTTTAATATCATTTGTATTAAGATATGTTTTTGGATGATTATATTTATATGTATCAAAAATTGTTTTATCATTTTCATTAGCAAATTTAATTTCAAATCCTGCATTTTTAAAACCAAGATCCAAGCCACCAGCTCCAGAAAATAATGAAATTAATTTCATATTACACCACAATTCTTATTAATTTCGACTCTATCAATTGAGCTGGATTATCTGGGTTTTTAATTTGCTTGTCAAAAATATCAATATTATTTTTTAGTTCAATAATTTTTTTATCTTCTGCTAAAAAATTATTGTATTTATTTTTTTCAATTATTGCATAAGCAATTAGTTTTTCGTTTGTACCGTTACGCTCTATTTCTGGAATATAATTATAAACAGAGAATGGGTTACATATTGACCACATACCTCTAATACGTAATGAAGTAATACCTAATGGGTCTACTCTATTGACTCTTCCTAGTTCATTTGTTTCAGAAAACTGAATATTATCTATTCTCTCAACCCCAGTCTTAATATTATGTTTAATTCTTAAATATATTGATTCATGAGCAGCATATAAACTACCTTGAATAAAAAATAAGTATCGTATCCTATTATTATTTACTGTGCCAATAATATACCATAACTCTTTTTTCCAATATCTATTTATCCCCTCACAATTTTTACAACCAACAGATATCAGTGGAGAATCACTTGAAATAAATTGTTTGGGATGAGAACTATTTAAAGCCAAACTACCAGCAGTCTCAATCTTTTTAATTTCAATCGCATCTCCATTTTTTAGAATAAGATCTGGTATATTATTTTGATTACCAAGCCAACTAAATATTTCTTGTTTTTGACTATTTAACTCTTCTACTGAAAGATTGTTAATATTTTCTAGAAATAAATTTTGTATATAAAACTGTAAGCTATCACCCATTGCGTTAACTGAAATTCTACTAGATAAATATATTAAATATAATTTTAGTAGTTTTTTGGTCGCGT
>CAYZUJ010000094.1:456-4000 GCA_964481375.1 uncultured Neisseria sp. | reverse complement strand
CTCATAATTATTTTGTTTTATAGATGTTGTATCATTTACCATTAAATATTTTAATAAATCAGAAGCCTTTTGTGGTTCATTAGATTGAATATTTTCAGGTATTTTATTATTTTGTTTATTGCTGAGATTTTTAATTGCAGTTAAAATTGATACCACTTAAATTATCCTATTTTGAAATTTTTATCAATATTATGCATCTACTTTATAACAAATATTATTTTGGCTATTTATAGTGGGTAATAATTCGCTACTCTTAATTTCTGTATTAAAATTATGTATGTGTTGGTACATATTGTCGATGTATTCTTTACAGCCAGTAGTATCAACATTTTCAAATAGATATTTTTCATCATTCCGTTGCAATTTGATTATCTTAATATTTCCACCAATACCTCCAGAACTAGCTTCTATTGAATGATGTATGGTCCAGTAGGCTAACTGAATTGCTTTTTCTACATTTGGCTTATATTTTATATTGAGTATATTTTTTATTAAATGAATTGAAGGCATTCCAATTAAGTTTCCAGAACCAATAATTTTATACCATAATCCATTATCTCTTAGTGTTTGAGGTGGTTGAAAACCTGCAAAATAATATAAAAAATGGTTACCATTATGTTCAAATGTAATTATTGCATGAAATTGTTCATCTATTTTTTTATAAAAATTAGCAATTAATTGTTGTTTAATTGGATCTAATATAAATACTTGATTATTTATAACCTGAATTGGAGTATCCAGTTTAATTGGATCTATATATAGTCGTTCACAATACTGTCGAAAGCCACCGCTAATAGAAAATGCTATACAATCACTATTTTGTATAACACTTGGTCTACTATAGGAGTTAAGAAAATTTATAAATACTGTCATTAAATTATCATCACCTGCACATGATACTATAAAATCCTTGATTATTTCAGTTTTTGAATTCTCTATTCCTATAAAATTCAAAAGACCTATATTATTAGATGCCATACTATCCGAAGCAATTACAGTGCCATCGCTACATAATATACCTACAATAATTGTCATATTTATTATCCATTAAAAACACTATTAACTTTCATTTCTGGAAACTCATTATAAATCGCAAAACATAATTCTTTAAAATTTTTACGTTTAATAAAATCTATAATTTCAAGAATAAATTCTTTTTTCCTATTATCTAAAAAATCTGCTGTGCTTTCAAAATAATATTTATTAAGCTGATAATAATCCACATTATTCATTGTTAAAACTTGAATTTTATTATTAAATATTAGTTTGTTTAATAATAAAGTCAATTGCTTATCATATGGTCCATAAAAGTATGGTTTAAATTCAAAATATTTAGCATCTTTTGGCAATCTTTTTTCTAATAAAAAAAATAATTTTTGAATCTGAATAGGAGATAATGGTGTATTAATTATACTTAATACTTTTAATAAAAAAGTTTCTTTATTCATCCTATATACGCCTATTTAACAAATAATTAGATTGAAAATGGTTCTTTTTTTAAGTGCATCTTAAATAAAATTCATAAATATATTTTTATAGTTATTTTACTTATACTTTATGAAATTTTACTATAATATCTCGCTTCAATAAAGCATACACTTTTCAACAACATTCGTATGAATTTTACCATAATTTATATCTTTTTTAACATATTCTTTTGTTGGGTAATTGATTATTATTTTGTTATTTTTACTATACATCTAATTTGTTTATATATGAATGTTTATTAAATTTAATAAATATGAATCCCGTTAGAAATCATTTTACGTTTAGGTAACTGTATTATTTCTTGCTGATCTACTACCCTCATATTATTAACGCGAGTATTATTTATCAATAAATTGTCTATTAACGTTAAATCTTTTAATCTTTCCTTAAGCATTTCAAAGTTTGGACTTAGTATTTCTAATGCAGCAATAGCATAGATAAAAGTGTCTAATGCCTCATTCCGTTTATATATTTTCTGCCACATCCATTTTTTGATACCTTTCTCAAATTTTAATATACGTTTTTCACTAAGGAGCATTTTAAAATATTGCTCATCACAGCCTTTATTTAACTCTCTAGGAAAATGTATATAGTTAGCTCCAGCAAATTCTATTTTAAGCCTTTGATAAAGCAATTCTTTTGCGGTATCAACTCCAATTAAAAATAGTACTACTTGTTTTCTATTGCTTCTACTTACATTACCCGCTATGGGAATTGAACCCTATTGCTTAATAATTTAAATTTATTATAATAGATTGATATGTATATTGATTTTATAAAAGCCGTATTTAATACGAATAACTACACCAACCTATTTTAGCCTATAATAAGCTTCAAATTAGTCACAAATTTGGTCACAAGAATTTAAGAGTCTTTAAACTTTATTTTTGGCAGACTGTTTATAATTATCCTTAAATACATCTTGAGAATTTAATGGATTAGTGTAGAATTCCAATAATTCTTTAGATGGTGCAAAAATATATTGGCTAGCTTGTTGCACTTGTAAAGAATTATACCAATCAACTTGATACGTGCTTGCTTTACCAAATCTATATAAATGTGTTAAATCATGAGAATTTATATCTGTTACATAATTACTAAGAAGCTTATTATTCTGGAAAATTAAAATTATGTTGTTTGAAATAGGAAAAAACTGAAAAGCATGATATGAAGCATATCCTTTATCATTAATAATGAGCTTATTTTCATTATTAACCATTATAGTAATAATAAAATCATTTAGAAAACTCTTAATTCTGATATCTGATATTTGAAAAATATTTGTTAACCAAATATCATATATAACGCTTTCGTTAAATTTAATTTCTATACTATTATTATGCTCATTCTGTAACTTACAAAACTCTGGAATTATTTGAATACTTTGCTTTGCATCTTGCTTTAAATATTGTGAAAATAAAGCCTTGGAACTAGGAGTTCTATGCATTTGGATATAATAATAATTAATTAAAGAACCGATATCATCATTTGTTAAAATTAACCTCTCCTGATTATTTAAAATTTTTTGGAATGTTGAAGCTATCATGCTTTCAATTTCACCTAATGCTAACTCTATACTTAAATCTTTAGTTTTAAAATTGTAAAAACAATTCATTTTTGCAGTATTTTTTGTTTGCGAATCCCATGTTTTCTTTAGATTTTTACTATAAGTATAAATCCTACCATTATTATTTAAACAAAAGTTTTTTAATATTGAATCTGGAATAAAGTGTTGTTGTTTTGCTTCTGGAACGGCAAAATAATTTTCTAAACATTTCATAGATGTAATTTTCTTAAAATATAGTTAATATATTATCACTAATTATTTATGCAAACCACTAAATAAATTGTATCATATTAATAAACCTTAATACCATCAGAAATCATCTTACGTTTAGGTAATGCGTTGATTTTTTGATGGTTAATTACTCCAATCTGGTTGTTATTACTATTAAAAATTAATTCATTTACTGAAATTAAATCTTTTACTCTTTCTTTCAGTGCCTCAAAATTTGGATTCAATATTTCTAATGCAGCAATAGCATAGATAAAAGTG
>CAYZUJ010000094.1:0-446 GCA_964481375.1 uncultured Neisseria sp. | reverse complement strand
TTTATATATTTTCTGCCACATCCATTTTTTGATACCCTTCTCAAATTTTAATATAGTGGTAACAAACTATTATATGGATTTTGATATTAGAAAAAATCAAATAAGAATAATTTTAAAATTCTACCTAAATCACTTGTTTTTGCTATTTCACTCAACTTAACTGAACTAATAATGCCTAAAAGTAAAAAAGTAGATATGGTATGGGTAGATGATGCTCGTGAATTTATAAGTGATTTAATAACAAAATATTACGCTCATCTAAAAGTAGATTTTTATTATGACCCAGCAGATTTTTTAAAAGATGTAGAACAATATCCGTTAGATACTAAAATTATATTGGATGGATTTTATTGTGATGATTCAGGGTTTACTATTATAGCTGATGGTATTACCATAGCAAAGAAATTACATGTAGCTGGATATAATAATCTTTATTTAACTTCAAG
>CAYZUJ010000093.1:0-6187 GCA_964481375.1 uncultured Neisseria sp. | reverse complement strand
GTGACTAGCAAAGCGTCAGTTTTAACAGTAAATCCAGTAACCTTAACTTCAATTGAAATAACCCCACCTATTGCAACTGCACCATTAGGAACAGTTGAGCAATATACAGCTATAGGTATATATTCAGATAACACAACAGAAAATATTACTAATCAAGTAACATGGATATCATCTAACCCAAATTTTGCTACAATAAGTAATGCAAGTGGTAGTAAAGGTTTAGCAACACCAATAATTCCAGGTGTAACTAATATTACTGCTAGTTTAAATGGTGTGACTAGCTTAGCATCAGTTTTAACAGTGACTCCTGCAACCTTAATTTCAATTGCAATAACTCCTACTAATGCAATTGCACCAATAGGAACAGTTGAGCAATATACAGCTATAGGAACATATTCAGATGGCACAACAGAAAATATTAAGAGACAAGTGACATGGTATTCATCTAACCCAATTGTTGCTACAATAAGTAATGCAAGTGGTAATCAAGGTGTAGCAAGACCAATAACTCCAGGTTTAACCACTATAACAGCAACTTTAAGTGGTGTAATTAGTAATACTGCTGTTTTATCAGTGACTCCTGCAATCTTAACTTCAATTGAAATAATTCCAACTAATTCAGTCGTACCAGAAGGTCGTTTTCAGCAATATATAGCTTTAGGAGGATATACAGGTGGCACAATACAAGATATTACCAGTGAAGTTACATGGTTTTCATCTAACCCTAATGTTGCTACAATAGATAATGCGCAAAATATAGGTAGAGCCACTGGAATAGCACGAGGAACGACAAATATAGTAGCAACTTTAGGTGTTATATCTAGTAAAGCTGCACTTTTACAAGTAGAGAATGCAATTTTAGAAGAAATAACTTTAGATGGTTTGAAATTAAATGACAGACAAGTACAATGTACTGCAACTGCCAAATGGAGTAACGGTGAAACTGATAATGTAACGGAAGTAGCTACATGGAGATCATCGAATCCTGTTAGTATAGAAATAAGTAATGCTCCTGGTACCAAAGGATTAGCTACAGCTTTAACTGTAGGAACCTCTATAGTTGATGCAATTTATGAAGGTGTAACATCATCAAATTCATTACAAATCACTTATGGACCAGTTGGAACTTTAAATATTGTAAATAAAAAGATATGAAGAATAACAAATAATTTATAATTCTGGGTATGGAATTTTCTTGCTCGATACATATGGATTTTATTTGCGCTTTGACAGTTGGTATATAGTTTAATAAAATTGATGTTTTAATTTTAATTTAATATAAATTTTTTATCGGGTTTGCGGTTACAACCCCACTTTTCAAAAAATACGTGATTAACAAGTAGAAGCTATAAAACATACAATGAATGAATATAATATTATTAAATCCAAAAGAAAAAGTTTTGCCATTATTATTAAACCTTGTGGTGAAATATCAATTAAGGTTCCTAATAGAGCTTCTAAATTTCAAATTAAAGAGTTTATCACTAAAAACCAAAACTGGATTAAACAACAGCTAGAACAAATAAATAATGAATTAGCGATTATAAAGCAATCAGAAAACTTATTATTTTTTTTAGGAGACAAATACCCTGTCAAAGAAAATAATCATCAAACTAACCCAGTTGAATTTACAGGAACAGAATTTATTATTAAAGCTGGATTTTTAAATAAGATACCCCAATGGTATAAACTCCAAACTCAAAAATTAGTAAAACCAATAATAGAAGAATATTCGCAAAAATTTAATTTTAAATATACTTTCTTTAAAATAACTAATGCAAAAAGCCGGTGGGGAAGTTGTAATATTAATGGTACAATTTGTTTTAGCTATAGATTATCTATGTTGCCGCTTGAAGTAATAAATTATATAGTAGTTCATGAATTAACCCATCTAAAACATTTCAATCATTCTAAAGATTTTTGGAATGCGGTTAAGCAAATATACCCTGATTATAAAATAGCTAATCAATGGTTAAAAAATAATAAGATTATTTTAGCCAATATGTTAGTATAAATTTGCTTAGTAGGAAGGAATATAAAACTATGTCAGTAATACTAGTTCTAACTAATGTATCAACCTTAGAAGATGCCAAACTCATTGCTCATAATCTAGTTAAAAAAAAGTTATGTGCCTGTGTAAACATAACTTCTAAATGCCATTCAGTATACTTTTGGCAAAACAAAATTGAGGAATCTGAAGAATATATTTTATTAATAAAAACTAATACTGATAAATATATAGAACTTGAACAATCAATCAAAGAATTACATAAATATGAGTTACCCGAAATAATAGCTATTGATATTACTAAAGGTTTACCTACATATTTAAATTGGGTTAACTCTACTATACTTACATAAAATCTATTTATAGAATCTTTATTAATAAAAGCTTTTCTATATTAGCTTCTTTCATATCTTTATTAAATAAAGTTGGGATAAATTTTTCTTGCTTAATCCAACTAAATTCTTTAATTACTGTATTTGATAAAAACTTTTCCTTTATTTTTTCCCACTGATTTGCATTAATTACCAAATAATATGGTTTTTCTATTTTTAATAATTTATCTATATCTTCAACACGTTGATATTTATCATTTTTATTTAAATGAAATTCTAAACTAGAATAATTTACCTGATAATCAATAAGTGAAAAAGCTGGTTCTTTTTTTAGATATTTTGCAATTTGATAACCAGCATCATATTTATCATAAATTTTTCCATTAATAAGCATTATAAAAACAAAAGCAAGGTTAATTGCTAAAAATGGATAAACTATTGCTTTAGTTAAACCATAATTGTGAATTAAGATAATAAATAACAATAGCACTAATATACATACACTAAGAATAGCCATTAATAAAATACTATTAAATAATAATACACTCAATACTGTAATTGCAATAACTAATATAAAAGATATTACAACCTGAACCCTATAAATAATATGTTTTGATAATCTTGTAGCTTTATTTTCAATCCAATTTGCACATATAATTGATGCAAAGGGGAAAATTATATTGGTATAATGATCTAACTGAAACGAAGTACAGCTAAATAAAATAAAAGTTGGAAATAATGAACCTAATAAATATACATATTTATATTTATTATTTTCGATAGGATCTTTAGCAACTCTAAAATCTTTAAAAATATTCCAGATTGCCACAAAAAATATTGGCCACCATGGTAAAAATGCCCATAAAAATGTATGCATAAAGAAAAAATAATGTGCTATTGAAGTGGAATGTTTTACAATTGGACCAAAGTCAAAAAATCTCCCAAATTGACTATCACAAAAAAAGAACTTTATTCCTGAAACATTTACTTGCCCAAATATCTCTTTTTCAGGATGAGCATCACATTGATAATATAACGAAATAACTTCAGGCAAAATAAAAATTATTAATAGCAATAAGGCAAATAACCATTTTTTGTAATTATTAAACTGCCTATTATAAATCCAACCTATAATTAAACCACTAGTAATAGGCAATAATGTAAAAACACCTTTAGTCATAATTGCAAATGCTGTAAATAAAGAACCTAGAAAAAGGTACTTTATATTAATACCTTCATTTTCATTGTACAAAAACCAATAATAACATGCAGGCATTATTTCTCCTAAAAGAAATGCTTCAGCCCTTACATCTATTGATGACAGCATTAAATGCAGTGTGGTTAAATATAACAAACATGCCATTAACCCCACTTCTTTGTTATATAATTTTCTAGCTAGTAAGTAGGTATAATGTGCTCCTAATAAATTAAATAGAAAACCAGGTAAAATATATGCAAAACTATTTATTCCAAATATCTTATAAAATATAGCAATAATCCAAAATGGAAAATGCGGTTTATCTAACCAATCTTTATTAGCAAACGTTAAATTAACCCAATCATTTGAAATCACTATATGTTTGGCTATAACACTATAAAAATTTGCATCATTACTTCCTAGAATCGGAAACAATAAACCAAAACAATTTGAAATTATGGCTACTATAATTAAAAACCTTAACTGTTTGCTTCCTAGCAAACTTTTATTTAATAATTTAACCATAATACATGCTTCCTTATAAATGTTTTATCTATTTATTTAAGGTCATTTCTTTCAGTCTTGCTTCTCTTTCTTCTCTTTGCCTATTTTGTCTTTCATTTCTATTATCAAATCTTAATTTTGCTCTTGATTGTCTTTCAGGAGTCCACTCTTGGATTATATCATCAACCATCGAAATACAGTCTACAGGACATACAGGTAAACATAAATCACAACCGGTACACTCTATTTCTATAACAGTATGCATCATTTTATTAGTCCCAAGAATTGCATCTACCGGACATGCTTTAATACATAAAGTACAACCTATACAAATATCTTCATCAATTATGGCTACTTGTTTAGATTTAATAATACCATTTATAGGGTTAAGAGGCATTACTGCTTTATTAAGTAATTTTGCTAATTTTTCAATTCCCTCATACCCACCTGGTGGACATTGGTTAATCTCTGCTTGGTTCTTTTCAATAGCTTTTGCATAATCTAAACATGACGGATAACCACAACGAGTACATTGAGTCTGCGGTAAAATTGAATTAATTTCTGAAACTAAATTAATTTGTATAACTCCACTCAATTGGTATATCCTGTAATAAACTTGTAATTTTTTCTAAAATACTTTCAAAATCATCAAATTGATTCATATGCCATAATGATATTTCTTTTAAATTTGAATCTTCCACACTAATAATAGTTAATTTTATTACTCCATTTGCTGTTGAAATCATTGCTTTTGGCGTTTGATGATTATCACGAATTTTACGTACTATATTGCTAACTGCAACTTGGATAGCTATTTCCTTTCGATAATTATCCCCCACTGAATATGCTTGTGATAATTTTACAGGAGCAAAAGGAATAGGAAAAAGTGTTACTCCTTCTTTTTTTAGTTCTTTATTAATTTTTTGCATAAAATTAATAGAATTTTCATTATATTTCGCTAAGTTAAACTCAGTATTAGTTACTCCAATTAAAAATCGCAAAAATACACCTTCATTTAAAACTTCAATCTCCGATCCCAATAATTCTATTGGTAGCCACAACTTTGCCTTAGGTAAATTACGCGTCCAATAATAAATTTGAGATGGTTTCATTTTTGCAATATCCAATTGGTTAATTAATTTGCCTGAAATAAAAGAATCTGAATTCAATGAAAAAATTTGATTATCAAAAAAAAATTGGTTTAATTCGTCTGTATTTAATTGAGCTTTTAAATTAGCTTTGATTTTACTACCAGCAACTAAAACTAGAGGGATTGCAAAAATATTTACTATTGCTCCATTTATGTTACAATTAATGGCTCTAGTTAATGCTTGCCATATTAATTGGCTTATTAATGCACTTGGTGCTAAATTCAAAGCAATATTTATTGTTGCATCATTATTCTGTTGTAATAATTTAATTATAATTTGTTCTAAATCATTAATATTTGTTTGCCCATTTGCTACATTTAAGGCTTTATTTATAACAATATTTGAGTTCGGATATGAGAGCGAATATTGACGTGGATCTGAAATAGTCTGCATACTTTTTTAAAATACCTTTTTATACTAAATATATTATGAAAACATTACAAAACTGGTATACCCAGCAAACTGAAAAAAATAAATTAATTTTTGATTCTTTTCAGATGGGTATTTTACAACAATTTGACCTTTTTATTACAAATTTCATAAAACAAAATTTTTTTACTAAACTGTTCAACAAAATCTTTAAAAAAAACTTTCATTATGGTTATTATATTTATGGTTCTGTTGGACGTGGAAAATCTATGATTTTAAACCAATTTTATAAAACCATTCCTATAAAAGAAAAAATTAGACTACATTTTCATCAATTTATGAATGAAATTCATAAAGAATTATCTATTTTTAATAAGCAAAAAGATCCATTAAAAATAATTGCTAAACAATTTAAAAAAAAATATAAAATTATTTTCTTAGATGAAATGCATGTAAGTGATATTGCAACTGCAATGATATTAAAGAAATTATTTGAAAAACTATTTGAAAACGGTATATATATCGTTACAAACTCTAATTATCACCCAGATAACTTATACTCTAGTGGATTAATGCGAGAAAGGTTTTTACCTGCTATAGAACTTATAAAAAATAAATTAAATAT
>CAYZUJ010000092.1:0-6233 GCA_964481375.1 uncultured Neisseria sp. | reverse complement strand
CATACCAACTGTTCTTAAAAATTAAAGAACCAGTATTTTAGCAAAATTTAATTAGCATTGCGTAAGTTTAGGTACAATAATTTACAAGGATCAAGTAATTTTTTTGTTACTCAATATTAAATTTTAAACTATTATAGTTTTAAAATGAACATATGACTTACAGTCATTTATCTAAAAAATCAAATGTTTTAGCATTTTACGGAATATATTGTGTTTATAATTGTACTTGTTATAAGCTAAAATTATAGAATCCTAACAGGATTTTTTAATATATGTAAAAAATAAACACAAGAAATAAAAAATACTGTTACTTTTGATTATAAAATCCAAAATCTAGAATTAATTATCTTATATTTTATAGGCATGGTTTGTGCTAGAATATTGGTTAAATTAAATAGGAATTAAGTAAAAAAATGAATATTAGTAATAATAAAAAAGCATTACATGATTATTTTATTGAAGATAAATATGAAGCAGGAATTGTCCTTGAAGGCTGGGAAATTAAAGCGATTCGCGAAGGTAAGGTGCAGCTTAGAGATAGTTATATAAAAATTAAAAATGGAGAAATTTGGTTACTAGGTTGTCATATTTCTCCATTAATTTCAGCTAGCTCTCATGTCCATCCTGATGCTAATAGAGTAAGAAAACTATTATTAAATAAAGCAGAAATTAATAAATTAATTGGTAAAGTTGAGCAAAAGGGGTATAGTATTATTGCTTTGAATTTACATTTTAAAAAAGGTAGAGTTAAAGTAGAGATAGCTCTTGCTAAGGGAAAAAAACAATATGATAAGCGTAAAACAGAAAAAGAGAAGGAATTAAATAGGGAAAAAATGGCTGTAATAAAGCAGTATAAACGTTTATAGAATGATTATAAATTTTTAGGGAACTTAAAAGTATGGTAAATGAAATAAAAAAACAATGCGATATTAAAATGCAAAAAACTGTTGAAAGTTATCGCTTAACACTAGCTAAAATTAGAACTGGTAGAGCGCATTCAGGGTTATTAGATCATATTCAGATTGATTATTATGGTACTATTACGCCAATTAATCAGTTAGCTACAATTATTGTTTCTGATGTGAAGACACTCACAGTACAGCCTTGGGATGCAAAAATGGCAAGCAATATTGAAAAAGCAATTAGAGATTCCGATCTTGGGCTTAATCCGGTTAGTAGCGGAACAATAATTAGGGTGCCTATGCCTTTAATAACTGAAGAAAGACGGAAAGAGTTAATTAAAGTAGTTAAATCTGAAGCAGAAAGAGCAAAAACAGCAATTAGAAACATTAGGCGAGATGCAAATAATGAATTTAAAGAGCAATTTAAGAATAAATTAATTTCTGAAGATATTGAGAATCGTAGTCAAGATGAGGTACAGAAATATACAGATAAACATATTTCAGAAATTGAAAAATTAACCATAGAAAAAGAAAAAGAATTATTAACAGTATAGAATGGAATGTTAGTGGATATACCAAAGCACATTGCGATAATTATGGATGGAAATGGTAGATGGGCAAAAAAACGTTATCTACCTAGAATTGCGGGGCATGTTCGTGGTGTTAAACGAGTAAAAGAAATTATAGAGCATAGCTCTAATTTAGGTACTAAAGTTCTTACATTGTGGGCATTTGGTCGAGATAATTGGAAGAGACCGCAAGAAGAAGTGTCTTTTTTAATGAGTTTATTAGCTCAGCAATTAGATAAAGAGTTTAAGAAATTACATAATAAGAATATTCTTGTTAGATTCATTGGTGATAGAACTAGATTAGATGTTAATATTGTAGAAAGAATTAGTAAAATAGAAAATCTAACTCATAGAAACACTGGGCTTAGGCTTAATATATGTTTAGATTATAGTGGAACTTATGATATTATTCAAGCAGTTAATAGAATATTAGCAAAAAATAAATATGAAAGTATTACTGAAGAAGCATTTGAAAAATATTTACTTACTTATCCAGATATACATCCTGATTTATTAATTAGAACTAGCGGGGAAACTAGGTTAAGTAATTTTATGTTGTGGCAATCCTCTTATAGCGAATGTTATTTTACAGAAAAATTATGGCCTGATTTTACTAAAAAAGAATTAGATAAGGCAGTTGAGTGGTTTTTAACACGAGAGCGTAGGTTTGGAATGACATCAGAACAATTAGTTAGTGAAATATAATGTTAAAAGAAAGAATAATTACATCACTAGTATTATTACTTACAATAACAGTAGGTTTATTTATATTACCTGAAAGTGGTTTTGTAATTTTAATACTCATGATGTTATTAATAGCTACTCAAGAATTATTGAAGATGTATAAGTTTAGTATATATTTTCAAATAGTTTTATTATCTATTTTACTATTATTATTATTAGCAATATATTTTATAAAAAACGATATAAGTGTGGTTATTTGTATTTTAGGAATAATTTCTTGGGGATTTATTGTTCCGTTAGTTTTATTTAAACAACCTACCTATTTCTCAAAATTAGTAATCTATATTTTAAGCATATTAATTTTTATTCCAGCATTCTATTCTTTTATAATAATATACAAATTAATGGGTGCAATGCAACTAGTTAGTATAATGGCGGTTGCTTGGATTAGTGATATAGGAGCTTATTTTGTTGGTAGGAAATTTGGAAAGCATAAAATTGCACCTACAATAAGTCCTGGAAAAAGTCTTGAAGGTGCTTTTGCTGGATTAGTATTAGTTTTATTATATTTTACTTTTTTAAAATATTTTAATTTAGTGTGCTATTTAAATAATTATATTTCTGTAATTCGGTTTGCGTTTGTTTTAACAACAATAGGAATTATTGGAGATTTATTTGAATCATGGTTAAAGCGAGTAGCTAAAGTAAAAGATAGTGGAACAATTTTACCGGGGCATGGTGGAGTTTTCGATAGAATCGATAGTTTAATTGCAATTATAACAATTGCTTTTATTATGATTAGAGGGCTTATTTAAGTGCAAGATATTGTAATATTAGGTTCAACAGGAAGTGTTGGTTGTAATACTTTAGAGGTTATTAAAAATCATAGAGACAAATATAAAGTTACTGCTTTAGTAGCAAAAAGTCAACATGATAAATTATTTTATCAATGTATAGAGTTTGAACCCAAATATGCAATTTTACTAGATAAAGATGGTGCAAAAAATTTAGCTGATAAACTTAAATTGCATAATTCATCAACAATGGTTCTATCTGACTTAGATTCTATTAATTGGATAGTTCAATTACCAAATGTAGATATTGTTATGTCAGCTATAGTTGGTTCGCAGGGATTAATGCCTACATTTAATGCTATAAAAGCAGGTAAAAAAGTTTTATTAGCAAATAAAGAATCATTAATTGCTGGTGGTAAGTTGCTTATGCAAGAATTACAAAACTCAAAAGCAGAATTAATCCCAGTTGATAGTGAGCATAGTGCAATTTTTCAATGCCTAAATGGGGCAAAAACAGTTTCTTTTTTAAATAAGATTATTTTAACAGCTTCAGGTGGGCCTTTTCTAAATTTTAGTTTTGAAGAGTTAAAAAATGTAACTCCAGAAAATGCAGTTAAACACCCAAACTGGTCTATGGGTAAGAAAATTTCTGTAGATAGTAGTACTCTTATGAATAAAGGATTAGAAGTAATTGAAGCACATTGGTTATTTAACATGCCCAGTAATAAAATAGAAGTATTGATTCATCCACAGAGTATAATTCATTCAATGGTAGAGTATATTGATGGATCAGTAATAGCACAATTAGGTTCTATTGATATGAAAATACCTATAGCTTACGCATTATCTTACCCCAAAAGAATTGAGTCGGGAAGTAAAAAACTAGATTTAACACAATTTAATGGGTTAACATTTGCTAAGCCTGATACGGTAAGGTTTCCCTGTTTACAATTAGCATTTGATGCTCTAAATTTAGGTGCAGCTGCAACCACAGCGTTAAATGCATCTAATGAAATGGCCGTAGCAGCCTTTTTAAATAAACATATTCAATTTTATGATATTAATAAAATTGTAGATAAAGCTATAGATAAATTTGGTACTAATTCAATTTATGAAATTGAAGATATTATACATATAGATAACATTGTACGTCAATATACCTTAGATTTATTATAAAAATTTAAAAGCTTGCCGTTCTTTGAAATTTTAACTTTTCATAATCCAATTTTATCATTTCATTATCCAAAATAAAGTCATCTAAATCATTAGAAATTAAATCAAACATAGGGGGATTTTTTCTTTTTATATGATTAATCCAATATATCAATTGTTTAGTAGCTTCAAATCTTAATTTATTAGAAGATGATTCTTTATATGAATATGTGGTTGAAATTGAGTCGTTTGATATAGTTGAAGATTTTAAATGAGGGGATTCAATTGAATAAATAGCTTTTAATAGTTTTTTAGTATTGTTATTAGAAACCCATGAATCTAATTCAGCTTTTTCAGTAGGAAGCCATAAATTAAATAATATATTTTTGAACTTTGCATCTTTAAAATCAGTACCACATATTTTGATTTGATTAATCCCAATTAAACCAGTTAAATCATCAAATAAAAATTCAGATTTTTGCAAGTAGGCATTACTTAGATCAATCCCATTTAAATCACAATTTTTAAAAACCCCTTCCGTTAATTTTGCTTTATTAAAACTACTCCCCCCAAATTTACTGCCTTCGAATTGAGTATTTTCCATCTGTGCATTAGAAAAATCAGAGTGAGAAAGAAAGGAGCTATAAAACTTATTGCCAGTAAAGTCAGCATAACTCATGTCACATTTATACATGTAAATTTCTTTTAAATTTGCATGTCGTAAATCAGCATAGATTAGACTTGATTCAGTAAATTTAGCACTTCTTAATTTAGCATGTTGCATAAATGCATTTTCTAAAATAGATTTTTTAATAAAAGATGCTTTAAAAAGTTTAGCATATTCCATATTGCAACCTGCTAAATCAGTGTTATCAAAAGTTACATTAAAACCTTTGATTTTTTTAAGATTACTATTTCTAAGGTTAACTTTTTTAAAAAAAGCGCCTTCTATATTTGCATTTTCTAAAATAGCATTTTCTAAATTAGTATCTTGTAAAATAGCACCTTTTAAAATTGTGCCTATTAATTTAATATTTTTAAGACTGGCATTTTTTAGTGAAATATTTTTCATATTTAAGCCACTTAAATCAGTGGATTCAAGATTAATATTATCTAAATTATTATCTGCACATAAAAATAATATTTCATAAAATCTTTTATCTTTGAATTTAACTTTTAAATTGCTGTCTAATACTTCTTTAATATGATTTAATTCTGTATAGTCAGGTTCCATATTGATACATTTCATAAAAATTTTTGCTGTTTTGGTATAACTTGTTACCGAATCTAAAAAGGCATGATTATGAGTACAAATATTTAATATAGCTGTAACTTCATCATCACAAATATCTTCAACTATGCTATTTAAAGCTAATTTTACGCCTTCAGTGGTTATTGGGAAGTTTCCTTGTTCCTGTTTATTATCAAAATATCGGATATTTTTATCCATTTTAACCCCAGAATATCTGGATCTTAAAACTATATTTAAGTAATTTAAAGTTTGAGCAAATTGGTTTTTTTTATTATCTGATAATTTAATAATTTTTTTTTCTAATGAAGAAATACCTTGGAGAGTGTTAAATTTATTAAATGGTTTAATGTCTTTTCTAATTACATTCCCTGTTATCCTATTCATCATTTTTTCCTTAAAAAATAATTAATATTAGAAAATATATGCTATTGAATAAAAATTTAACTCAGTGTAATACTCTATCGGTTTTATGATTTTTGTGCAATAGTGAAAATTTTCTATTAAGGAATAAGAAGAGGCAGAAGAGAAATAAATATAATTTACGAAAATTATTAATAGATGCTGTTAAGTTTTCAGCTTTTTTTGCTGAATATTTTCAAGGTTTCAAAATAATATAATTTTTAGAGATTATATGAATTTTATGAAGTTATTTAAGTGATTTTACTTTGCAAAAAAATATTAATTTTATTCCTGTAACTCATTGTGATTTTACAAAAAACTAAATGCTACCTAAAAAATCATAGTAGATTTATTTTTTTAAAAGATTTTCAAACTGTTTTTCGTCAATAATCGTAACTCCTAATTCGTTAGCTTTATCAAGTTTACTGCCCGCGAAGTAAAAAGGGGTGGTAATAAAATTGGTACTACTGGTCGAGGCATA
>CAYZUJ010000091.1:0-6675 GCA_964481375.1 uncultured Neisseria sp. | reverse complement strand
CATCTCAATATTATATACCAATTCATTTCGTAGAATCATTTATTATGAGTATATTATATTCAGGCGAAACAAATATAATACCATCAAATTTTTTTACATTTTCCCGAAACTCTTCCCACTCTTTTGGAGGACGATTCTCATCATCAAGATCTTGATTGTATAAAGGAAGCTGATAAATTTCCACAATTTCCATATTTAGAAAAGATGGTTTCAATTTAATAAGAGATAATGCTAATTTACGGCTCAATGATTGCTTTCTTAAGCTACCAACTAATATGCCAACGTTTTCCATAATAGCTTCTCCTAAAATATATTATTAACACCTTTTAATTATGAAATAAATAACTTTTTTCTTTATCCTAAATTTTTATAATGATGTAATTATATATTTGTGTTAAACTGTTATCTCATGCTATATTTTAGCGAGAATCTGCTTTAACATAACATAATTTATTGGACGCAAGTAGCAATCAAAATTTCCTAATTCGAATCACAATTGACTATAATCCAATTTTTTTAATATATTATTAGAGGAAACTATGAAAAATTTGTTTATCGTAATTTTATTAAGTTTATTATTAGGTTGCGAGGCGGGTAAATACCCTATAACTGATACAACTAAAAACCCTCCTGGTACTTTAGAACACAAATCTTTACCCATTACTTTTGACGTTAAACAGTTAGGAGATAGTTTTATATACCAAACCTGTCCTGGTAAAACGTCTGATGATAACTGCAAAAAAAATCATGATAATTTATTCAAATTATATGGCTTTAGTTTACCACTAATAAGTAAATTTACTGATAACGTTCAAGCCTACAGAATAATTTATAGTACTTCTGGCGCTCATAATGAATTTAGGTCTGTTTCTGGAGGGGTTTTAATACCCAATCTAAGCATGGATAAAATAAAAGGAATAATTTTATATTACCACCCTACTGATGTAACTAAACATCATGTACCTTCATGTTTTAAAAATGATAAAGAATTACCTTCATACTGTCAAGGCAATACTTCTTATTATGGAGAAGAACTTGGAATAATAGCTTCTCAAGGATATATTGTAGTTATGCCAGATTATGTTGGGCAAGGTTATGATTCATCAGTCATCCATCCATATATTTTATATCCAAAAGTAAATGCTCAAAGCGGTCTTAACATGCTAACTGCAACTAAAACGTTATTACGTGAAATTAATTTTAGCGATAATTTACCAAAAAATCTTTATATTTCTGGATTTTCCGAAGGTGCTCCTTATGCTCTATGGACAAGTAGATTGCTCCAAGGAACCTCTGCAAATATCCTTACAAATAATAATTTAACTTTAAAAAATACTATTGGTATATCTGGAGCATATGATTTAAAAAAAGCACAACTTCCAATGGCAGCAGATAATATTTCTACAGATGGTGAAAATCCCTATCATATTTTAAATACTTATAACGCTGGTGTTGCTAAACCTATTCTAATTAGCTATGTATTAAGTGCTTATGGTTTTTATGACTTAAATCAAGAATATGGAACTTTAATGAAACCTGAATTTTTTAATTGTCCAACTTGCTTTATTGAAGGAAAGCTCTACTCATTAGCAGATTTATTCAATACCGCATATTTAAAAGATGATGTGATTAAAAATCATATACTAGCTACTGCCGCTTCAACAGGATATGTTATTAATAACAATAATTCGGCAAAAGCTCTTATATTTGATAATATTCTTAATGAAAATTCAAATTTCTCTAATAAGTTAATCAATGCAGGAGTTAGTAATTGGAAAAGTACTTCTCCTATTTCTTTATTTTATTTAAATAAAGATTCGGTTGTTACTAATTTAAATTCTATTAATGCATATAATGGAATTAAAGAGTTATCGGGCAATAATATAATTAAATTTCAAACAGTTGATAATTTTAATTTTTATTATTTTAATGACTTTTCTAATCGAGATGAAATTATTGATCACTCCCAATCAGAGATTTTCTCATTAATTGCAGCACTTTCAGATTTTAATTAGTTGACACGAGTTATTTTGATGCCATAGCAAATGCTATGGCATACTTTTAAAAAAGCTTACTCCTCTTCAGCATCAATATTATTTAATATTTTTTTTATGGTCACAAAACTAAAACCCCTACTTTGCAAAAATCTAACTTGTTTTGCTACATCTTTTGTATCAGTTGGAATAACTCCAAATTTTTTTTGCCAAATAGATATCGCTATTTGATATTCATCTATTTGACTTTTAGCTAATATTTCTTCAATTAATTGAGTATTATTAGTTTTTTGTTGTAATTCATTTCTAATTTTTAATAAACTATATTTTTTACTTTTACTTTGGATATAATTGGTAATGTAACGTTCTTCACATAACCAACCTTTTTGCACACATTCATCTAATAAATTAGTTATTTCTTTTATATTTTGCGAATACTTTTGGAGTTTTTGCAACAACTCCTTATAAGAATAATCCCTTTTTGCCAGGTAGTATAAAACTTTAGATTTTAAATCACTCATAATTAATAATCTATAAAAAAATAGGCATAAGATAAATAAATATGACTTATGCCTAAATAGTTAATTTAAACTTTTAACCATCTGAGAGTTCTTCTGGCTCACGTTCATCAAGAGGAACTTCTGGTAAATTAATCCCTGACATACTTCTTACTTTGCTTTCAATCTCTTGGGTAATTTTTGGATTTTCTTTCAGAAATTCACGCACATTATCTTTACCCTGACCAATTTTCTGCCCCTTATAACTATACCAAGCACCTGATTTATCAATTAAATTATTTAATACCCCTAATTCTATCAATTCCCCAGTTCTTGAAATACCCTCTCCATATAAAATCTCAAAATCAGCTTGTTTAAATGGCGGAGCTACTTTATTTTTAACAACCTTAACCTTAGTTTCACTACCTACTATATCATCGCCTTTTTTAATAGCTCCAGTCCGACGAATATCTAGTCTTATTGTTGAATAAAATTTTAAAGCATTCCCCCCAGTCGTAGTTTCTGGAGAGCCAAACATAACTCCTATTTTCATACGAATTTGATTAATAAAAATTACTAAAGTATTAGTTCGCTTAATATTTGCTGTAAGTTTACGCAATGCCTGTGACATTAACCTTGCCTGTAAACCCATATGGCTATCGCCCATATCGCCTTCTAATTCTGCTCTAGGAGTTAATGCCGCTACTGAATCCACTACAATAACATCTACGCCACCACTTCTGACTAACATATCAGCTATTTCTAAACCTTGCTCTCCCGTATCTGGTTGAGAAATAAGTAAATCATCTACTCTAACCCCCAATTTTTTTGCATAAAATACATCAAGTGCATTTTCAGCATCAATATAAGCACAAGTGCCTCCAGTTTTTTGTGCTTCTGCTACAACCGAAAGGCTTAAAGTTGTTTTACCACTAGACTCAGGGCCAAAAATCTCTATAATCCGCCCCTTTGGTAAACCACCCACTCCTAAAGCTAAATCTAAACTCAATGATCCTGTTGAAATCACTTGAATATCATTAGCAATCTGCGTCTCATTCATGCGCATAATAGAACCTTTACCAAATTGCTTTTCAATTTGGGATAAAGCAACTTGCAGTGCTTTTGTTTTATCATTATCAGACACTTAATCTCTCCCTTTATAATAAAATTAGAATTTAAAATTTTTAACTTGTTCACTAATTAAATAATCAATACTTACTTCAAATAGATTTTTTTGTTTATACTTATTATCTGCAACTCTTTTTATTAACTGCGCATGCATCACTGGTTTTTCTCCACTAAAACCAACTAAACTTCCCCCTATTTTTAGCTCGCGCTTAATCTTATTGGATATCTCTAACATCCCGGCACCTATAAAAATTTTATCATAAGGTGCTTTCTCAGAAAAACCATTTATACCATTACCGTTAATAATACTTACATTTGTAATACCTGCTTTAGTCAAATTATTAACTGCAAACTGTCTATTTCTCTCATCAATTTCAATTGAATAAACAAAATGTGATAGTTTAGCAAGTATTGCTGTTACATAGCCACTACCTGTCCCTATTTCTAAAACTTTATCTGTTTTTTTTATTTTTAATGCCTGTATTAATTGAGCTTCTACTCGAGGATACAGCATTTTTTGCTCACCAGGTAATGGAATTTCTAAATCAGAAAACGCTAAATTCTGCATTTCGTCCAATACAAATTTTTCTCTTTTTAAATTAAATAACAATTTTAAAATGGTTTCATCTACTACGCCATTAGGCCTAATTTGTTGTTCAATCATATTAAAGCGTGCTTGTTCTATATTCATTTTATATTTATTTCTTTAATTTATTATTTATAATTTTATTTACTAATGCTTGTGTTACTTGTATTAATTTTTCTGGTTGTGCTGGCGAAACTACATATTTATCAGCTACAACAATCGTTGGGGTTACTATTACATTATACTTTGTAGTTAATTGCTTATATTCATTAACTTTACCATTAACCGTAAATGAATTATAAGTATCCATAAACTGCTCAATTTGTTTTTCATTCAAACCATTTTTCGCCAAAAATTGTTTTAGCTGAGCCACATCATTAAAATCTTTTTGCTCTGCAACAGCAGTAAATATTGCTTTTTCTAATCTTCCCAGATTTAATATTTTAATAGTAGCATTTATTCGAGCAAAAGCTCCATTATATTTTTCATCGTAAACAATCTGAATTGTATCTAAAACAATTTTTTTATTAGGTGCTAGTTTTTCCTTTATCAAAGGTTCCACAGCCCTACAATGAAAACAATTGTAAGAGAAAAATTCTATAACATGCACCTTCCCTCGTGGAATACTTACAACTGAAATTGGTACTGATAATAATTTATAATCTATTCCTTCTTCAATTAAAATATCAGCTGCAAATAATTGACCAATATTAAAAAAGATTAATAATAAAAACAAATACTTTTTCATAAAATTTTCTCCATCCTTAATTTTTCTCTGAATTTATCTCTGCAGAAATATCTTCATCAGATAAACGATCTATTAATTGGTTGGCTCTATCTTCAGAATCCAACGGTCCTATAATTACTTTCTTAACAATCTGATTATCTATTTGCTGATTTTTTATATTTGAATCAATACCCAATAATGTTAATCTAGCTTTCATGTCTTGAGCTAAACTTTCTTGATCAAATGTTCCTACTTCTACAAAATAAATTGTTGAATTTTTTTCTGGATTTTCTTTTGGTTTATTTTGATTACTATCTGCTGGCTTTTTTCCTTGTAAGATATCATAAAAATCATAATTAACTGTTGATGCATTATCTTTTGATTCTTTTTCTCTAAATTCTTGTAATTTCGTACCCGGAGCTAAAATAAGCGGGCCTGAATTATTAATAATAGCGCCAGACTCTCTATTAGCAGCTTTATTTTCAAATTGATTTGGCATAGAATTTAGATAAAAAGCAACACCACCTGCAATTGCAATACCCAAAATTAAACCTATAAGAAATTTATTCATAATATCTTAAACCTCTATTTAAATTGAGAATTTTAACTAATAACTTTATGATTACCTCTCTTTTTTATTTAACTTTTTATTTTATGCTCTAGTTTTTGCTCTAATTCTTCTAATTTTTTTCTAGTATTACTTAATACTTTTTGTTGAACTTCAAATTCTTCACGAGTTACTAAATCTAGTTTTTTAAATATAGAAATAATTATAGCTTTAATATTTTTTTCCCAATCCTGTAAGGGATTATTTTTAAGCATATCACTCACATGCTCATTAATTTGATCAAAAACTGTTTTTTTCAAAATAATCGCCTCCATTATAGTCTTTAGACATGATTGTAATCCATTATGTATACAATTTGTTAAACAAAATTTATTTATAAATAATATTAAGTAGAACTTTAAGTAAGGTGGTTACTTCTTAGCTTTAAAATTATTTTTTAGCGCTTATAATTGTTACAGTGTTATTATGATAGCCTCTTTGACCATTCCAATTTCCGTTTTAATGTTTTATAATAATTATAATCTTGTGGATGAATAAATTGCAATTGCTTAGGATGTTTATTTAATATTACTTTATCTTTATAAATTAAATTAAAGCATTCTTGCCCATCAACATGTAGCTGTGTAGAATTTTCTCTCATTAAAATAAATTCAATGACCCCGCTATCATTTACTACTAGGGGTCTATTGGTTAAAGATTGTGGGCAAATAGGTACAATTGAAAAAACCTTAGCATCTGGATTTATAATTGGCCCCCCTGCTGCCAAAGAGTAAGCAGTGGAACCTGTTGGTGTTGCAAAAATAACTCCATCTGATTTTTGTGATAATACCGACTGATTATCAATATTAATATCAAATTCAATCATATTTCCTATTGCCCCACGGGAAATAACAATATCATTTAATGCCACACCATTATCCACTGTTTTACCATCCCGAATGACTTTTGCAGCTAATAAGCTCCTAGCTTCTAAAGTATAATTATTATCAACTAATATACTTTGAATTACAACTATCATTTCATCAACAGTAATATCGGTCATAAACCCTAATTTACCTTGATTTATCCCAAGTATAGGAATATCGTAATCAACAATAATTCGGGCTACTGATAATAAAGTAAAACCATTTTCAATTATTTATGCAAAAGAAACGGTTAGTCATGAAAAATGGCAT
>CAYZUJ010000090.1:2708-6713 GCA_964481375.1 uncultured Neisseria sp. | reverse complement strand
TTTATATATGATTGCCTAATTGCAATACAAGACAACAATGAGGAGATTAAAGATAAGGTGGTTATAATTAACAACTCATTAGTTGAGGTAAAAAAATTCTTATTAAAGAAATTAGGTTTTCAATCAATATATGTCATTGACTCCAAACAACCTGTGAAGGTGAAAAATTTATCTATTCCAAAATTAGGGTACTACAGCGGAAATCCAAATCCATCAAATATCCAAAGATTAAAACATCAATTTCCAAATTTAATAAAAACGGAAAAAATATTAATAAACAGGAAAAATAAATATGGGAGATCAATCAATTTCACAAAAAGTCAATATGAAACATTGTATGATAATGGTTTTAAAGAGTATTTTCTTGACGAGTTAACTCCTGAAGAACAAATAAATTTATTCTTAGTAGCCAAGAAAATTATCGCACCTCACGGAGCTGAACTATCATGGATATTTCTTTGCGATTCTGAGGTGACAATATATGAATTAAATAATTCTAACTATCGTAATGATTGTTTTGTTAAAATTTCACGCACAACTGGTGCATTACATAATTCTTTGTTTTTAGAATCTAAATTCAATTCACTACGACCATCTAATCCGAATATTATTATAAGCGATGATTTCTTATCAATTATTATAGATGAATAAAAATAGCATTACCATAGTTATTGCAACATATAACTGCGACAAGGAACTTCAGTTTACTCTAGATAATATTAGATTATTTAAAAATACATATATAAAATTAGCAATAATAGACGGAAAATCAAAAGATAGTACAGTTGAGGTAATAAAAAAAAATATTGACATCGTTGATTACTTCATTTCAGAACCAGACAATGGTATTTATTCAGCATGGAATAAATCAATAAAATTTATAAAAACTGATTTTTTTATGTTTTTAGGTGCGGGGGATACTACTACTAAAGAATTTATTAATGAATTTCAAGATTTTCAAAATGCCTCTAGTATTGATATATTTTTTGGGAATTTTTATTACATTGAAGATAAAAATACTGCCAAACTTGTAGACACTACAAGTTATGAAAAAAAATTAGCAGTATTTTTACGATCATCGATGTGCGTTGCCCATCCTGGGCTTATACACAATAGTAAGCTTTTAAAAAATAATATATTTAATGAAAATTATAAAATATGTAGCGATTGGTTCTTTTTGTACGAAGCTAATGTTACATCAACAATTCATATTAACAAAATTCAATGTTATTTTAAAACAGGCGGAATTAGCTCCAGATTTAATTCTAGACCAATTATTTTTAAAGAAATATTAAAATTTTTGCTATCAAAAAACAAAATACCCTCAAAGAGACATATTATTGATATAATAGTTTATTACTTATTCTTTACTTCTGAAAAGTTTTATTATTTTACCAAGCAACTTAAGGAAAAAAAATGAATGAATCATCAAAAACGAGAGCATTACGTGGTGCTACTAACGATATTTATTTTAATGGTTTAGGTATAGACATCGGTGCAGGGCTTGATACTGTGCATCCTAATGCTGAACCATTTGATATGCAACATGGTGATGCAAATTTAATAACAAATTTCAGAAAAAGATTAAGTTATGATTTTGTTTATAGCTCTCACTGTTTAGAGCATATGGTTGATCCATGGTTAGCAATTAATAATTGGGGGCAGTTATTAAAGTCTAATGGTTTTATGATAATAATCGTGCCGCATGAGGATTTATACGAGCAAGGTCAGTGGCCTAGTTTGTTCAACGACGATCACAAATGGTCCTTCAGAGTAGGATGCTATTGCTCTTGGAGTCCAAAGTCTGTCAATATTTTTGATTTAATTGATCTTAGCTTATTCAACATACACTCCCTTGAAGTTCACTCAAACAATCTTAATCACGCATTATTAGCCAAAAGTGGAGATATTATAAATCGAAATTTTTTTTTAGAAAATCTTTTCTACAAAATTACCTCAATGTCTTATATTGGTGAAAAATTCAAAAACACATTGGGTAAGATTTTGCGTCTCTTTGGAATCCCTATTGATCAAACACGTGTTAATTCTTTGGCACAAATACAAATTATTTTGCAAAAAAAATAATATGCTTAAAGGTATAAAATTATTTATATATGATTTACTAGCCGGGCGTTGTGATATTACCTTTAGAAGTTTATCAGTGAGTTCGACCTTAAGTATAGTAAGGCCAAAAAAAATAATTATTTATTGCAGCAGTACTAAGCTAGGAGATTCAATTTATATTAAACATTTAGTGAAATCAATTAAGATTGATAGTGATATTGAAATAATTATTTTAACTAAAGAAAATATTATCGAAATATATTCCGACTTGGAGGATGTTTATCTTTTTTCATTAAAAGATAGATATGGTATATTTTCTATAGTTGCATCACATATTAGATTTCGTAGATTGAAACTAATTACTTTGAATACTCTATTTATAAATTTTGATTCTGAAGACTTCATTGAAGTGCCGCTATTTTTACGCATTAATAAATTAACGAATACATTAGGTTTTGGTAAAGAGAGATATCGAGTATTTAAATACTCTTTTTCTAATTATTTTTATTGTATTGATAAATATTCATTTCATCAAAAAATTAATAGAGTATTAGATTTTCTAAATATAAAATATTTAACTATCAATCAGTATGTTCGAAGGAAGTCGAATAAAATTTTTCTTAACCAATCAGGAGCTGATCATTACAGGAGATTCACTAAGGAACAAGTATCCTCTATATTATTATTGATTCACGCCATTTTACCTGATGCTTCAGTAGTTGTCTCTAGTTTTGATTCAAGTGATATATCTTTAAAGATTGAAAATTTTTCAGTCCTGCAGAATGTAAGTTTATTAGAGCTTGAAAAAACTGTTAAAGATTGCGATATATGTATTACTCCAGACACATCAATTGCACATATTTCAGCGCTTTCAGGATTAAAAACTTTGATTTTTTTTGCTGATAATTATTATAATAACTATACATGGATGCCTTGCACTAGTAACGTATATACATTTGTGCCAAATAAATCTCAGCCCCTTAGTAATTTATCTTTGAATGAGATTACTGATTGCATTACGGAGTTTCTAATTGCTTAAAATAGGGTTTGTTTTTGATGGTTTAATTAATAGAGGGGTCACACTAAGCACTCTTTTCTTTGCTAAGCGCTATGAGATATTATTTCCAAATTCGTCATATATATTTTTAAATACTGGAGATTGTGATCCAATTCTACTTAATGAAATTAATAATTATTTTAATAACATATATACGATAGATTTTCAGCATGATTTTAAAGATGTTGATGTTGTATATTATCAGTATGATGGTTCTAATTTCAATTTTAAAAACTCATTAAAACCTTTTTTGCATCATTATGTTTTTCAAAATGCGCCAACTCTTTTGAATAATACTTTTTATGTCTCCGAGTGGCTTTCATTACTTTGTACTGCCAATAATATTTCTGCACTTCCACTCCCAGTTAATACATCAATGACTATTGATAGTTATCGAGAAGAATTCGGAATTCCTGAAAGCGCTATAGTTTGCGGAAGAATTGGCGGCCTAGATAGTTTTGATTTGAATTTTGTTCGAGAAGTACTGAAATCCAATATGTTTGATGTCTATTTTATTTTTGCATCAACAGATAACATTCCCTTGGATACTTCAAATCGAATATTTATTCTTGATAAATTATATGGAAATGAGTTGGGTAGGTTTTATAACACACTAGATTATTTTTTGCACGCGAGATATCGTGGTGAAAGTTGCGGTATGGCACTTACTGAATCTATGCTTTATGGAGTAAAAAATATATGTTGGCACGGCGGTATTGATAGGAATCATTTAAATCTATCTTCAATTAATTATTATGGAAAAGTAAGCTTAAAAAAAATACTTTTAAATTTAAAGAAATACGATAAGAAAAAAAATAATAAATTTCGTACTTACAATGAAGATTGTTTCAATAAATTTCTTGCAAGTATAGAATTAATTTCCA
>CAYZUJ010000090.1:630-2692 GCA_964481375.1 uncultured Neisseria sp. | reverse complement strand
TATATATAAGTTTTATTCAAAAAATTTATTCGCTATACAGTAGAGTTTTATTAATTTTTTCTGAAATTATATAATGTTTAAAATTTTGTTAGCATATTTTATAAACTCATATCTTTACTTAAAGTTACTAATTGCAGATGGTGATTTAAATAGATACATTTACGGTGATGAAGATCATGTAAAATTTGAACCAATATCAGATTTTATTTTTAACTATTTAAATCCAGAAATAAAATTACCGCTAATATATATTTTATCAACTTTTATTTTCTTTAAGATATCGCTTTATATTAAAAAACATGGAACTAATAGTCAACTTATGTTATTTCTTTTCGGGCTTAGCCCTGTTTTATTTAGTGCTTTATTGAGACAATTTTATGCTCTATATATTTATCTATGTTATCTGCAATATCGTCATAGTATTATTCAATATTTTATTCCACTTTTTCACTATGGCTCGGTACCTTTACTCATAAAGAATTGGTTAAATATTAATAAATTTTATTTCTTAAATATTCTATTGTTATTGATTGCAATTATTCTTTATACATCTGCCGATAATTTTATTATTGAGAACGAATCATTTGTATTTCTTCTATTAAAATTAAATTATTACTTAAATAATGAAATTTCATTTTTTAAACCATATCTATTTGTTACCATTTCGTTGCTAATATCAATAAAGATAAGCACAAAAAAGGAGTCAGTGAACCTCTTGAGTGCATTAATATTAATTACAACATTAACATTTTTCATCGATTCAATATCAGAAAGATTTTTACTTTTAAGTACAACTCTTGTAATTTTCATCAATAAAAAGGATATAATAAATTTACGAGTTTTTAATTACTCATGCTTATTCATACTTTTATTAAGATTGTATCAGAATTCATTGGCCTTTTCATCTGTGGTTTTATAACAAACTGTATTATGAGCAGAGATTTATCAATCAGAAATGCACCTATTACTGTAATAATTCCCACATATAACAGTGCCTCAACAATTGAGAGAGCACTAAAGTCTATTATTGTACAAAGCCTTTTACCAAGAGAAATAATAATTATAGATGACTCAAGTTTGGATAATACTTTAGAAGTAATTAATGCTTTTGTAAAACAGTACAGTAATTTTTTAGATATAAGAATTTTATCAACTGAGAAAAATTCCGGAGCAGGTCATTCGAGAAACATAGGATTAACTAATGCTAAGTTTAACATGATTGCCTTTCTTGATTCCGATGACACTTGGCATCCTGATAAGTTAAATTTACAGTACCGTTTCATGATTGCCAATCCAAATTGCTGTTTATCAGGCCATCTACTTGTGCTTAACGACTTATATAAGAATAATATTACAAAGCAAAAATTCAATAAAATTTCGTTTAATAAAATTTCATTTAATAAATTACTTTTTAAAAATTATTTTAATACTCCAACTGTTATGATGCGATATAATAAAGTAAATTTTCCTAATAATCAGCGCTATTCTGAGGATTATCATTTGTGGCTACACACAACAAAATACTTCAATAATTCATATTTTCTCAATTTAGAGCTTGCCAGTGTGCATAAGCCATTGTATGGCATTTCTGGATTAAGTAATGACTTAACGAGGATGTATACAGGAGAAGTTATAAGTTTATATTCCTTATTTAATAATTCAACTTGTACAGCAAAATTTTTCATTTCAATTTCTATATTGTTTAGTTCATTAAAATTTTTCTTAAGAGTTTTATATATTTACATTATTAAAATTCTAAAATAATGGGAATTATTATGAGAAAGATAATACATGTTCAGCTGCTACCGATCATTAGTGGAGTGCAACGGGTTTCACTTGATGAATTATCAAGATTAGATCCTAAAGAATTTGATCGAATAGTTGTTTGCAATGGGGAGGGGGAGTTTACTCAAGCACTTAGAGCATTAGGTATACGTGTATATGTTTGCACACATTTATGTAGGCAAATTTCACCATTTAATGATTTATTAGCCTTTATTAATTTATTCTTGTTCTTTTTACGAGAGAGGCCTGATATTGTTCACACTCACTCTTCCAAGCC
>CAYZUJ010000090.1:0-620 GCA_964481375.1 uncultured Neisseria sp. | reverse complement strand
AGGCATAATTGGTAGATTATCAGCTTCAGCTGCAAGAATTAAATTAATTTTGCATACGGTTCATGGATACGCATTTAATGAGCGCAATCCAAAGATAGTTAATTTTTTATACATATATTTTGAACGATTTGCAACTTATTTTTCTCACTTTCTATTACTACTGCATCAGTCAGACGCTAATATTGCCATAAATTTGCTAAAAGTGCCTAAAAGTAAAGTGAAAATTTTAGCCAATGGCGTAGATACTAATCTATATTCACCCATTTCTATAGATAAGAAATTGTTGCTAAGATCTGAAATTTTTTCCATCAATACAACAACTTCGTCAGTTATTTTGATTGGTATGATTGGACGAATTTGGGAACAAAAAAATCCGCTTTGTTTCATCGAATCAATAAAATTAATTTCTTCTGATATTAAAAATTGCTATTTTTACATTGTGGGTGATGGTCCCTTGCGTGAAATAATCGAGAGTGAAATTATTAAAAATAAGCTAGAGCATTGTACTTTTATTACTGGATGGAGAAAGGATATACCTAATATTCTCAAGACGCTAGATATTATTGTTCAACCTTCAAGATGGGAGGGTCTGCCGTTGACAATACTAGAGGCTATGTCGT
>CAYZUJ010000089.1:0-6934 GCA_964481375.1 uncultured Neisseria sp. | reverse complement strand
TATTAGCAAACTTAAATATACCTTTTCCATGATATTGACCATTTTTGAAGTCGCCTACACATAATTAAAACCATTGTTTTTTATTGATAGGATTGTATATTGATTTGATCTGTAAAAATGTTGATTCTTTATTTTTATTCCTGTAACTCCATTAAAGTTTATATTTAATATTTTATTTGGGGTGATAGAACCATATTTTTCTAGCGTTTTTAAAATGATATTTATCGCGTCATATGTATAAAGAGATATCATATTAGGCATAGATAGATATTTTTGTTTGTATTCATTTAAAAATAACTCAAGTGATTTATTTTTTTTAAAAAAATCAAGATTTCTAATAGTGTATGCAATTACATTCTTATCTTTTAATCTTACAAAAACGCTTTGGTTAACTGATGAGCCAAAATTTTCAGTTCCAATAAATATTATTTTATGATCATTTATATAATTTATAATTGTAGTTGAATTTACAGAATTAGTTAACAAGATAATATAATGATATTGCTTTTTTGTAATAGCATTTTGTAGATTTTTTTCGAATGTATTATCATTACTAATAAAATCAAAAGTATCATATAAAATATCTGCATGAGTTAACACATAATTATATGCTTTTTTATATTTTAATAAATCACTTCTATCTATTTCGGTAATAATTAATACCTTATGAATTTTCCCAAATTTTTTATAAAGAAAATCTAACATTTTTTGAGATTGATATTCATAGTTGGGTTCAAATATAAAGAAATTATTTGGAAGATTATCATTTTTATTAGTGCTAGCATAAGATGTAAAAATTGGAATTTTATCATTTTCTTGTTTCTTAGCAATAAGTAGTAAATCTGCTAAATATTCATATCCAATTATTGCAGAACATTTATCTTGTAACATTTTTTTATATGCAACTAATGGTGAAAACGGCTTATTATCATAAAAATAAGTTTTTAAATTTATATAATTAAACCTTTTTTGATTTAGTGCAAGATTTGCAGCATTCACCATAGATACCCTATATTCGGGTAAAGATAATTCAATTTTACCAGTTAAACATAATAAAATTGGATTGGATATTACTTCATATGGGTAGAAAAGCCAAAAAAGATTAAAAATGATTTTTATTATTTGCATTTATTCAACTATTCTAAATATAATGCTGTGGTCATTTCAGTTATTTTTGCAATCAATGGTAAGCAACTAATTGTAATTTCTGTAGGAATGGCGGGTTTACTTAGACTTAGAAGGTAATCAATAGTTTTAATGAGATCATCAATTTGTATCATTTGATCTAATGAAAATTTTCTACCTATAGCCATTTCAGTGGCTACCATGGAAGGACAAATATTGGTAACTTTTACATTATAAACAGCCATTTCTTTTGATAATGATTCACTGTAGCCTGATAGACCAAATTTTGAAGCTGCATATACACCAGAAAAAGGCATTGCTACTTTACCACCTAATGATGATACATTAATAATATAACCATCACGTTGAAATTTCATTTGTTGTGCGACATGTTTGGCAACATAAATTGCTCCATTTAAATTAATATCAAGCAAATTTTTTATTGCTATATCAGATATATCTGTTGTTCCGCGGTGCAATATAGCGGCGTTATTAAATAATAAATCAATATACTTATGCTCAACTATTATTTTTTTTATGCATTCTTCTATTTGACAATTGTCAGATACATCTAATACTAAATAAGAAGATTTTCCGCCAGCTTTAAGAATTTGGTAGTGAACTAATTCTAATTTCTGTTTATTTCGAGCTAATAATATAACAAAATATTTAATTTGAGATAAATGTATTGCTATAGCTTTACCAATGCCACTGCTTGCACCTGTTATTATTGCGACTTTTTTCATTATGTTTTAACCTTTAATGATAATATAAATACACGTTGATATTAAAGCAATTAGAGTTAACTTATAGTAAAAAACTATTAATTATTGCACAAAATTTCTTATTTTCTTCCAAATGAGGGTAATGAGAAGATTTATCAAATATTATACAATTAGGATTATTGTCAAATACTCCTGAATAACCGTTCATAATCTGATCATGAAAACCATTAATTACAACATACTTATTTAATAATTTTTCAAAATTAAGGCTAAAATTGCTACTAGAATATAAAGATTGACGTACACTTTTAAAAACTTCCATATTTAATGGTAATTGGGTAGTTAATTGTCCTTGCTTAAATAATTTAAAAACTTCCATATTAGCCCAATAATAATATGATCTATCTATATTATTAAAAACATCTGCTATTATTTCTGATTGTTCCCATAAATCATTAATTGAGTTGCATTTAAAATTTTTAAGAATTGAGTTATATCGTTCTTGATCAATACTCTTTAATTGATTTAAATCAATTAGTAAGTTATTTATTCTTGGAACAACAATATCATTACTAGTACCTACAAAAATAACAGGTAAATTACAAGAATAATCAATTAAATAATCTGTCAGAATTTTTGCTCCATAACTGTGCCCAATAATACTATGTAGAGAAAATTTTTGTTGATGAAGAAATACAATTAAATCTGCAAGGTCGCTTACATTTTTAATATGAGATATATTTTCATTAGATGAAGAACGCCCACAGCCTAATTGATCATAGACAATCAAGTCAAAATTTAAGTTTGAAAAATAATTATGAGTTTGGATAAAGTATTCAATAGTGGAGCAGTTTAATCCTGGTCCACCATGAATATAAAGAATAGCTCTAGAATTTGTATTTTTATTAGAGTATTTAGCTAAATATAGCTTATTATAATTAATTAAACTTTTTTTCATAAATTAGATTTATCTTTTAATGATAGTGAGTTGCTAAAGCTTGCAAAACTTAATAATAAATAGCATATAAACATTTTTTCTTGCACATATTACCTATTCTTGAATTTCAATTTCATTATAGGTTGAAATTTCTATTGAATCAATTAAATTAGGCAGAATTTTATCAAAATATTTAATTGTATATTCTTGTGCACAATGAGATTCAAACGCTTGTTGGTTTTCAAACCTATCAATAAAAGTAAAAATTAAAGGGTTTTCTCGGTCTTGATGGAGTTCATATCTAAGACAACCTGATTCCTTTGAGCTAAGTGTTTTTAGATCTGAAAATATTTTTAATGATTCGTTAATGTTATCTTTTTTTACAAGTATTTTTGCTATGCAGACAATATATTTACTTTTTATAATATTCATGAGTTATAAACTTTCTTTTAAAAATAGTATTATTATTTGTAGATTTCTAAACATTTAATTTTCATTTAAATCTATTAAATCTATTGGTTAATTAATTCAGCGGTATTAGTAATATGAGCAAAACCAAAAGCTAAGTTTTTAATAGTAGCTAAATGTAATTCTTCATTTACTGTAGCTGTTGCATCATTAACAAAGAAAACATTATAACCACGCATAAAAGCATCTCTAGCAGCTGTTTCACAGCAACAGTTTGTCATATTACCAGTAATAATTATGTCAGTTATACCTTTTGATTTTAAAATTTCATCTAAATTGGTATTATAAAATGCACTATACTGACTTTTATCAATGACGATTTGATTAGTCGTGTCTAATTCTTTAATTATCTGCCAATTGGAACTTCCATATTCAAGTTCATCCCCCCACCATTTAATCATATGTTTAGAATCTGTAGAGCTATCATTATGTCTTACATAAATAACAAGGATGTTATTTTGACTAGAAAAGTTAATAAGAGCTTTTATATTTGAAATTTGTTTCTCAGAAATCAGATTCATATCAGAACGAAATGCTTCTTGCATTTCAATTACCAATAATGCTGCGTTTTTAGTATTAAGTTTATGATTATGAGTGTTATATTCTTTTATATCATCTATATTTATATTGTAGTTCATAAATTTTTACTTTGAAAAATATTGTTATTTGTTAATTTAGAAAAATTATAATAATGTTGCCCTGATTTTATACATGGATAAAAATATTGTGAATAATTTTTTGAATAGGGTAATTCAAAATGTGGTATTAATTCACGTTTATTTACTTTATTTAGTATATCTTGATTAATATCCTGAGAATACATATCCTGAAAAATATTTAGATCATTATCTGAATAAATATTTAATATGAATTTAGAGTGATTATTCGCCATTAAAAAACACCCTGTATGATTTAAAAGATAGTATTCTGTGATATAGTTTTCACTGATCAATTTTTTGATTAAGGTTGCAAAATCTGGGTTTGCAAGAAAACTAAATTTATTGTTTGTTACATTAAAAAAATTCTGAGTGATATTTTTAAAATATTTTAATTGTAATAAGTTAATGCTGTCTAGTAGTTGAGAGCTATTTATTTGACCTTTTTGAAGGAAATAATCAATAGTATTATTATTTAGTTTAGGTATTGCACATAAAGGGTTATATTCGCCAGTTAAAAGTATTTTAATGATGTCAAGATTATTAATTTTATTACATAGCTCAATTCCATTTAAAATGGGCATATTATAGTCTGTAACAATAATTCCATATCTTTCATATTTTTCATTATCATTAATTAATTTTTTTATATTTTTAAATGTAAAACTTAAAATAGCCTCATTAGTTTCAAATGAATCGATAATATTTTCATCTGATATATCATTAAAAATTCCAATAGTTTGATTTGTATTTTTTATTAGCTCGTCTATTGCTTTAAGCGGGTTATTTTCAGTAGTTATTTTATTTGGTAATTGCAAGTGATGATATGCTTTTAATAATTCAATATCATCATCAACAAATAATGTTTTTAATGGAAAATAGAACATCGGTATTATAGGCTTCACTTTATAACTCCTTGAGTATAATTATTGTTCGATTTAAATAAAAGTGCTTCATTAAAGAATTTTGCAATTGGTTGAATTTCATCTCGAGGGATTTTTTGTTCTTTATTATTAAATTCTACAATTAGAAATTTACTACTAATACTTGTAATATTAAGTTGGGTAATTTTTTTTTGATAAGTTGCAATAAATATCCCATCTCCATTAATTTGATCAGTTTTAAAATATATTTTGCAATATTCTATTCCTAGTTTTTTTAATTCTTCTATTTTAAGGGCAAATATTTCATTATTAAGGTAAGGGAGGTAATCTTTAATGGGGAGAGAAACTTTTGCTTTTATTGATGATGATGATAAAGTAGAGATTTCTTTTAGATTATTAATAACAGGAATATCAATATATACTTTATCACTTATTAATTCTTCTATTGAGCAGTCAAGATGCTCTGTAATCATTGCAAGAGTAGAAATAGTTGGTAATTTTTTGTTTTTAATTAATCTGTAAAATGGTTGGTATTCAAAACCTAGGGTAGTAGATAAGCTATACAGGGTTTGATTATTTTTTTCCATATCAATTTGCAACTTATCAATTATATTATTAATTAAGGCCAGTTCTTTATTTGTTAATTTACTATCTTTCATAAAATTTACCTATAAAAAATTTGACACATAAATTAGTTTTTGCATATAATAATGTTTGCTTTAAAAATAAAAATTTATCACAGATAATAATTTTTTGCATAAGCGTTTATTTTTATCAGGAATGTATTTTAGCACATGAATTATGATAATTTATGATTTTATATATTTTATAAAATAAGTATTTAACAGATATATTTGAGAAAGTGACTAATTAATATGAAAAAAGTAAAATTACCTGCTAATTTTTTTAATTATGATTTTGTAAAGTTGGCAAAAAAAGAGAAAAACGCAGCACTAAAAATTCGTTATTTGGCATTATCACATATAGCAGATGGCAAAACAGTTATAGAGGTTGCAGCAATAGTTCATAAAAGTTCTCGCATGATACATCGTTGGCTCAATAAGCTTTCTAAATTCGGTATTGATGGATTAAAAGATAAACCTGGTAGAGGAAGAAATTTATGTTTACCTAATGAAAAAGAAGCTGAATTTATAAAGGCAATTCTTGATTTCAAAAAAACGTATAATAAAAATAAAATAACTGGACGTAATATTCAAAAGTTATTAAAAAATAAATACTCCATAGAATGTACTCTGCCTACTGCGTATAGTATTATAACAAGATTAAAGTTAAAAGTTACTAAATTACATTGTATAAATATAAAAAATAATTAAAAATATTTTACCAATTATAAATGTAATAAAAAATTTATGAAAGGTTATTAGATAAATTATGAAATATATTAAAACAAAAATAATCAATAGCATTATATTTTTAATGCTATCAAGTATTGTATATACAGAAATTAATTATAAATTTTTAAGGAGGTAATATGAAAATGTCCTTCCTGAGAGATAGGTAACACTTTGGTATTTATAGGAGATGATAAATGCCATGGAAGGAGTGTAATATAATGGATAAAAAAACTGATTTTAATATGGCTGAATTATAGGATTAAAAAATGGAAAATTTAGAAATTTATGGAAAACTGTTCTTATAGTGTGGTTTCTATTGGTTTTTGTTCTAGAGAGAACTATTTCTAATTCATAAAAATTCTTTAGTATAGAAATTTCACGAGATATATTATTTAGATAAAATTATAGATTCTACCACTGGGTTAAGAATACATTTTGCTGAATCCATAATAGCATTATTATTTAAATTACCAATAATTTATTTATTAGCTATACCAACAAAAATATATATTCTATATGAAATAAATTTAACAATAATAGGTATATTTCATCATAACAACATAAATATTCCTTCAAAAATTATATTTGCATGAGACATGTACTAGCTTGCTGTTTAATTTATATTATCTAATAATATTGATTTATATGAAGAGATTTATTGTCTTGGTTTAGTTAGATTTTAAATTAAAAAAATGAGTATTTATTTTGTAGCAAATTAATTAAATAAAATCGCCCATTGTCAAGTAAGTTGCAACATTTTTTTATAAGAGTTAGTTAAATACTT
>CAYZUJ010000088.1:6726-7088 GCA_964481375.1 uncultured Neisseria sp. | reverse complement strand
CCATCTGATATAAATTTTAAGAATATTAAACCTAGCACTACGTGCTTATACTCTGATGATTCAATATTACCTCTGAGTTTATCTGCCATGTCCCATAAAGACTGTTCAAAACCTAAATTCATAGTTGCCATTTTAATCCTCTTTGTATAAAAATATACAGTGCAAAATATTAGTTTATGGTAGCATTTTGTAGCGTTGTTGTATGAATATTTTACTCTACAAAAAACGCGTACCTTTACCCTTCTAATCCCTATACGGTTAGTGCTTTATTTAGTTCTAAATCTCTAAATTTTTCATTAAAATTTACGTTTTTCCATGGTTCACGCCATATGGTTAAATATTCAACGTCTAAAGATGATGGC
>CAYZUJ010000088.1:849-6716 GCA_964481375.1 uncultured Neisseria sp. | reverse complement strand
ATGGTAGCATTTTGTAGCGTTGTTGTATGAATATTTTACTCTACAAAAAACGCGGTTCTTTACTCTTGTATATACTAGCAATTGTAAACCAAAAACACTAAATCATGGTTCGGTTTATGAGTAGTTGCGGCAGTCTGTTATATTGCCAAAAATTTGCTGGATGTTATCCTTTATACGAGAGATGTCATCCAGATATAATATCCTTAAATTTTTCCTAGCTCTTGAACAAGCAACGTATAATAAATTTCGTGTATTTATATATTTGACATTTTCATCTTCATCAAGTGTTGATATCTGTTTATAATTCAGAAAAAAATTTAAGAATTTATTTTTTTCTTTCCCAAAATCATTTTCCATTAAGATGATCACATGATCGTACTCTTCACCCTTTGTTCCGTGATAAGTGTGGTATAAAACTTCATTGTCTAATATGTTGTTTAAAAAATTATACCAAGCCTTGTATTCGGAGAAATCAATATCTAATAAACTATAAATCTGATCAGTGTGTATAGTACTATCTGGAGCATTTGGAAATAATTTGTTTCGCAAATAGTTGATAAAATTATCGAATGTATAATCAAAATCTTGAATTGGTAAAAGCTCTTTAATTATTTCTTTTAACACATAATTTTCTGGTTCTAGGTGCTTGTTTAATATTCCAGTAATAAATTTTTTTAGAGTATTTCTATCTATAGATAATAATTGGTTCATCACTTGATGAACATTTTCAAACGTTAAATTTTTATAAATATGATATGGAATAATGTCAGTTAAAAGTGTAGTATGATTTTCAAGTTTAAATTTCAAATTAACAATTTTATACAATAAATTCGGAATTTCACCCAGCTTTGATAAGTCATTACTGAGTAACTCAGTATTTAATGCTTTGTAAAATTTTGTATAAAAATCAGTTTCTGCAATTTTGCTATACAATGTTGTAAATTCATTATATTGAGCCAGCAATTTGTTTGTAAGAACCAAACAATGTAACTTATTATTTTTGTGAATATTCCATTTATTTTTGTAGTGGCAAATAAAATTATCAATATCCCTTTCTGTGCCACTATAAAATTTTACACTGCCACCTAAATTATCTTCATAAATGGATTCTTGACTGATTGCATCATTTCTTATATTATTAATAACGTCTAATATTTCTTGAGTAGATCTTCTGTTGTAAGACTTATTAACCAATTGTATTCCGCATTCATTTAAATTTAGATATTGACCTACTCCAGAATCATAAATATTTTGAGCTGTATCACCAAAATATCCAATAAAAAACTTACAGTTATATTTTAATGCATAGTCTGAAAGTAACGTCATAATATTAATTACATCTTTGCTAGTATCTTGATACTCATCAATTAAAATATATGGGTATTGATGAATAATGATATGCTTTAACATATCACATTGTTTAATTATCTGAAATGTATAATCCAGTAGAGTGTCATGACTAATAAGCATTGAATGTAGCACATTTGAATTATATTTTGAATCATATCTTATGGTATCATATGTGGGTTTATTATTAGATATATTTTTTAAGCACTCTTCTAATTTGTTTATCTTATATATGTCGGAAACTAATGTTTTAAAATTTCCAACATTTTTCAACATGAGCTTGAATTCATCTGGTAATGTAGAAAATGACCCTTTGAATTCTTGACTATTTTTACTATATGCTTTATAAAAGTTTTCTTTAAAACCTTCATCTTTGATCTTATTTATAAAATCTTGACGTTGATTATTATTCAATTCACGAAATAACTTGTATTTCTTACATATATTTTCATCCGTATTAGTATAAATATCATTATTTAATTTTTTAAGTACTCTATTTATATTTTCAACATGTACTTGTATTAGCTGTTCCTGATAATTCTTAATTATATCCCACAGCCTTTCATGAATGGTAGATATTTTAATCATAGCTGAATTTTTCAAACGGTGTTTTAGCTCATTCATTGCAACATTGGTATAAGTAATACACATGACGTTTTGATTGTGAGTTTTAAGTATTTCACCATAATTTTTAATGATATGTTTTAAACTTTCTACTAATGCAAATGTTTTTCCAGCTCCAGCTCCAGCATCAAAAATCATATTTTGATTAGTGTCAATGAATTCATTAATTTTATTTTGAATAGCGGTTTCTTTTTGGATTGCATGTTCTGAAACTGTAGTTAGACTCATTTATTCACCTGGATATTTTTAAATTGTTTAGTAAGTTTTTCTTCTAACCATATTAAGCCCCTATCAATATAAGTTGGAAGCTTTGGAGAATCAGAATTTTCTGAATTTGCAAATGAATACAATAATGAATTTGCAAAATTACTCTTATTTTTATTTTTATCTAATTTGTACTGTAAATAATATGAATTGTTAATAATATTAGAATGTTTTTCATCTTCCGTTACAATTTTATTATAAATTTGGGGATGTATTGATTTCAAAACTTGTTGTAAAATATTATTATCATAGTTTTGTAATATATATGCTTCTTCAAAACTCGTAGCATAATAATGATTAATTTTCTCAGCTTGAAACGTAATATACATATTGTTATTTTCTTCTGGAATCAAGTGATTATTTAAGTTATCCAACTTGTCAGTCCCATTATATTTTTTAATCGTTTCATTTGTTGTACGCTTTGAACATAATTCACTTATATTTTCAATGCTTTGATCATCATCTCTTTTAATATCTAAATCAGTAATAATCAGAGTTGGAATTTTTATTAATTTAATTAAATCATGGTAAACAAGACCATGAGCTCCGCCTATATTAATAATTGTAATATAATATTTTCTCAAATTCTCATTCTCGCTGATATAGTATGGTACCAGTGTTTCTTCAGTAATTCCTTCTACAAATATAATCGCATCAGAAAAAAATATTTCTGAAACTTTAAATTTAATATGTTTTTTTAAAAACTTTAAATTATTTAACTGCTCTGATTTATTTTTACTATTTGATACGATTGATTCATCATTTAAATTAATAACATTTGCCGTATTATCTATTATAGCTACATAGTTAATATTATTAAATGAATTGCTAGTATGGATTTTTGAGTTTAAAATATGTGAAGAATGAGTAGTAATAATTAGTTGACTATTAATTAATTTCTGACTATCTTTTAACAAAGCTTTAATTGCAAAATTTATATTTTTTATAAAGAGCTCTTGCATCTGTGGATGCATAAAAGCCTCAGGTTCCTCAATACAAATTAAATTTAACCGACTATGTTTTTCATCATTAGGATACTTTTCAACATACTCTATTAATTTGCTAATTATGCTCATTAAATTTGCATACCCTAAACCGAATTGACCTTCTGGAATATTAAGCCCTTGTTCTGTATATTCATATTTGATAAGATTTTTTAGCAATTTATCAACAGTAACATCAGAACTCAGATTTACTCCGAAACGATTAGAGTCTTCAATTGAATGTAAAACACTATTAATTGCACTATCATTAAAGTCTCCTATTCTTTTCGTGACGCTAGTGTTAATGTTATTTATTTCAGTATCTAAATTAAAACAGATACTATTAGTCTCATGTCGTAATTGAATAATTTTATTAAAAACATTACCTAAACTATTATCTGTTATGCTATTATTGGCAGAAATTAATTTAATATCTATTAAATTACCAAGATTAAACTTTGTATTTTCAATTTTTTTATTTTGATCATTGAAATAATTTAATTTAAAAGAATTTTCATTAATTAATTTTAAAAATTTTGAAAATATAAGTGAATTATCATATTCTACAGATCTTTGAGAGCAATCTGTGATAATTTTAGCTACTTCATTTTTAAACTCTTGAACTTCTTCCAATTCATATTTAACTATTATCTTTAAGATTTTATTTTCTTCTGAACTGATATTTTTAATAGCCATAAATGGGATTAAGTTAGTAATTAAATCTTGATTGTTGATAACAAAACCTATTTCCATTTCAAATTCTAAATAGGGAAACTCATTAAAATTACTCAACTTATAATTTTCTAATAATCTCTGCAAATATCCAAAATTAAAATCTGTGGCATTAAATTTCTTACCATTATCAACTAATTTACTCAATGCCAACATAATTGTAGTTTTACCTGAATTATTTTTGCCAACTATCAATGTTGTAGCAGATGAAATGTCAATAGTATCTCGAAGACAATCCTTTGAATCAACAAATTCAATTATATTATATTCAGTACCAAATTTTCTAAAATTGGTAATTTTCAAACTTTTTAAATACACTATATCCCCATTTTAATAATTGATTTAATTGCAAGCATTCACGACCTATATCAATAAATTTTCATATATTTACATAACATTAATTAACACTATTATCTTCCAGTAAAGCGTCTGGGTATATTGGGAATTCCAAAGTTTTAATAGTAGCAATTGCATTACCTGCTATCCCTTTTATAGATCCATACATATTAACCGTATTATCAAATACTTTTTCAATCTGTTTTTCACGTTGTTTCCATATTTTAGCCATTGCACGTTTTTCAACATCTAAATCAGCTTGTAATTGAGTAAAGCCTTCTACTATAGCCTCAACTTGCATCTTAAACTCATTACTAGTTAAAAAGCCATATAAAAGACCCATTTTATCTGATTTATTTTCTTGAGAACGCATCGCAAAATGAATTTTAACAATTTGTTCACGTAAAACTGCTACTAATCCTTTAAACTCTTCATAGCTACAAATCCATATTCCTTCAATTAATCCCATTCTATTCATACCTTTAGGGTATGCATCTGTAATTAATACTCCTAAGTCCGCACCTTTTTCTCGCATATCTGCTTTAAATTTTTCAATCCATGAATTAGAAAACTCTTTAGTACGCTTACTTTCATAATAAATTTTGCCACAGTTTTGAATTTCACGAGTATGTACTATTTGCATACAATCTGCACCACGTTGCCCTTTTTTAATCTCTTCAATATTATCAAAAGGAAACTTTTCAATTAGCCATTCTTCTATAGCTAATTCTTGCACCTCTCCTTGCAGTTGAACTGACCCCTGCTCTGCTTTACGTTGCGCCTCTTGTAATTGGTTACGAAGCATATTAAACTGTTCATCTTTTTCACGAAATTTCAAGGCATTTTCATCAGCAACTTGTTTTTGTATTTTTTCTCGTTCTTGAAGTAATTGCTGGTTAAAAGTTCGTTCTGCTTGAGCTTTTATATCAGACTCTAATTCGTCTTTTGCTCGCTTTAATCTTTCAATTTCAGCTGTTGCTTTATTTAACTCTTGAACTTGTTGTGATTTTTGATTAAGCTCATTTTGTAATGATTGGACTACTTCGCTTTGTTCAAAAGATATTTGCTCACGTAGTTTTGTTTCAAGTTTCGACTTTTCAGCCTGTAATAGCTCACGGGTTGCTTTAGCTATAGAAGTATTCATTTCTTCTTGCTGTTTTTGTAAATTAATTTTAGCTTCTTCAATTTTGCTCATTTCATGTTCATATTTTTGTTTTTCTTGATTTGATTCTAAAGTATATTTCTTCTTTAGTTCTTCATCTAACTTATGATATAAAATATCATTAACATTTATTTCAAAATTACACTGAGGACAATTTATATTTGCAGAATTTTTCATAAATTAGCTCACTTTTAATTAAAAGATTTTTAATGAATTGTGCTTGTTGACGGATTATATATTCCTCTTATCTGATTCAACGATGCTTGTGTAATCTGCAAAATATTTGATAATAATAAACAGCTACAAGTTTCAGCATTTATATTATATATATCTTTATCTCTTAGGGAATACATTTCAACCACATCTTTTTCTACTTTATCTAGAGTCTTAGTTTTATATTTTACTATTTCATTTAGCTT
>CAYZUJ010000088.1:0-839 GCA_964481375.1 uncultured Neisseria sp. | reverse complement strand
AACCACATCTTTAATATTTTTAATTACTTCTTTTAAAAAATCATCTCGATATTTTGGTTTAAATTTTTGTATTAAATTATAAGCTATTAATTGTTGAGCTCCAAGTGCATTTAAGAAAAAATCATACATTGGTATATCTTCAAAATCTAAATCTGGATTTTCTATAAAACTTTTTATCTGCTTATGATCCCAAAAACGCTCAAAACCCATGAAATAACCAATATACCAATCCAATAAATTCCGTTGTTCTTGTTCAGTTAGATCAAGATAATTTATATACTCACAGCGTACACTTTCCAAGTTTACCATTGGTACTATATTTTCAAAGGTTTCATTATTTTTTAATGTTTGCTTGTACAGTCCATCAAATAAAAGTCTAGCAAACTCTTGATCAATCTCCTCATCATCTGAATTAATTAAAGTATTCGCATCACGAACAACCTGCATTACATCTGTTGTACTCTTACCAGAAGATAAAAAACTGATAAATAAGCCTTGCATCAAAAATATATTATAATCTTTACCATGGTATTCTTTAATTAATTGATTTAATTTTATGATTTCTGGTTTGGTGAATTTACTTGGTTCCATTAGGTTTGCCTGTTTTTATTTGAATTTGGGATTATATCATAAACATTGTAATTGCTCAAGAATGAGCTATAATTACTTGATAAAATTTAAAAAAGAATACTAGTTTTAGCTACTTCCTACAATGTTTTAAACTATCATGTTTTTTATAACAAATTAATTTTGAGTTTTTAATTTAGTAATATTCTTATTATTAAAATTCTAATAAAGATTATTTGTGGTATAGTATAATTATAATAAAAATAGTTAGG
>CAYZUJ010000087.1:0-7167 GCA_964481375.1 uncultured Neisseria sp. | reverse complement strand
CAGAAATTAAATTATGATAAGGCAAATTTCGCAAAATGATTTGATTTGAGTATATCCAGATAACTCTGAAATCAGTAATTGGTTTAGAGTAAGAAAAAATCGTTCAATCTTACCTCTTCCGCGAAGTTCGCCTATATTTGAGAATATTAATTCTATTTTAAGCTCAATACACACTTGCTCAATATGTTTTGAAGTAAAGTCCGAACCATGGTCAGTATATAATGTATCTGGGATGCCACAAATTGACCACTGAGACTCCTGCTTTCTCCATATTGCTTGACGTAAACTTAGAGCAGTTTTAATTGCAGATGGTGCCGAAAAGGATAATTCATATCCGGCAATTGCACGACTATGATCATCTATTATGATTGTAAGCCAAGGCCTTGCTGATTTATGGTTATCTTGCAAAATTAAAATATCTAGCAACATATGATCAGCTTGCCATATTTGGTTAGGCTTGGCTGCTTGATGTCTACATAATAAATCAAATTACTGTTTATATGATTTGGTTCCATCATGGGCTAAAACTGCCATACTTTTTGGTATCTCAGCAATAATTGAACAAATAGTTCTATAGCTTGGACAATCAATACCTAATTTAGATGCTTGTACTTTACGATAAATACTCGCCTTACTTAAATGAGAATTTTGTAAATAAAGACCTTCAATAAATTGTTGTAATTCAGTGGAACACCTTCTGCTACCACTGTCATCACGTCGAGAATAAGCTAGACCTAATAATCCGTTCTTACGATAATTGGCTACCCAGCGTTTTAATGTTCTTAGTGATAAATCTTGCTCATTGCAAATAATTGGAAGTGTTTTGTTTTTCTGCAAAAATGGTTGGATAGTTCATTCGCACTTAGCAGTTGTTGATCAATAGTGTCCATTATTTATTGAGCTCGTTTCACTGCAGAAATTGTTTGTCTACTCACAGATAATTCTTGTACAATCCAGTCATAAGTTTTGCCAGCTTGTAAAAATATCTTTATCTTTTCAAGTTTAGCGTGGGTGGCTTTGTTTTTACTGCCCAGAGTGCGTCCAAATTTAACACCGTCATTTTTTGCTTTAATAATACCAGCTTTGGTCCTAGCATTGATCATCCCCCGTTCCAATTCAGCGAAAACTCTAGCTATTTGGAAAAATGCTTTACCCATAGGGAACGTAGTATCAACTTTATCACCAGAATCAAGTGATATTAAATCAACACGTTTAGTGTTTAATGTTTCTATTATTTCAATAAGACCTTTTAATGATCTAGCGATTCTATCAATTTTATAAACAATAACCATATCACCAGCTCTCAATGAATCAATCATTGCTAATAACTCAGTACGGTTATTGTCTTTACCGCTAATAGCTTCACTATAAATTTTTTCGCACTTAGCATTATGTAGGGCTTGTTTTTGCAATTCTAAATCTTGATTATTACTACTGACCCTAGCGTAACCAATTTTCATATTTTCAGAAATATCTTAAAATTTTTTAGATTGAACTATTTTTTATAATAATCCAACAGTACAGGAAAACTGTAGTTTGAATGTACTATAAATAATTGCAGCATCAAGTTTCTATTTTAATAATCAGGAAATATAAAATTATAATATTGACAGATTATTAAAATAGACAAAAATGTTACTTTTAATTTTTCTAAAAATCTAGTAATATTCTCAGTATTAATAATTTATGGAGTACTGCTAAATTCCGGACATAGTAGCTATCATAAAAATGACAATATTGTTACTTAAAATATATAAATAAGTATGTTATACTGCAGTGGTTATTTGAATTATAGCAAAATTTGATCGGTTGCAGGTTGGATAAATCATACTTAAAAAGGAATAAATTATGAATACAGAATTGAAACTAACTGAAAATTTCTTTAATGTTGATAAAAGAAAACAATCAGAAAAAAATATTATATCAAATAGTATTGGAAACACCACTTATGCAGAAAACAAGAAAATTTCTTATACAGATAATGAAATACGCAATCAAGCAAAAAAAACATTAAAAACAAAACAAGAAAATTTAAAAAAACTACTGACAGATACTATCGGCTCAGTAGGTATTAATGAAACATTTGAAAAAACAAGTATAAATGACAAAGAAATGTTAAATGATATGACATTCTTTGCACATAAGAGTCACACCTGTAGAGAGTTAGAGTTGCTATACTTTGGTCGTGTAACTCCTAACAAACTCAATGAGAGCGGTTTAGATAAAAACTATGGCAATGACCTATTATTGCAAGCAACTAATGCTTTTGTAACTAGGAGAGATAAAAATTCACAAAACGTTACATTAGTATCTATGTCTCATAGAAACCCGCATTGGGACGCATTTCGCGGAAGAGTAATAAGCAATACAGCAAAAGAACATATAAAAATTAACCTGTGTTCACTACATGCAGACCTACCCCAAGAATTTGAAAGTTATTTAAACAGTAAAGGATATGATACAAAATCTGATAAAATTAAAAATATTATTAATGAACTTAATTCATTACAAACAGAAAGCAATAGAGTTTTTGGTGATTCAAGAGAAAATCTAAAACAGCTAATTGAATTAAAAACCAAAGAAAATATACAAGTAATTGATAAAAATAAAAGTAAAGTTGATGCATTTGCAAATACAATACACGAAAAGATTCAACAGCAAGAAAAAAATGTAAAAAATCTTGAAAAATTAAAAAATCAGTTGAAAAATATAAATTCTAGTTTGGAAACAATTAAAGATAAAATATTTACCAATAAAGAAATTCTAAATAAAGATGTGAAATTAGAAAATTTTACTGAGGTTATGAAAGAAATTCGCACTCAATTTTCAATTGATGCTAAAGAAGGGTGTGGTATGGAAGAAACTGTAACTCAGTTGAATACATTACATACAACCATTACAAAAGAAATTAAATCTTTAATATTATTCCAAGAAAAATTGTATAATGATATTAACGATGATTTAACTAAATTTAATAAAATTTTAAATAAAATGGGAGGAACTCAAGTTTCAATTAATGAATTTAAAAAGAAAAAAATTGATTTTTTAAATGTAGAATCAAACTACGTTGAAGAATTGGATAATATCATTAATCGATTGCAAAAAGGAATTAACGCAGATGGTGCTAGGGTTGCTGTAGGAAAATTTAAAAGATTTCTTTCTTCAGTGTTCATGTTTTGGAAAAGTCCATCTACATTTTATGGGGGAACAATTGGTGGAATTGTAATACCTATAGCTATGTATACAATAGGTGCATCAATAGCATGTTGTTTTGCTGGTGGGCTTATAGGTGCATTGGTTGGCATTATAATAGGTCATTTTATAAAATCTCAAGATGCCACTTTAGCATATAGTAAAGCAGAACTTTCAGCTACTCATATAATAGAGAATGTTGTTCACTCGCAAGAAGATTTGGATACATTTTTGCAGTCTAAATCTAAACAATACGAAATATTTAAGCAAACAGTAAATGAGCATGACAATCATTTGCAAGAAATAGAGCAGTCCTATATCCATGCTATGTTAGGACAGGAACGATTTCAAACAATGTCTAAAGATTTTATTAAATCTTTTGGAACAATGAATACTAAGGAATTCCAAGAAAAAATTATTAGGAACCATTTTTCTAATAATCAAGTTGCAGCAACAATTATGTCTCATGTAGTAAACCATGGATTTGCTCTTGATTTGAAATCATATAATACTTTTAAAAAAACACAAAAAGCTTTGCCTAAAGAGGTATTTGAATATATTGATAAATATATTAGTATAAAGCATGTTGATAAGCAAAATGATGACTTCTTGAATGGGGCTAAGATATTTGGAACATTAATTATGAAACAAGAAGAGATGGCTAAAGAAACGGCTAAAATTAATGACAAATGGAAAAAATTAATAACAACGAATATAGATCAAATTGCTTTCATTGATGAAAATTTACCCACTACTCACGACAATGAATTAAATCAAGAATTAAGTAAACTTCAAGCTGAAAAAAGAGAGTTAATAGAAAATCGTGATGATTTATTTAAGCAAATGCTTGGTGCTTCAGTAAAAGATAGCAAAATTCGAGAATTAATGCAGTTAAATAAAACACATAGTGATAAGGATTTAGTAAACGAAAATATCGCTAAGATTAATGCAAAAATTAAAGAATATAGTACAAAAATAAGTAGCTTTAAAAAAAATCTAGCAAAAATTACTGAGTATAAAAAATTACATGATGAATATAAAAAAGAAGAAGAAATATATTCTAGTAACTTGGCAAAAGCAAAAAAATTAAATATTTCAATATCACAATTAACCCCAATGCAGGAAGAACAAATCACACTAGAAAATGTTACTGAGATGTTGAAAGCATTTAAAGAAGAAAATTTAAAAATCAATAAATCTATTAAAGCTAAAATTAATAAACTAATGGATACCTTATCAGATGATTTAAAAAATGAATTAATAAAATTATTAACCAGCTATGGTAGTAATAAATCAAACCAAACAGGATCAACTTTATTACATCAAAATATTATTAAGCGGTTTACAGATTTATTTCTAAAGGAAAATATTAATCAATATCTACCATTAATTAAAAAACTTTATGATGCTAATAAAAAAGATTTATTAAAAGACAAAAAGACAATTGATGCTGAATATATTTCTAAGCAGTTAAAGTCAACATTTAAAGGTTTATCATTTGATTCAAGAACAATTGAATCCGCGCTTCAATACTTCGATTATTATATTAGAACAAAACTAATTATAGATTCATTAGATGATAAATTTTCAAAGGATTTTAATGAATTAGAGGAAAAGTTTTTTCCAAATGCCCATTTTAATTATGCCAATGGATATAATGAAGTGTTTCAATCAATATCCTTACCAAAATTTGTTAAATCTGAAAAAAAAGAATCTATTAATATTAACTTTAAAAGAGAAGAGAATGGGCAGTTAAGATTTCAACCATCTATAATCATCACAAATACTAGTGATACTTTAATTCCAACAACTGATACTAAAATAGAGAAACCTTCTTTATTTAATCTACAAACAATACTTAATACTATTCAAATGGCAGATTCTGATAATTTTAAAAGCGTAAGAGATACATTGATTGGAAAATTTAATGAAACTAATAGAGATAAAATAAAAGATGAAGAACTAATAAAAGAAAGCTTCATTGAATTATTTAATTTCATTGCTAATCAAGCCAATATTGATGGAATTAATGCTTGTTATCAATTACCAAGTATTTCTAGTGTACAATATTTTATTAGAGCTGTGATACTACTATTACAAGAAATAAATTATCGTGATAAAGGCTTTATTGTTCAAAAACTTAATAATTTTGTAGCAACTGTATCTGACAAAGGTGTATATAGTAAGGTTTGTAAAATAATTACTAGTGGTGTAGCAAAATATAGTGGATCTGATGCTAAAGAATTAGAAACTAGTTATAGAGTAAAATTACAAGAAAAAGACATATGCGAATTAAACAAGCACCAAGAAATGTTTGAAACAGTGATGTCTTTTGTTAATTTTATATTACCTAATATTGAAAATAAACAATTACTTGAAAGTGTGCAAAATGCTTATAAACATATTCAATTTAAAAAACTAGGAGAAAAATTTTTTGAAATACAACAAAACGATATGAGAAAAGTTGTGTATTATGAAGAACACGCATTATGGCAATATATAGTTGATAACCAAGATTTTGCATGTTATTGTGCAAGAGAAAAAATAGATTCTAACAAATATCCTCATGGTAAAGGTATACAATCATTACCTATAGAAATATGGAGTAAAGTATTTCCTGAAATTGAACCAAAAAATAAAAATCAACGGTATACATTTGAAGAAATAAAACAGCTTGTTTCTCTAGAGAAAATTAAAGCAATTACTGCAATCCGTCCTCAACATCAACTCGATTTCGAAAGAATGATTGCATCTTGGGCAAATGAACTGAATAAAGAAACTTTGTTTAAAGATGAGGATAGCTTAAGAATTACTCTAAATCGCGTTTCAATGTTATTAATGACTATAAACAGTAAGAATGAATCTACTGATCAAGGAAAAGGTTTAACAAAGAGTGATTTGTCTCAAAAAGCTTTGCAATGTGCTATTAATGCTTTTAAAAAAGATTTAGATATGTATGTGAATGAAGCTAAAACTAAAAAATTATTCTCATATAATGAAATTTTTTTAATGAATTATGTACATAATTTATTAAAATTGATAAATGCAAATTCTGAATTAGATACAAGTAAAGATAGTTCAATTGCCTGCCATGTTGCACATCAAAAGTTACAATATAGTACAACATGGGGTATTACAAGTCAGAATACTGCTAATATATTTAATGACTTTAAATCTACTGAAACTAAATTGGATAAATTATACCAAAATTTAACAAATAATTTTGATTCAATTGAAGATTTCAAACACAAAAATAATGATTATAATGAAGATTTTTTTAATCATTTGAATACATATGTTAGTCATAATACATGTAAAGAATTGACAGTATCCAAATCAAATACAATTTTAAATCAATTAAAAACTGATCAAGAGATTCATAATTATGCTATAAGTATTAGTTTTAAACTAGTAATATTAATAAAGAAAAAACATTTTCTAACAAAATTAAATGACGGCAAAGAATCTTTTGTTAATTCAGAACTAGGTAAAATATTCTCTGATAAAGAAATTAGTAGTTATATTGATAAATTATTAAAAGATAAAAGTGATAAATCAACTCCATCAATGGTATTAATTAAATTGCTCACTTTAGTTCCAGTGTTAACTAAAAAAATATTTTTAAGTGATCATCATGCATTACAATTTGATTTTAGTGAAATTAATGGTACAAAATTATCTAAATTTCAATTAAAAGAGGTTACTCATCGTGCAGTTAATAATGATTTAGTTAATGGAATCTTACTTCAAATTTTATCTACCGATGAAATTTTAGAAAAATCTCATATTTATAATACATTCATGAGTTCAATACAAACTCGTTATATAATTGAAAGATTAGACAGTATTACAGATATTAAACTAAAACAACAGAAAATAAAATTTGTAGCATAAAAATCTTGTAATCATATGTATGATTCTTTACTACCTTTCATTTTTTCAAAACCGTGTAATAATTTGGTATAATCTAGTTCT
>CAYZUJ010000086.1:5346-7214 GCA_964481375.1 uncultured Neisseria sp. | reverse complement strand
GTACCATCTCCACCTATAACCATAACTAAGTCAATTTTATCTAACCAATCTTTAAGACTACCAGTGTTAAATTTTTTAAATTTTTCATTTTCACAATAATTAGCACAATCTAAATATACATTAATATCTAGCTTAGTTAAATACTCTCCTAATTCTACTATATAATCAGTCAATTGAGCAGTTTGGTATTTACCTATTAACGCAATATTTTTAAATTTCACTTTTTACCTCAATTTTCTATGCCCATTAAACTTTCTTCGGCATATATAAATCTGTAATACTTCCATCTATAATTTCACAAGCAAATGCAACCGATTCAGATAAGGTAGGGTGTGCATGTATTGATAACGCCACATCATGAATATCGCAGTCCATTTCCAATGCTAATACTGTTTCTGCTAATAATTCTCCAGCATTAACCCCTACGATTCCCGCTCCAATAATTTTTTGAGTTTTTTTATCAGTAATAATTTTGGTAAAACCATCATCTCGACCATTACCTAAAGCGCGACCAGATGCAGCCCAGGGAAATTTACCTACTTCAATCGCTAAACCTTTTTCTTTAGCTTCAGTCTCTGTTACCCCCATCCATGCAATTTCTGGGTCAGTATAAGCAACTCCTGGTATAACACGAGCATCAAAATATGATTTCAAATTAGAACAATTCTCTGCAGCAACACGTGCTTCATGTGTGGCTTTATGTGCTAACATCGGATGGCTAACTATATCACCTATTGCAAAAATATGTGCTATATTAGTTCGACATTGATTATCTACAGGGATAAAACCTTGTTCATTTACAAAAACCCCAGCCTTTTCTGCATCAATGGTTTTTCCATTTGGCCTACGACCTGTTGCCACCAAAATTTTATCAAACTTTTGTGTTTCGATAGGTGTATCGTCTTTTTCAAATTTTACATATAGCGCATCTTTTTTTGCTTCTATCTTAGCACATTTAGTTTTTGTATATATTGCTTTATATCTTTTTTTTATTCTATTTTCTAAAACTTTAATTAAATCACGGTCCGCTCCAGGTATTAAACCTTCCCCTAATTCAACTATTGTAATTTCACTTCCTAAAGAAGAATATATTTCTGCCATTTCAAGACCTATAATACCTCCACCAATAATCAACATATTTTTTGGTATATCTTTTAAAGATAGAGCACCTGTTGAATCAATAACTCGTGAATCATCAAAAGGAACCCCCGGAAGTCTAACTGAATGAGAGCCTGCAGCAATAATAGCATTTTTAAATTGTACCGTTTTTGTTCCTTTTTCTGTTTTAACCACTAAAGAATTAGGTGAACTAAATTGACCAGATCCATAAACGACTTGTACCTTACGCTGCTTAGCTAATCCTGTTAATCCTTTTGTTAATTTTTCTACTACACCTATTTTAAAATTACGAATTTTATCAATATCTAATTTAGGTTTTCCAAAAGCTACCCCATGATGGCTTAGTTCTTCTGCTTCATTAATAACTTTTGCAATATGCAGTAATGCTTTAGAAGGGATGCAACCAACATTTAAGCATACCCCTCCTAAAGTTTGATATTTTTCAACTAAAATAACTTTTTTTCCTAAATCAGCAGCTCTAAAAGCAGCTGTATAGCCCCCAGGCCCTGCACCTAGTACTACCACATCACAATGTAGTTCATCATTATCTAAATTTTTTAAATCATTATTCACCTGCTGCTCCTTTATTAGTTTCTGGTTTACTCTCAATAATATTTTTTTGTTCTTGTATACATTTATCACTTGTTTTAATCTTTGGTTTTTCCTGTTCTTTTGGTGCTAAATATAAAGATCCTTTAAAACCACAACTATTAATAAAAGATAAAATTAAACTTAAAAACAATATATTT
>CAYZUJ010000086.1:4618-5336 GCA_964481375.1 uncultured Neisseria sp. | reverse complement strand
CATAAACCTCCTTTACTCGCTTGAAGGTATAAATGCATCAGAGAAAAAGTTTTTTTTAGCCAAATTTAATTTATTAACCGCTAATTCATAAACATCTTCAATCATTTTAATATTACCGCAAGCATAGACCTCATACTTTTTTAAATCTGAAAAATCTTTATCCAATTCGTGTGTAACATACCCGCTCTTATAGCCATCCATATTTTCTTTTGATACACACAATGTTATTCGTAGATTAAGCTGTTTTTGCCATTGAGGTAAAAGCTCTAATAAATAAAAATCTTCTTTAGTTCTATTACCCCAATATAAATGAAGTTCTTTATTAATACTATTAGATATAATACTCTCAATAATTGATTTAATAGGTGCAAAACCAGTTCCGGTACATATTAAAATAATGGGATTTTCTGTTTCTTGCAATCTAAAATTGCCTAAAGGACCTTTAAAGCGTAAAATTTGTTGCTCTTTTAACTCATTCCATACAAATTCAGAAAAGATACCTTTATTATAATATCTAACATGCAATTCTAGCTCATCATTTTTATTAGGATTCCCTGCTAATGAATAACTCCTATTCTTTCCTTTATGCATAATATCAATATATTGCCCAGCATAAAAACCAAATTGCTGTATTGCAGGTATTTTTAATGTAATTATAGCTGTGGTATTAATTTTTTTTATTTTTTCTACACGAGCAGGTAGCATTTTTATAGGAAAG
>CAYZUJ010000086.1:0-4608 GCA_964481375.1 uncultured Neisseria sp. | reverse complement strand
TATATAATACTACATCTGTTTTTGCATGTGCCTTGCACAATAAAGTATATCCTTGCTCAATTTCTTCATCTTTTAAAACATTTTTATTATATTCGTCTAAATCTATATCTCCTGACTGCACTTTACATTTACAAGCACCACAATTCCCACTTTTACAGCCGTGAGGCAAATTTAGATTTTGATTTAAACCAGCACTTAAAATATTTTCTCTATAATCAATGTCAAATTCTATATTTTCTGGTATAATTGAAATTTTTGGCATAATATCTACATATTCCACAAATTAGATTAGGTAGGGAATTATACCATATCACTTTTGAGCATTATTTGGCTTTACCAATTCTTTTACTGCCAATAATAGTGTAATTTTTTGAGGATAATATGAATAATTCATCTTTATTAATTCATAAAAAAATTTTGTTTATTTGTGATCCACTTGATAGTTTTAAAATAAAAACTGATACAACTTATTTTTTAATGCTTACAGCTTATGAATTAAATTTTTCCATATTTTATTGTCACCCTCAAAATGTTTATGCTGACAATAAAATTATTAAAGCTAATGTAATAAAGATTCAAATAAATAAAAAATCTCAAATAAATTGGTATGAAGAACAATCTAAAAATATTTTACATACTTTAGATTATTTTAATGCAGTTTTTGTTCGTAATGACCCGCCATTTAATATGGAGTATTATTATTTAACTCAACTTTTAACTTTAGCTGAAGAACAAGGTGTTAAAGTTTTAAATAACAGCAATTCTTTAAGAAATTTTAACGAAAAATTGTCAATTCTGAATTTTCCTGAACTAATCACTCCAACAACTATAACCAAAAACAAAAATGTCATTATAGAATTTTTAGATAAACATGAAGAATGTGTAATAAAACCACTAGATGAAATGGCAGGAAGAAGCGTTTTTAAGATTTCTATTAATGATTTTAATAAGAATACAATAATTGAAACCATTACAAATTATTTTACCAAAACTATTATGCTACAGAAATTTATTCCTGATGTAATACATGGGGATAAAAGAATATTCATAGTTAACGGCCAGGTAATCGATATGTGCCTTCTTAGGATTCCTCCAAAAAGGCAAATTCGTAGTAATATTGCTTTAGGTGGTATAGGAGAAGTACAAAAAATTTCTAAAGAAGATTTTTATCTTTCTAACACCGTAGCGAAATGGCTAATTAAACAAAATATCGTTTTTGCAGGTCTTGATGTTATTGGTAATTACCTAAATGAAATAAACATCACTAGTCCAACAGGTACTCAACAAATTTTTGAAAATAGCGGTATTAATATACCAAAACTTCTTTTAGAAAATATTTAGAAAGGGTCTTATATGAATAACACAAATGAACATGCTACACAGATATTGTCATTAATTGATCTAACTTCTTTAAACTCCAATGATACTGATCAATCAATTATTAATTTATGCCATAAAGCTAATACTCCTTATGGTAATGTTGCTGCAATATGCATTTATTCTCATTATATTCCTTTAGCACAAAAAGTTTTTGCTGAAACAAAACAAAATATTAAAATGGCAACTGTAGTTAATTTTCCTGATGGATTACCTGATATTGATAAAGCACTTTATGAAACAGAGTTAGCAATGAAAAGAGGAGCTCAGGAAATAGATATCGTTTTTCCCTATCATAGTCTAAAAAATGGTGATTCTGAATTAGGCTACAACATGATTTCCAAGGTTAAAAATTTATGTAAAAATAGAGTTTTAAAAGTTATAATTGAAAGTGGTGAACTTAAAACTCTTGAATTAATTCAAATTGCTAGTGAAATAAGCATTGCAGCTGGTGCTGACTTTATTAAAACCTCTACAGGAAAATCTTTAATAAATGCAACTATTCATGCTGCAGAAATTATATTAAATACAATTAAAACTTCAGATAAAAAATGTGGATTTAAAGCTTCTGGCGGAATAAAAACTATTGCTGAAGCCATGCAATATATCGAATTAGCAAATAAAATAATGGGAGTTACATGGGTTAATAGTTCTAATTTTAGATTTGGAGCTTCTAGTTTACTTGAAAATGTGTTATTAACTCTTTCTCAAAATAACTTTTCAAAAAATAAATTTGATAATGTATCTATTTAATTAATTTTTTAAAAGAGTATTTTTATATGCTTAATATTGTCCAATGGAAAAATCTTATTGATAATTGCAAATTTGATGAAAAAGTTGGTATTCGCATTGCAAAAATCACTGGTAATGAAGAATTTAGCACATTTATTACAGTAATTAGCCCTAATAAATTTGTCAAACCCCACTACCATAATCACGGCGATGAACATTATCACATCATTAGTGGTAAAGGAAAAATTATATTAAAAAAAATTGAAGATAATCAAGAAAAATCATATTTAGTAAATGGTAAAGAATCATTTGTAGTGCCAGAAAAAACTATCCATCAATTAATAAATATTGGTACAGATGATTTAATATTAATGTTTAGTTGTTCAATGTCCCATTTAAATAATGATAGATTTTTTGCAAATGAATCTGTTTAAATATAATAGAACCTACTCTTAACATAAAAATGCTAAAATTATGTCCTAAATAATAGGATTAAAATATGCAGTATATATATTTACATGGCTTTGCATCAAGCCCAGACTCTTTTAAAGCAAAATTTTTTGCAAAAAAAATGCTTGAACATGGTATTGAGTTATTAATTCCTGATTTAAATTTAAATGATTTTCCTAATCTAACTATAAGTCGTCAAATTCATACAGTAAAAGATTTAATAAAAACTGGCTCTCCTGTAACTTTATTTGGTTCCAGTATGGGTGCAATAATATCCTTAATGTTAGCAGAAGAAATTAATAATATTGAAAAATTAATTTTGCTAGCCCCTGCAATTAAAATTTCTCAATTATGGAAAGATAGTACAGGAGAAGAAAAATTAGTAAAATGGAAGCAAGATAATTATGCTGATATATTTCATTATGGATATAATAAAAATATGCACTTAAACTATAGTTTTTATGAAGACCTTCTGTCTCACAATGATAGCACCTTTAACAAAACTGTTCCTACACTAATATTTCATGGGCTACATGATAAAGTAGTACCTGTAGATTTTGCTAGAGAATATGCAAAGCAAAAAAGTCATATTAAATATTACGAACTAAATGATGATCATAGTTTAAATAATAATCTTGATTACATTTGGCAAAAAATATTACAATTTATTATTATTTAATTTATGAAAAATATTATAAATGAATTTATCACAGTTTTAGATGAAAAATCAGTTATTAGTGATAATTTTTTTAAACAACCATACGAAACAGATTGGCGTAATCGTTATAAGGGGAATGCCCTTGCTGTTTTATTGCCTGAAAATACATTGCAAATAAGTTTAATAATTAAAATTTGTGAAAAATATAAAATTGGTGTTATTCCTCAAGGAGGAAATACTTCTTTATGTGGTAGTTCAATACCAACAAATTTATATTCACCACAAATTATTCTTAATCTCAAAAAATTAAATAAAATTTTAAAAGTTGACATAAATAATTCAAATATTATCGTTGAGTCTGGTTGTACCTTAAAACAAATACAAGAAGAAGCTGCCAAATACAATCTCTACTTTCCTCTAAGCATGTCTTCTGAAGGAATTTGTCAAATTGGTGGAAATATAGCAACTAACGCTGGAGGAATTCACGTTATAAAATATGGAACTATGCGCGATTTAATTTTGGGTCTAGAAATTGTATTAGCTAATGGCGAAATAATTAATCAATTACAATCATTAAGAAAAAATAATACTAACTTTGATTTAAAACAGTTATTCATAGGTAGTGAAGGTACTCTTGGCATTATAACTAAAGCTTCTTTGAAACTTTATCCCCAACCACAAAATTACTGTACTAGCTTAATTGCCATTAAAAGCTTTTCAAGTGCAATAAAAATATTACAAGAAATGAAACCTTTTAATCTATGTGCCTTTGAAATAATGGATAAAAATAGCCAACTAATACATAATCAGCATTTTGCTGATAGAAAATTAGCTATTGAAGAAAATTGGTTAATTCTCTTTGAATTAGAAATTGATATTAATTTTAATATAGACACAATTACCAAAGTTTTATATGATAATAAAGTAAATATGGATCAAGTAATTCTAGCAAGTAATGATAAAGAAAGAAAAAAACTTTGGCAAATTAGAGAAGAATTGCCTTTAGCTGAAAAAGCAAACGGGTTTGCAATTAAGCATGATATTTCATTACCTATTAGTAATATAGAAAATTTTATTAACTTTAACACTAAAAATATAATGACTAAATACCCTAAAGCATTCATTAATATTTTTGGTCATCTAGGAGATGGAAATTTACATTATAACGTTAATTTTCCTATGCAATCTAAAGACTATATTGAAACACAGGAAATAACTATTAATCAAATTGTTTACGAAGATGTAATTAAATTTGGTGGTAGTTTTTCTGCAGAGCATGGGATTGGTATTTTAAAAAAATCTTGGTTTAAAAAATATTATGATATTAATAGTTATAATTTAGCAAAATCAATAAAAAAACTACTAGACCCTAATAATATTTTAAATCCGGG
>CAYZUJ010000085.1:0-7390 GCA_964481375.1 uncultured Neisseria sp. | reverse complement strand
CTAATAATGGAATAACAAAATAACTACTATTTTGCCAGCCATAAACTTGCAGTGTTTTTCCAAAAGAATTTTTTTGTTGTGGTAATCCTAAACTTGAGGCAACATCTATTAAACCAGCAAGCCCTACTACTGAATTTAAACTTATGCGCATTGTAGTTTGCATTGTAGCCATACCTTTTAATTGTAATATATCGTTAGCTAGGCTTATAAAATCCCTTAAGTTATTAAAAAAGTTATTAATTGGGGCACGAATAGGGTAAGGGATGTAAGTATAGCCAACTGTAATAGGTCTTATAAATGTTTTATCTATTTTCATATTTACTTTAAAAATAAACCTATTGTATTTTTCTAGAGGATCAGGATTCGGCTTATAATCTGAGCAGGTTCCGTTACTAGCACAACCTACAATTATTACAGATATAATTAAAGCAAATTTTTGTTTCATATTTTTATTAAATCTATAAGAATATAATAGTTAAATAGTGATTTTATATAAATCTGCTAATCTTTGTATTGTCTGAGTTTTGTTTATAAATGTTAAATTACATTTTTTAATTAAACATTGTTGTTTAATTTCTATAAGAAAAGCTATACCAGATGAGTCAATATCAATAATTTCAGAAAGGTCCATTTGAAGATTTTTAGCGGTTAAATTGTTGAAATTATTTAACTGCTCATTAATAGTAGAGATTATTAAAGGGTTAGATAATTTGTATTTAAATTCATCAGGGTTATTTTTTAAAATCATTCTTTAATTTTCTTTAAACTTTTTTCTTTAAGCCAGCATTTTTTGTTTTTAATTGATTTATTAAACCTTCAACACCGTTAGATTGAATAATGTCATTAAATTGATTCCTATAGGTTGTAACTAAGCTTGCATTTTCGATTTTAATATCATACGCTTTCCATTTATTGTTCAAATACGCTAAATCGTATTCTACTTTAACGGGCTGGCTATTATTAGCTTTATCATTATTGGGTAAATATACTTGACTAACTACAATAGCTAATTTACTGTTAGAAGAATTATTAATATCAGAATTTGTAATAGTGATTTCTGCATCTTGAAATTTAGATAATGCTGAAGAGTAGGTATAAATTAGTAATTCTTTAAATAATTCAACTAATTGAGTTTGTTGACTAGGCTTAGCTAAGTGCCAGTTTTTACCTAGGGCATACTTAGTCATAAGACGAAAGTCAAATTTAGGTACAATTACATCTTGTATTAATTCATAAGGAGAATCTTTTTTAAGGTTTTTAAGAACTTCTCGAGTAGTGTTAGCTACAATTGCACAAGGAGAACTATCTTCACATGAAACGTTGCTATTAACAATAATACTTCCACCATCTTGAGTTTTATTTTTTTTAATATTAATAGTTTTAGGCATGGGTTGATTAATATTTTTTACTTGAGAAGTGTTAGGTGCTTCAAGTGTTTTTAAAGTTATTTTCTTAGCTGATTCTTCTTGTTCATCAGCAAATGCAGTTATACTGATACTACTAATAAGGGCAAGAATTAATTGTTTTTTCATTATTTTAGAGCTTTCTTTAAGTTAAAAAATTGTTCAAGATTATTTATTAGTTATATTTGTTAAAAATTTACCAATTAGGTTTTCTAAAACTAAAGCAGATGAAGTAATGGTAATTTGCCCTTCATCTTGCAAATAATTATTGTCAGCACCAGATTGTAAACCTACATACTGTTCACCTAAAAGACCTATAGTTAAAATTTGCGCTGAAGAATCAGTAGTAAATCTATAGCTATCATCTATTTGCATGGTAACTATCGCGTCATAAGTTTTAGGATTTAATTCTATATTTGTAACTCTTCCTATTGTAAGACCAGAAACCTTAACAGGTGCATTTAGTTTTAATGAACCAATATTATTGAAGCTGGCATGCAAAGTATAAACATGTTTATTTATACCTAAATTAGATTTAGAAGCAATCTTAAATGAAAGAATACAAATACAAATTATTCCAATTAAAACAAATACTCCAACCCAAAAATCAATTAGTATGCGTTTCATATTATTTCCTAGATAACAAAGTATATTCTAAAACATTAATGCCGTTAAAACATAATCCAGTGCTAAAACAGATAAGGCAGAATTAACCACAGTTTTGGTAGTAGCAGTAGATACACCTTCAGCGGTTGGTTTGGCCACAAAACCTTGATATACTGAAATTAAATTAACTGTAACACCAAAAATAAAACTTTTTATTATACCATTAAAAACATCTTCATGAAAAATAATACTATCATGCATTTGCGACCAAAAAGTTCCGCTATCCATATTTAGTAAAATTACGCCGACAAAATACCCACCATAAATACCACAAACATTAAAAAGTGCAGTTAATAATGGTACAGATATGACTCCGCCAAAAAATTTAGGGGTAATTACATGCTTAACTGGATCAATAGCCATAACATTCATTGCTTCTAACTGTTCAGTTGCTTTCATTAGACCAATTTCTGCTGTCATTCCTGAGCCAGCACGGGAAGCAAAAAGAATAGCCGTTAGAACTGGCCCTAGTTCACGCAGTAAGGATATGGCAACTAATGAACCTAGCATACTAACCGAACCAAAACGTTGTAATGTATTATACCCCTGTAAACCTAAGACCATTCCTACAAATAAACCAGAAACTGCAATAATTATAATTGAACGAACACCACTAAAATATAACTCTTTAATAATTAAAGGAATTTTTTTAAAAGTATATAATAAACTCCCTAATATATTTATAAAAAGTCTGGTAATATTACCTAAACTTAAAATAAATTTAGTAAAAGGGTTACCAATTTTTCCTATTATAATAAAAATACTTTTCACTATATAGTTCTTTTTAAGCATTTTAATTTAAATTCCAATAAATTCATTATAGTTTATTTTACTTTCATATTTATATTGAAATGGTCCTTTAATTTCACCTTTAATAAATTGGCAAACAAATGGATTATCAGTATTTTTAATTTCATCAGCAGTTCCTTCTGCAATAATTTTACCATTAGCCATAAAGTAAATATAATGAGCAATTTTTAGTGAAGCTTCTATATCATGGGTTACTAATATTACAGTTTGATTAAAAGCTTCTCCGAGTTTTTTTATAAGCATAGCAGCTACATTCAAGGATATAGGATCTAAACCTGTAAAAGGTTCATCATATAACATTAAATATGGGTCAAGTGCAGTTGCTCTAGCTAATGCAACACGTCTTGCCATTCCCCCTGATAATTCTTGAGGCATCATATCTTGAGTGCCAAATAGTCCTACAGCATTTAATTTCATAGCTACTATTTTTTTTATAATTGATTCTGGTAAATTAGTGTGCTCTTTTAATGTAAAGGCAACATTTTCATAAACTGACATATCGGTAAATAATGCTCCAAATTGGAATAACATACCCATATGAGTTCTAAATTCTCTAAGCTGTTTAGAGCTTAAATTATTTATATTTTCTCCAAAAACTTGAACGTTACCACAGCTTGCTTTAATCAGTCCAGAGATTAAACGGAGTACTGTAGTTTTTCCGCAACCACTACCACCCATTATAGCAGTAATTTTGCCAGGCTTAGCTTCTAAAGTTATGCCTGATAAAATAGGCTTGTTTTCTTCATAGTTAAAATAAACTTTATCAAGTTTTATAGATTTATTTAACATTGTAGTTTTTATATCCTAGTTGGTTATATTGAATTTATTTATAAAATAAATTATTCGTAATTGATAAATTAAATAAGGCAAAATAATGTATTAATAAGTATTTATTATAACATATTTCATTTTATAATTGGGAGTGAGCAAGATTAATATATTATTAATAAATATAATATGATAAAATTATATTTTATTAATTTGGTTGTGTATTATGTTAAGAGATTATATTCAATTAGTTAGGCTAGATAAGCCCATAGGAATTTTCTTGTTGTTATGGCCTACATTGTGGGGGTTATTAATTGCTGGAAATGGAAATCCTCCTATAAAAATAGTTATGGTTTTTATAATAGGAGTAATTTTAACTCGTTCTGCTGGTTGTGCTATTAATGATTTTGCCGATAAAAATTTTGACAATAAAGTTAAAAGGACAATTAATCGGCCATTAGCAAGAGGATCTATTAATAAAAATTCAGCTATATTGATTTGTATAATTTTAAGTTTTATAGCTTTTATTATCACAATTTATTTTTTACATATTAATACTATATTAATGAGTATCCCAGCATTAATTATATATTTATCATATCCATTTATGAAAAGATTTTTCCTTTTTCCCCAAGCATATATGGCTATAGCTTTTAGTTTCGGCATTTTAATGGGTTTTGTAGAATTAACAGGTAAATTGCCATTAGAGGCATATCTATTATTTTTAGCTAATTGTTTTTGGGCCTTTGGTTATGATACTATATATGCAATGGTTGATAAAGAAGATGATTTAAAAATTGGAATTTATACCTCAGCAGTTACTTTAGGAAAATATGACAGTTTAGGTGTAATTTTTAGTTTTTTAGTTTTTATTTTTATATTATTCATTTTAGGGATTTTATTAAGCATGAATTTATATTATTGGATTTTATTATTAGGGGCATTTTTAATATTAATTTATCAAGGATTTATGATTATTCGCTTGGATAATAAATTATTTAATATGTTTTTATTAAATAATAGGGTTGGTTTGTTAATTACTTTAGGAATATTTTGTAATTATTGGTTCAAATAAAAATGAAATTAAATATAAAGCATTCTGATTTTTTAAAGAAAATTCCACCATTGCCTGGAGTTTACCGTTTTTATGCAGAAAATGATGACTTATTATATATAGGTAAAGCTATAAATTTGCACAAAAGGGTTAAATCATATTTTCAAAAAAAAGATAATAATTCTGCTCGCATTAATTTATTAGTAAAACATATAGATAAAATTGAATTTACTATAACTGAAAATGAAGTTTCAGCATTCATTTTAGAAAATAATTTAATAAAAAGTTTAAAGCCTAAATATAATATAATATTTCGTGATGATAAAAGTTATCCTTTAATTAAAATTTCTAATCATAAATACCCAAGAATTGATAGTTATCGTGAAAAAAAAGTTATTGATGGTTCAGAAAATAATTTAAATAACAAAGAAGGTAGCTATGTTTTTGGACCATATCCAAATGCACTATCAGTAAAACATAATATTGATTTAATTCAAAGGCTATTTAAAATTCGTACCTGTACTGATAAATTTTTTGCAAATCGTAAAAGGCCCTGCATGCTATATCAAGTAAAGCGTTGTACAGCTCCTTGTGTAAATTATGTTTCAGATTCTGATTATAATAAGCAAGTGTTAGAAGTAGTTGATTTTTTAGAAGGAAAATTTGCTAAAGTCATTAATGATTTAACTATTAGTATGTATAAAAGCGCTGAACAAATGGAGTTTGAAAAATCAGCAATAATTCGCGATAAGATTGCAATAATTAAGGAAATTAGCAATAATCAGATTATTAATAATTATAATAAGCCAATTAGTGCTGATATAATTTTAGTTACAAAATATACTTCAAAAGTTTTTATTTATATAATTATTTTGCGCCATGGTATTTATATTGGCGATAATCATTTTACTTTAAATGAGGAAGAAAATGATTTAAAAAATGAAATTTTAGAAGTCTTTTTAGAAAATTATTATTTAAGTGGTAAAAATACAAAACACATATATATAGATGAAATTGTTTCTAAAGAGTTTTGTAATTTCTTTTATAACATGTATAATATAAAGTTAACGAAAATAAACCTAGGAAATAAGCATTTAAAAAAATTATATGATATGGCACAACTGAATTTAAAAAAAATAATTGATGATTATATTGGCGATAAAAATTTGGAAGAATCTGCGCAAATATTAGCAAAATTTCTTAATTTGGAAAGTGTTAATTATATAGAATGCATTGATGTAAGCCATAATCATGGTGAAAGCGCTTTGGCAAGTATTGTGGTTTATGAGAATGGTAAAATTGAAAATAGTAAGTACAAAAAATATAATATTCCAGCTGAAGTAAGGGGAAATGATTTATTAGCATTTAAAACTGTCTTAGACAGGCGTTTAGCAAGTCTTGTAGCACCTCTACCAGAAGTTTTATTGCTTGATGGCGGAGTATTACATCTTAATGCGGTAAAAAACATATTGATTGAGAACGGATTATATGGTAAAATCAGGACAGCTGCTATATTTAAGGGTGATAAGCGTAAGCCTGAATTTGATAAAGTTGTTTTAGATAATGGCTTGATTTTAGCGGCAAATGAAAATAAAATTTTATTCAAACTATTGCATAAACTTCGAGATGAAGCACATCGATTTGCTATAACTGGTCACAGAAAAAAACAGATAGCTAGAATGAGTATTTCACAATTGGAAAGTATACCCAATATTGGGAAAGAAAAAAGACGAGCTTTGATTAGTTATTTTGGCAGTGTTAAGAATGTTGCAAATGCATCAGTTGATGATTTAAAAAAAGTTGTTGGCATTGGTGATGAGTTAGCCAATCAAATTTATTTACACTTTCATTGAAGCTAAAATACGATATGTTAAAAAAACTTTCTTGGCCTATAATATTGACGTGGATGAGAATTTGTCTTGTCCCGTTTTTTGTTGGTATTTATTATTTACCAGATTCTTTATTGCTAATGTCTTATAAAAATATCATTGCAACTGGTATATTTGTTTTTGCAGCTTTTACAGACTATTTAGATGGTTATTTAGCAAGAAAACTAAAGCAAGAAAGTGTATTCGGTGCTTTTTTAGATCCTGTTGCTGATAAAGCAATTATTGCTACAAGTTTAGTAGTATTAATAGATTTAAATAGGACTTTTATTTTTGCAGCTGTAATAATTATAATTAGGGAAATTACAATTTCTGCTTTAAGAGAATGGATGGCTCAGTTAGGTAAAACAAAAAATACAGCTGTAGCGTATATTGGTAAATTAAAAACATCTTTGCAGTTTATTGCAATTGCTTTGTTATTGCTTGATTACCATACTAATTTAGTTGGTAATTTTTTTATGCTGCTAGCAGTTGTTTTTACAATAATTTCAATGCTTTATTATTTAAAACAAGCTAAAAAAAATTTTAATTAGGGATTAATGATTATATGGTAAAAGAAACTAAAAAAGTGGTTAAAAAAAAACAAACAAAAAGTAAGCTGGTTGCATCCAAAAAATCTTTTGAAAAAAATAAACAAGATAATAAAAAAAATATAATAGAAGATGCAATGGGACAAAATGATTTAACTGGCGAAGAATTAGAACGCGGTAAAAATCGTAGAGTAAAATCTAAGAAAGTTGTAAAAGAAGATTTTACTGAAGTAAATCGTTTAATGAAGCTAGTTAGTTCAGGTAAAGAAAATT
>CAYZUJ010000084.1:6159-7425 GCA_964481375.1 uncultured Neisseria sp. | reverse complement strand
TATTCTCCAATTCCGGGAGAATTTGATGATTATATTTCAAATCCAAAATCTAACAATTATCAAAGTCTGCATACTTGTGTTATTGGTCCTGAAAACAAGATTGTTGAAATCCAAATAAGAACTTTTGCTATGCATGATCATGCGGAGTATGGCATAGCAGCCCATTGGCGCTATAAAGAGTTTGGAGATAAAGGAGTTGAGAATAGTCAGGCATTTGCAGAAAAAGTTGCGTGGCTTAGACAATTACTTGATTGGCGAGAAGAGTTAACTGAACGTAAAGATATTACAAATATTTTTAAAAATGAAATATTTAACGACACTATTTATGTAATGACACCAAATGGTAAAGTTATTTCGTTACCTAAAGGGGCTACGCCTATTGATTTTGCTTATGCTGTTCATAGTGATATTGGTAATAAATGTAGAGGGGCTAAAATAGATGGGCAAATAGTACCTTTATCCACTATTTTACGTAATGGGCAACGAGTGGAAGTACTGACAGTTAAAGAGGGTGGCCCTAGTATAAATTGGTTACATGAAGGATTAGTAAAAAGCTCAAAAGCAATAAGTCACATTCGTAGATATATTCGTAATCAAAATAATGAAGAATTTTTATTAGCAGGTAATGAAATATTTGAACGTGAGTTATCTAAATTTCCTGCAAATATTAGACCACCAATTAATGAAATTGTTTCAAAATTGGGCTTTGATAATGAAAAGAATGTGTGTATTGAGTTAGGCAAGGGAGATTTATTACCAGCAACTATTCGTGATGTTATAAACAAATTATTAGTAAAACCAGAAATAAACTCTAACCCAGAGCTTGAATTTATCGAGCCATTAAGTCCTAAAGAAAGTAATTATAAATATCCTGGTATTTTAGTGGATGGAGTATCCGGTATTGTAACTGCTATAGCTAAATGCTGTAAACCTATGCCTAATGATAGTATTATGGGGTTTATTACCCATGGTAAAGGAGTCGTAATTCATAGAAGTAATTGTAGTGGTTTAAAAAGACAAGCTAAATTGTTTCCCAAAAAAGTTATTTCAGTTAATTGGGGGCAGAATGTTAAAAATGTTACTTTTACTCTAGATATTGAAATAATTGCTAATGATCGATCTGGGTTATTAAGAGATTTAACAGATTTATTTGCTTTAGAAAAATTAAATATAGCTGGTTTGAGAACAGTATGTAAAAATAATAAAGCTTTTATGGTTTTTACAATAAAAGTAAGTGGGCATGATTTTAATTTTGATTGGTTAATA
>CAYZUJ010000084.1:0-6149 GCA_964481375.1 uncultured Neisseria sp. | reverse complement strand
GTGTAATTGAAGCTTCAAGGAAATAATTATAAAAAAGGAGTATATAAATATAAATAAAAAATGAAAATTTAAGATTTTCATTTTTTATTTAATAAGTTTGATAGAGATTTTGCTACCTTGAGTTAATTTATTTCCTAACATTTGGTTATGTTTTTGTAATTCATTTACAGATATATTAAAATGCTTAGCGATTGAATATAATGTATCTCCAGATTTTACAATATAATTAATATAGCTAGTTTTTGTTTCTAGATTATCTGTATTTAAGCTAATATTATTAATTAAATCATCTAAACCTGAATTAGAATTTAATGTTTTTGAAGAATCTTTTTTTTGTGCAACTTCAATAGGGCGAGTTATTTGGTAATCAGAGTTATCATTATTAGGTGTATTATTATTAATTTCATTGTTTTCGCTATCGATTGCTAATTGCATTAAAGGATCATCATTTTCGGTATTGTTTGTTGCTAATATTGAGTTATCATTATAGAGGTTTTGATCTTTATTTAGATTAGCAAAAAATATTGCTTGATTTTTTAGTGGCAGTAAAAATTTTGTTGCAGGATTAATTTTATAGTTATTATTTTTAAATTGAGGATTAAGAACTGAAAAAGTATTTTGAGTAGTTTCTGATTGTTGCACCACGTTTGTAATATGTGCTTCAATAGGTGCTTGAGTTATAGCAAAAAATGGTTCATTTTCAAATTTTTCAAGATTAATGCCAAATTTTTTGGGATTTGCTATTATATTACTTAATGCAATTAATTTAGGAACATATGCTTGTGTTACTTTTCTGAGTTCAAGAGCATTATATTCTACAGTTCCTAATTTTTGTCCAGAATTTTGTATGCTTTTAAACATATTACCTTCTCCCCAATTATATGCACCTAGAGCAAGATCCCATTGACCAAATAATTGGTGTAAATATTTTAAATAGATAATGACTGCTCGTGTAGATTTAACTATATCTTGGCGTTCATCCAGAGTTTTATTTTGAATTAAGTTAAATCTATTTCCAGTGAATGACATGAACTGCCACAATCCTGTTGAATTTGCAGATGTTATAGCATAAGGATCAAAAGAGCTTTCAACAATAGGTAATAAAGCAACTTCACTTGGTATTCCATTTCGTTCTAGTTCAGTTAATATAAAATATAAATATGGTTTTGCTCTATCTAAAATTGAAGTAAAAAATTTAGGATTTTTAGTATAAAATTTTTCATAATAGCGTATAAGATCATTTTCAGTATGATTAAGTTTAAAACCAGAACGCATTCTTTGCCATAAATCATCAAACTGCTTGACTTCATAGCTATTCATTAGCATAAAATTAATTGCAAGGTCATCGGCGATTATATTAGTTGTGAATATGCACATTACAAATAATATTTGTAGTTTTTTAATCATCTGATTCTCGTTAAATTGGTATAATATCGCGTATATATTATGGTTAAGAAAAATTAAAAGTATTATAATGAATGTTTATTTTAACCTATTTTGTAAAAAGTTTGCAAGGCATTTTAAGGTGCTATGAAAGAAATTTTAGTTTTATATTATAGTGTAAATGGTTCTACAGCCAAATTAGCCTCATTAATTGCAAGAGGTATAGAATCAGTTTCTGGAGTCAGTGCTAGAATTAGAACTGTACCTAATGTATCAACGGTATGTGAACAAATAGAAAGTCAGATTCCAGATAAAGGAGTGCCATTTGTTAGTAATAATGATTTAATAGAGTGTATTGCTGTAGCACTAGGTTCACCTGTTAGATTTGGCAATATTGCAAGCCCATTAAAATATTTTTTAGATAACACAACTAATGAATGGTTATTAGGGACATTAGTAAATAAACCAGCGTGTGTATTTACTTCATCAGCTTCTCTTCATGGAGGGCAGGAGGCATGTTTATTATCTATGATGTTGCCCTTATTACATCATGGCATGATAATAGTTGGGTTACCTTATACTAATTCAGCATTGATGAATACACAAACTGGGGGAACGCCTTATGGGGTATCGCATTATGCGGGTAGTAATAATGATAATTTGATTAGTGAAACTGAAAAGCAATTAGCTATTATTCAAGGGAAAAGATTAGCAGAAATTGCCTTAAAAATAAATTTATAAAGAAAATATGGTTATGAAAGTATTAGTTTGCGCAAAACGTGTTGTAGATGCTAACATTAAAGTGAGAATAAAGGCAGACTATTCAGATGTTGATATTGAACATAGTAAAATGTCACTTAATCCGTTTGATGAAAATGCAATAGAAGAAGCAGTTAAATTAAAAGAAGCTGGTCTGATAGATGAAATAGTGGCAGTTTCAATTGGAATTGATAAATGTGTAGATACTTTGCGCTTAGCTTTAGCGCGTGGTTGTGATAGAGCGATATTGATTGAAACAGATAATTTATTAGAGCCTATTACTATTGCAAAAATATTGAAAAAAATTGTGGAAAAAGAAAAACCAGATTTAATATTATTAGGAAAACAAGCCATAGATGACGATGCTAATCAGGTAGGGCAAATGTTAGCAGGAATGTTAAACTATCCTCAAGGAACGTTTATTTCTAAAATAGAATTAGAAAAAGATACAGTTATTGTAAAGCGAGAAGTAGATAATGGAACTGAAACTTTAAAAATAGTTTTACCTGCTGTATTAACTGCTGATTTACATCTTAACGAACCTAGATTTATTAAATTGCCACAATTAATGTTAGCTAAGAAAAAGCAAATTGAGAAAATATTGTTATCTGAATTAGAGGTTTTAGTAAAAACATCCACTCGTTTATTAAAAGCGATGGATGGTGAAATAAAAAAACAATGCAAGTTTTTTAATAATGTTGAAGAGTTAATTACACTATTAAGTAAAAGAATGGTTATATAAGATGCGTATTTTAGTTATATCAAATATAGTAGATGGTAAATTAAATTCAAATATCTTTAATTTATTTGGTGCAGTAAAAAAATTAGATTTAAATGTAAAATGTGATGTTTTATTAATAGGATATAATATAGCTGACTCTGCTGAAACTTTATCTAAATATGACATAATTGAAAAAATATTATTATTAGAAGATGTTTTATTAAAACACCCATTAGCAGAAATACTAACACCTATTGTGGCAAAAATTGTACCCGATTATACACATGTGTTAATTGCATCTGACAGTTTTGGGAAGAATTTATTACCTAGGGTAGCTGGAGTATTAGAGATTGGGCAGATTAGTGAAATTGTAGATGTTTTATCTCCATGCATTTTTAAGAAATTTATGTATGCTGGAAATATTTTAATAGAAGTGGAAAGTTTAGAATATTTAAAATTATTAACAGTTCGCATTTCTAATTTTGAAGCAGTAACAACTATAACAGATATCAGCGTGCCTATTATAAAATTGAATTATAAAATTGAAGATACTGAAAAAATAAAATTTATTGAAGAAAATATTTTAAATAACGTTGTAGATTTAGAAAGTGCAAAAGTAATAGTAACAGGTGGTCGTTCTTTAGGGACTAAAGATTCTTTTGACTTTTTAATTAGAGGTTTAGCAAATAAATTATTTGCAGGAGTGGGTGCTACTAGAGCAGCTGTTGAAGCAGGATTAGCACCAAATGATTGCCAAATTGGGCAGACCGGAAAAGTAGTTGCACCAGATTTATATTTAGCAATAGGTATTTCAGGTGCAGTACAGCATATTGCAGGAATGAAAGATTCAAAAACTGTAATTGCTATAAATAATGATCAAACAGCACCAATTTTTGAGCATGCAGATTATGGTTTAATAGGTGATTTATTTACTATTGTGCCAAAGTTATTAGAGAGTGAATTAATATGCAAGTAGAAAATACTAAACAAATTATTGAAATTACTGAAAAAGATTTACCATTACGTTGTCCAATGCCTAATATGTTAAGTTGGAATTATCATCCACGGGTGTTTTTAGAAATTGAAAAAGAACCTTCAAAAGAAATGATTTGTCCCTATTGTTCAACAAAATATATTTTAAAAGGTTTTGAATAATAAACCTTTAAAAATATTCTTCCGTATAGATATGAGTATTAACTAATTTATTAAATTTATATAATAATATTAGGAGGCTCTGATGGGAAAAGAAGAATTTAATCAAAAAGATCTTTTTATTGAAAAAGTTCTTATTCCATCATTTATGGGGTTAGTTGATAAAAATATTTATAAAATCGTTTATGATGTTTCTGGAAAAATTATTTTTGCAACAAATAAAGCTGCAAAATCGTATGGTTTTGATAATTGGCTACAAATAAAAGATAAAAAATTAAGTCAATTACCTACTAAACATGAAGAGCTCTTTAAAGAAATAGAGTCTATCAGAGAGGTGGTAATTAATAAGCAGCAAGTTATTGATTATTTGTATTTTGCTGAATTTTCAAAAAAATTTGATGTCCAGTTAGTAAGCCATGCGCCTATTTTTATGCCAGATGGAGAAATATTAGGTAGTATTATTACTTCAAGAAAGTTTTGGCTTTTTAACTTAAAACATCTATTTAATAGATTACATAAAAAATCACTTATTATTGAAGAAGATGATATACATTTAAGCAATAGGCAAGAAGAGATTTTATTTTTAATAATGATGGGATTCTCCCAACGAGAAATTGCAACATTTTTAAAAATATCGCGAGGTACTGTTGCTAAAATTATAGCTCAAGATATTTGTCCTAAATTTAATATTAATGGCAGTTCTACAAGATTACTTATAGAAAAAGCTTTTAACTTGAATTATCCAAAGCGTATTCCAAATTTTAATCTAATAAAACCTCAAATTATTATCATTAATCATTTATTTAAGTAAATTCAATCTATAACAAAATTGAAACTAGCTATTTTACAAAGGATTCCATGAAATTAAAAGAGCGAATCTACAATTGTGAAAATTGTAGTAGTTCAATATCAAGAGATCACATGCCACGCTTAATATAAAATGAGAAACAATAAATTAATTACGGGCAACTTGGCATGTTGTCTATCTTAATACCTTTCATTTTTTCAAAACTTCTAAATATAAGAAAAATATTTAATTTAATATAATATAGATTTTGAATAACATTTTGAATTTAAAATGAGTTTTATTTTGTGGTGATAAAAATGTTACTTTTATTTAAGCATATATAATATTATAATGTATCCTGTAAATTATTTCCTAAAAAATAACACATATCTAAGGGTAAGTAGAAATGGAACAGATGAACAATATTACGTCAGTAAAAAATCATTTAGAAACTCATAAAAGTACTAAAAATTTAACGTGGAAAGAAAATAAGCAAAAAGCTACTTTAGCAATTTATAATTATATAAATGAAGAATTAGAAAAAAATAAAATAGGTGGAAATGATTCAATAAATGAAAAAATAAAATATACATTAGAATATGTTTTAGATGAACTACAAAAATCATTTAATAGAGGTGACGAAAAATTATTGCCCACATTTGATAATATAGAAGAAGAAATAAAAAAACAACTAGATAAAAAAGTATATAATAATTTAACAAATAATTCTAATGGATTTGAAAAACTTTCTAAAAATCTTTTAAAGAATCTAAAAATTATAGTTACTCATAAAAATACTGATGGTTTTTGGAATAATTCCAATACAAAAACACGGTGGTTTGCAGGTTCTTCAAATAAACACAATATTAAAACTGATACGCATGAAAAAATTATACAAGCAATCACTAATCCTTACTATAAAAGAAGTAAAAGGGAAAAATTACCTATTATTCCTCGGCTGGTTAATCATGCAGGTAAATATTATACTGGTAAAGTTAGTTGTCCAGATAAATATGATACTGGTGAAATTAGTTACTCAGAAAGAATTTTTGGGGATAAGTATTATCATTATGATATTGATGGCTTTGGTATTTATAGATTAGAACCAAAGTTTAATTATGCAATAATTAAAGCTAAATGGGAGAACAATTATCCTATATCAGGAAAAATTAAATTTCGTGATTATGATAAAGGATCCCCTGAACGCAATATAGAATTTTTTTCTAAAGACGGAAACTATACTTTTATAGGAAAAGTAGTAAATGAAGATAATACTAAAGGATCCCCTGAACGCAATATAGAATTTTTTTATAAAGACGGAAACTATACTTTTATAGGAAAAGTAGT
>CAYZUJ010000083.1:0-7581 GCA_964481375.1 uncultured Neisseria sp. | reverse complement strand
TTTTTATGTTTGCTGCCATATTTGGGCAATGGATTACCCCTTTATTGACTACTTGGTCTACTAAAATACATAGTGGCATAAATATGAAAATTGGGGTATTATTAATAATATGTTTTTTATTTGCTTGGCTATCCCATATAATGGGTTTAGCATCTGTAATTGGGGCATTTATTGCTGGATTAATTCTAGATGAAGTTTATTTTAAAAGTTTTTCTAAATCAAACTTTTTTCAACAATTAAGACAAATAGCTAAAAATTTAACACCTGGTCCCTTACATAATGAGCTAATTAGCTCTATAGAACAACAAGAACAAAAAACTTTAGAGGAACTATTAAAACCATTATCTCATGTGTTTGTTCCAGTTTTCTTTATTCATATTGGTTTAATGCTTGAGATTGAACAATTATTTAATTATCAAACTTTAATAATCACTTGTGCCCTTCTAGTAGTTAGTTTCATAGGCAGATTATTAAGTGGGCATTTAATACGTGGTAATAAAGTAAATAAAACTATTATTGGTCTTGGCATGTCGCCAATTGGCGAGGCTGGATTAATCTTTGCAGTTTTTGGCAAAAACGTTGGAATAATAAGTAGCTCAGTCTTATCAGCTATAGTTTCCACTTTAGTTATATCTGCTATCTTAACTCCTATTCTTATTAAAATTTCAATTAAGCTTAAGGGCATTCATTATGATTGAAAAGCGCATAGATAAGATACAATCACTGCCTAAGATATATTCTGGAAAAGTAAGAGATTTATATAAAATTGATAAAAATACTATTTTGATGGTGGCAACAGATAGGATATCTACTTTTGATATAATACTTAATCAACTAATTCCAAATAAAGGTATATATCTTACCCAAATATCTTTATTCTGGTTTAATTATTTTAAAAATATTAAAAATCATTTAATTGATAAAAAAATTGATACAATTCTAAAAGATGATGAGTTAGCCTATGCCAGTCGTAGAAGTGTTATAGTAAAAAAATTAATACCACTTCCTATTGAATTCATTATTCGAGGCTATCTAGCTGGCAATGGTTTTAAAGACTATCTAAAATCTGGAGAAATTAGCGGAATAAAATTACCTAAAAATCTTTTAATAGGAGAAAAATTTGAACAAGCTATTTTTACTCCATCAACCAAAGCTCCTACTGGAAAACATGATGAAAACATTACTATATTGCAATGTAAAAATATTATTGGTTCTGAAATAACTGATAAAATCATGAAATTAACTTTAGAAATATATGAAAAAGCAAATAATTTTGCAAATATGCATAATGTAATAATTGCCGATACCAAATTTGAATTTGGATTAGATGAAAATGGAGAATTACTTTTAATGGACGAAATATTAACCCCTGACTCCTCGAGATTTTGGGATAAAGGTAAATATAAGGTAGGAACGAATCCTGAAAATTTTGATAAGCAATATATTCGCGATTATTTAGAAATTGAACTTAAATGGGACAAAAATCCTCCTATTCCTGATTTACCTAAAAAAATTATTGAAAAAACACAAGAAAAATATTTGGAAATTATCAAAAGATTTAATATAAAATAAGTTTCTTCTTTAAAGGTTATAACATGCAAAATATTATTTGGTTTGAAAAATTACGTATGTCTGATATTTCAGAAGTTGGTGGAAAAAATGCATCTTTGGGTGAAATGATTTCAATGCTTACTGATAAAGGTATAAGAGTTCCTGGAGGTTTTGCTACTACTGCCTATGCCTATAAAAAATTTTTACAACAAGATGAATTAGATAAACGTATTGATGACTTATTAAAAAATTTAGATGTTAATGATGTTATAAGTTTAGCAAAAGTTGGTAGAAAAATTCAAACTTGGATTTTAGAAACTAAATTTCCTACAGATTTAGAGAGCGATATAGAAAAAGCCTATATGGAAATGCTTCATCGTTATGGAAAAAATATTTCTCTTGCAGTTAGATCCTCGGCAACTGCTGAAGATTTACCAGATGCTTCCTTTGCTGGTCAGCAAGATACATTTTTAAATATTCAAGGAATAGAAAATATAAAACTAGCAATTAAGCAAGTATTTGCATCTTTATATAATGATAGAGCCATTTCTTATAGAGTACATAAAGGTTTTGATCACTCATCAATTAATCTATCAGCTGGTATTCAAATGATGGTGCGCTCTGACATAGCTAGTTCTGGAGTTATGTTTACAGTAGATACTGAATCTGGATTTGATAAAGTAATTTTAATTACATCAAGCTATGGATTAGGTGAATCTATAGTCCAAGGAATGGTAAACCCTGATGAGTTTTATGTATATAAACCTGCCTTAGCTAATAAAATGCCCATAATTAGAAAAAATATGGGAAGTAAAATTATAAAAATGGAGTTTGCTGAAAATAGTTCTTTTAAAAACTCTGTAAAAACTGTAAATGTAAATGAAGAATTAAGAAAAAAATTCTCTATTCAAGATAATGATATTATTGAATTAGCAAAATTTGCAATGATAATTGAAGAGCATTATAAAAGAGCAATGGATATTGAATGGGGTTTAGATGGAGTTGATGGTAAAATTTATATTCTACAAGCACGTCCAGAAACAGTAAAATCTCTTGAAAGTGCATCTTCTAAACAAACTAGATTTAAAATAAAAAATCACACTAAAGTTTTAGTAACAGGTAGAGCCGTTGGGCAAAAAGCTGCTACCGGAATCGTTCGTATTGTAAATGATCATAGTGAAATGGATAAGGTACAATTAGGAGATGTTTTAGTTACTGATATGACAGACCCTGATTGGGAGCCCATTATGAAAAGAGCCAGTAGCATTGTAACTAATAGAGGAGGACGCACATGTCATGCAGCTATAATTGCACGTGAGCTTGGAATTCCTGCAATTGTTGGTTGTGAAGATGCAACAAAAAAGCTTATTGATGGTAATTATGTAACTGTAGCTTGTTGTGAAGGCGATACTGGTCATGTTTATGAGGGAAAATTAGATATTGAAGTTATTGAATTAGATGCAGGAAAAATGCCTGAAATTCCTATAAAATTAATGATGAATGTAGGAAACCCTGAATTATCTTTTAATTTTGCTTCAATTCCTAATTATGGAGTGGGCTTAGCCAGGCTTGAATTTATAATTAATAGACAAATAGGTATTCATCCTAAAGCACTTCTTGAGTTTGACACCTTACCTCAACCATTAAAAGAAGTCATAAAAGATAAAGTATCAGGTTATGGTAGTCCAATAAATTTTTATGTAGATAAATTAGCTGAAGGAATTGCAACTATAGCTGCAGCTTTTTACCCCAAAAAGGTTATAGTTCGCCTATCTGATTTTAAATCTAATGAATACTCCAATTTAATTGGTGGAAAGTTATTTGAACCAATAGAAGAAAATCCTATGATGGGTTTTAGAGGAGCTTCTCGTTACATTTCGCCTAATTTTCGCGAATGTTTTGAATTAGAATGTATGGCTATTAATAAAGTACGTAATCAAATGGGGTTAAACAATGTTATTATAATGATCCCTTTTGTTCGTACCACTAAAGAAGCCTCAGCTGTTATTGATTTACTAGCTATTAATGGTTTGAAGAGTAAGGAAAACGATTTATCAATCTACATGATGTGTGAAATACCATCTAATGCAATATTAGCTGAAGAATTTTTAAAATATTTTGATGGATTTTCTATCGGCTCCAATGATATGACGCAATTAGCTTTAGGCATAGATCGCGACTCTAATGGTGCAATCGCCACTAGTTTTGATGAACGTAATGAAGCTGTTAAAAGTTTATTAAGTTTATCCATTAAGGCTTGTAAAAAGCACAATAAATATATTGGGATTTGTGGACAAGGTCCATCAGACCACCCTGATTTTGCAAAATGGTTAATAGATGAAGGCATTGAAACTATTTCATTAAATCCAGATACAGTAGTTGATACGTGGTTATATTTATCAGAAAAACTAAATATACAATAAATTAATAAGGAATAAACCTATGAATAAAAGACGCGTAGTAATAACAGGAATAGGAATTATATCTCCTGTGGGAAATGATTTAAATACTGCATGGAATAATATAAAAAATGGAATTAGCGGAATCGATACAATTACTAAATTTGATATAAGTAATTTTTCAACTAAAATTGCTGGAGAAGTAAAAAATTTTACATCATCTGGTTTTATTGAGGATAAAGATGCAAGACGTATGGATACTTTTGTTCGTTTTGGTATGGTTGCAGGGATTCAAGCAATTAAAGATGCTGGATTAGAAGACTTTCATAATCTAGATAAAGATCGCGTCGGTTTAATTATTGGTTCTGGCATTGGTGGCTTGCCTAAAATTGAAGAAACTAGAGATGCATTTATAAGTGGTGGCGTTAGAAAAATATCTCCTTTTTTTATCACTGGAACAATAAGTAATATGGTTGCGGGAAATCTTTCTATAATTTATGGTTATCGTGGAGTAAATTATGGAATAGTAAGTGCATGTGCTACTTCAAATCATTGTATAGGTGATGCTATGCGTTATATAGAATATGGCGATTGTGACGTAATTATTGCAGGTGGTGCAGAAAGTACAGTTTCGGAATTAGGAATAGGCGGTTTTATTGCTTGCCGTGCTTTATCAACAAGAAATGATGACCCAAAAACTGCTTCTAGGCCATGGGATAAAGATCGTGATGGTTTTGTTTTAGGTGAAGGCTCTGGAGTTTTGGTATTAGAAGAATATGAGCACGCAAAAAAAAGAGGTGCTAAAATTTATGCGGAATTAATAGGTTATGCTGCAACTGCAGATGCCTATCATATAACCACCCCAACAGTTGATGGTCCATCAAGATGCATGAAGCTTGCAATTGAAAATGCAAAACTTAATCCTAACCAAGTAGATTATATTAATGCACATGGTACTTCAACTCAAATTGGTGACTTAAATGAAACTAACGCTATTAAAGCAGCTTTTGACCAGCATGCTTATAAGCTATCAATTACCTCAACAAAATCCATGACAGGGCACTTACTAGGTGCAGCCTCCTCAATAGAAGCTATATTTACCATAATGGCTCTTAAAGATGGTATTATTCCACCTACTATTAATATATTTAATCAAGATCCTGAATGCGATTTAGATTATACTCCTAACCATCTTAAAGAGAGAAAAATAGAGGTGGCTATGTCAAATTCATTTGGTTTTGGCGGTACAAACTCAACTATAATTTTTAAAAAAATATAAGGATTACTATGACAAGACTAATACATTGTATTAAACTAAATAAAGAATTAGAAGGATTAGATTTTCCTCCGATCCCAGGAGAATTAGGACAAAAAATTTATGAATCTGTTTCAAAAGAAGCTTGGCAAAACTGGCTAAAGCACCAAACTATGATTATAAATGAAAATAGATTAAATTTAGCTGATGAATCTGCTAGAAAATATCTACGACAACAATTAGAATATTATTTTTTTAGTAATTAATTATGAAATCTAAAATTACAAAAGCTATTTTTCCTGTTGCAGGGATGGGAACAAGGTTTTTACCAGCTACTAAAGCTTCACCTAAAGAAATGTTACCTGTTGTAGATAAACCTATTATTCAATATGCTGTTGAAGAAGCTGTTGCTGCTGGAATAACAGATTTAATTTTTGTAACTGGTAGGAATAAGCGCTCTATAGAAGACCATTTTGATAAAGCATATGAATTAGAAAATGAATTACAATTGAAAGATAAAACACATATGCTAGATATGGTAAGAAATATTGTCCCTAACCATGCTAATTGCATTTACATTCGTCAGGCTGAAGCACTTGGGCTTGGGCATGCAATTTCATGTGCGCAATCTTTAATTGGTGAAGAATCATTTGCAGTAATTTTAGCTGATGAATTAATTGATGCAAGTCCATCTGCCCTAAAACAAATGGTTAAAATTTATCAAGAACTCGATTCTCCAATATTAGGCGTTCAAGAAATTGACATTAAAGACGTTTCTTCTTATGGCATAATCAAGTTAATGGAAAATGATTCATCTACTAAATATTCACAAATACAAAAAATTATCGAAAAACCTACACAAGCAAATGCACCATCAAATTTAGCTGTAGTAGGTAGATATATCTTGCCTCATACAATTTTTACCATATTAAATGAGACAAAAAAAGGCTCTGGAAATGAAATCCAATTATCAGATGCTATAGATAAACTCCTGCTATCACAAAAAGTATTTGCACACAAAATAAATGGATTAAGATATGATTGCGGTTCAAAATTAGGTTACATAAAAGCAACACTTGCTTATGGATTAAAACATCCAGAAATAGGCTTAGATCTTAAAGAATATCTAGAAAAACTATAGAAATATATTTTGTGAAAAAATTCAGTTTAATTTTATTATTTTTTAGTTTTATTACAATTGCTAAAGCTAATTCTAAAGTTGAAAACTTTATATTTTTAGGTGGTGATTCAGAACAATTAAAATCTCTGCAAAGAAAACTTAATAATAAAGAAATTTCTGGAGTACAAATAGTTTATACATGGAAATCTCTTGAACCAGAAAAAGGAAAATATAATTTTACACAAATTGAAAGTGATTTAAAATTTTTAGAATCTATTCATAAAAAATTATTTATACAAATTCAAGATCGTTTTTTTGAACCCACTGCAAAAAACATACCATTTTATCTTCTCCAAGATCCTCAATATAATGGCGGACTAACTCCACAATTAGACAATCCAGGAGAAAATAAACCTCTAGTTTCAGGCTGGATTACCCAACAATGGAATATTTCTGTTAGACAACGTTATCAGAAACTATTACTTGCTTTAGCTAATAAATTTGATGGTAGAATTTATGGTATTAATTTACCTGAAACAGCAATCGATATAGATATAAAACACGACAATACCAATTTTACTTGTGATAAATATTTTAATGCTGAACTAGATAATATTAAATTTGCTCGTAGTGTTTTTAAATATAGCTACGTAGTTCAATATGTTAATTTTTTTCCTTGTGAATGGAATAATAATCACAACTATATGAGTAGACTATTTGAATATGCTAAAAAAAATAATATTGGCTTAGGTGGACCAGACGTTGTTCCCTATAAAAAATCTCATATGAATAATAGTTACCCATTTTTCCATAGATATAAAGGCAGTTTAAGTTTAGTTGCTATGGCTGTACAAGAACCAGACTCTACTTATACTAATCCTAAAACAAAAAAACATTTTACCCATCAAGAGTTTGCAAACTTTGCAAAAAACTATTTAGGTGCTAATATTATTTTTTGGAGTATAAATAATTTATAAAAACTAATTTTTATATTTTTTAAATAATTCTTTAAACAATTTTACTTGCATATTGTGAGTTACAATAGGATAAGGATAATCTTCTCCTAAAGTCAAAGGTAATGTTTTAGATAAATAAGGTGCGTGTATATCTTTTTCAGATAATTTGGCTAGTTCAGGTACATATTTTTTAATATATATGCCTTTTTTATCAAATTTTTTTGACTGAAGTAAAGGGTTAAAAATTCTAAAATATGGCTGAGCATCACAACCTGTGGAAGCACACCATTGCCAGTTGCC
>CAYZUJ010000082.1:0-7647 GCA_964481375.1 uncultured Neisseria sp. | reverse complement strand
GCATCAACAGCATCAATTAGTTTTTGCCTAAATAAATCCTTATTATTTTTTAACCAAATTTCTTCAGGAGTTACAAATCCCAATTTAGAAATTCGATTTTTAATTTTATTAGGTAATATACCATCTAATGAATCCCGCAATATACGCTTACTAATACCCATATTAATCTTATAACTACTAGGCATACTATAAGCTAACTCTACTAGCCTATAATCAACAAACGGTATTCGCGATTCAACAGAATGAGCCATTGAATCTCTATCTTCCCAATGCAATAACATTGGCAAATGGCTATAAATTAATTGTTTATAAGAAACATTTTGAACATTATGTTCATTAATACTATTAGACATTTGCATATTTTTAGTAAAATAATCTAATTTATTTTTATTAATCCAATCTAATTTATACTGCTTTTTACCTAATACTTTTCCTATTAAATTTTGCAATATCCTTGGAATTAAACTAAAAATACTTTTTAATATTAAAGTTTTAAATTTAAAATCATATATTTCTTTTAGTTGTCTAGCTTCTTTAATAAATCTAATAAATTTTCCTTGATGAAATAATTCATTTAAATATACTTGAAAATATAACCCTTGATAACCTGCTAATAATTCATCTGCTCCTTGACCATCTAACATAACTTTAATATTTTTTTCTTTAACTAATTCAAAAACTGACCATTGCGCATAAATACTAGTTGAACCAAAAGGCTCATCTTGATACCAAGTAATTTTATCATTAACAAAAAATAAATTTTCTAAAGACGGCTCACAGTAATAATCCTTTATTTGATTTTCTTTTGCAACTTCATTTATATATTCACGCTCATCAAATGCTTTATAACTACTATAAGCTGAAAATGTAGATAGTAAACTTTTATTATTTCCATTTTTATGTATCTGATTTATCACTGTAACAATTGCTGACGAATCTAGCCCACCAGATAAACAAGATCCAACAGTCACATCAGAGCGTAACCTTAATTTTACAGCATCAATAAACATGTTTTTAAAATCATTACATGCAGTTTGGTATTCGTTTTTATATTTTTTTTCTTTTAAATAATACCATCTTTGTTTAACTAACCCATTCTTTTGTAAATCACTTAAATTTAATAAATCAATTAAAGCATATTCGCCACCTCGCAACTGTTTAACATTTGCAAATAAAGTCTCCTCAGTATGATCTAATAATCCATCTACTAAAAAATCATAAGCTCTTTGATGATTAAGATTAGCTTGCCATTGAGGTAGAATTGTAAATGCTTTAATTTCTGATGCAAAATATATTGCCGTTTCATTTTGATAATAATATAAAGGTTTAACTCCAAACCGATCTCTTGCAATAAAAACCTGCTTTCTTTTTTTATCTAAAATTAAAAAAGCAAACATTCCATTAAATTTATCTAAACATTTCTCTTGCCAATGGCTATAAGCTCTTAAAATCACCTCTGTATCACTATGAGAATTAAACTTATATCCCAATATCTCTAACTCTTGCCTAATTTCTAAATGATTATAGACTTCACCATTATAAATAATCCAATAATCATCATTATCAATTGATAGCGGTTGATGAGCACATACTGATAAATCAACAATTGATAATCTTCTATGACCAAAAGCTAATAATATTTTTTCTTCATCATATTTACTAATTTTATCAGATGGAATGTATGATAAATCACTATTAACAAAATTGGTATCTTCACCTCCTAAAGAAAGGTAACCATTAGCATTATTGATTATTAGATAACCTTCATCATCTGGCCCACGATGCTTTAATTGATTATTCATTAACTCAATATTTTTTGCGTCTACCTCCTCATTAAATGCAATTAATGCGCTTATTCCACACATCTCTTGACTCCCAAATTAACAACTTGATTATAAACTTCAAAAATACTTTTACTTACAATTTTTTGAGAAAATCTTGCATCAAAATCCTCTCTAATTACTTTAGAATCATATTTTGCATAATTATCAATCATATAACACATTTTTTCTAATAAATCATCAACATTATCTACTTCACATAATAAACCATTATGCTTATTAACAATGTCCTCTGGTCCTCCACATTTAGTTGCAATAATTGGTTTTCCACACGCAATTGCTTCAGCATAAACGATACCAAATGTTTCGTGCCTACTAGGTAAAATAAAACAGTTACATTCATTATAATATTTTACAGCACTATCTCTACTTACATAGCCTAAAAATTGTATATATTGAGAAATTTTAAGTTGCTGTGCTAAATATTTAAGGTTACTTTTTATTGCGCCATCACCTCCAATTACTAATTTAACCTTATAGTTTAAACTAATTAACCTTGCAAAAGCATTTATTAGTATATCTATGCCTTTTTGTTTTGATAGGATAGATAAACTAAAAAAAACAAACTCTTTTGCTTGAAAACATTTAAATGGTTTAAATACATCTTCATTAACCATATTAGGAATAACTATAGGTCTTTTAAAACCAAAACCCTCAATTCTATTGGCTAAAGCATTACTAACTGCTATAACCTTATTTGCATGTTTTAAGGGTAAAGATACATATTTAGTTATTAAATTGTTTTTCATAAAAGGATACGACTTGAAGGGGAATGGTCCCATATGCTCTGTAATAATATAAGGAATTTTTAATTCAAAAGATAATAACATTGCCAAATAACCACTAGGATAACTTACATGTGCATGAATTATATCAATCTTAGCATCTTTAAATAATTTTACTAAACATTTAATTTTTCTAGATAAAATAAAATCTAGGCCACCCATAAATTTAGACAATTTATTGGGTAATATAATATTTTGTTTGATTATATATGTTGTTAAATTCTTATCAGTTTTTATAAATATATTTTTTAAAAATAATATTTTCCAATATTGTTTTATTGAATAATCATGCCAATAACATACAGTAAATTTATCCTTAGGGTAATACTTAGCTAAAGCAACTGCCTGTTCTTTAAAGAATATTCCCGATAATGGACTGTTCTTTGTTGGGTACCACGATGGAATAATTAATATATTCATGTTAAATCTTATAAAGAATCAATATATTATAAGCCAAAACGCCAATAATTTCAAAGCTTATAAAGCCTAATAACCCCATTAATAAATTATATTGCATTAAAAAAACAAAAAATGCTCTAATTATTAAAACATACACACAAAAAAATATCTGATACTTTTGTAGACCAATAACAATAAGGGCTGTACTAGTAGGGCTACTTATTAACATAATAAAAGACATTATACATAAATATTGAGCAAACCAGCCAGCCATAAGCCATTTAATGCCGAATACCCAACTAAATAATGATGGCCCAAAAAAAAATAAACCAACACTTGGTAATATACCTAATAAAAATAATTTTTTCCAAGTATTTATTAAAAAATCTCTAGGATTATGATTGTTATAATATAAAGTAGAAAATTCTTGATAAAAAACTTGAGCAAAAGCACTTCCAATTAGCATCAAAGGAACTGTTAATACTTTATTTGCTAAAGCATATTGGCCAGCAATTGCTGAACCTAATAATTTATTTAATAAAATAACTACCATTTGTGATGAAAAAGTATCAAGAAAAATACTTGGTAATTGATAAATTGGAAAACTTTTATATTTAATTATTAATGATTTAGAATTACTGTTTATTATATTTAAAGTCTTATTTAAAAAACCTCTAGAAGTTAAATATACGCTATAAATCATTGCAACACAATTTGCAATAAATAAACCTAAAATACTTAATTTTAAAAACCCTGCAACTAGTTGAATAAATGCTAAAATTAAACTAGATTTGATCTGGCGCTTTGATAATAAAGAAAATAGTTTAAATCGTGTATTTAAACTTACGAAAACATTACTTACTGCAGCAGAAAAAGCCCATAGTGGAATAATAAGAAAATAATACCATTCTAATTTTATGCCAAATAACTTTTGCCAAAAACCTGGAATTAACATTAATAATAATATTAAAAAACTAAAAAGTATAATAAGTTTACAAGATAAAACTACTATAGAAAAAGCATCATCTTCATTTTCTACTAATACAATTGCTCTATCATAACATAATGCTGCTACTGCTGAAAAAACAACTATAACCGATTGAACTGTTGAATATAAACCATATTCTATTGGAGAAAATAATCTAGTTAACAAAGGTTGTGTTAAAAAAGCTATTATTTGAGCTATAGTTGTTCCTGTCATTAACTTAATAACATTTTTATTAAATTCTGAATATTTTTTTAAATTATTAAGCATAAATTTGGATTCTCCTATAGCCTCCAAATATTGTAACCCCTTGCTATTATTTCTTTTTTAGGTAAAATTGATTTTACATCTAAAATAACCCCTTTAGGAATTACCTTAGCTAATAATTTATCTAAATCAATTTTTTTAAAAATCTCATGGGCAACAGCTACAACTAAAAGAGGAACAGATGGCAATTTATCAAAATCAGTAAAATCAATTTTATATTCATGCTTTGCTTCATACATATCGGCAACTGGATCACAAGTAAATACTTTACCATTATAATCTTCTAACTCACGAATTAAATCTATTACCTTGGTATTTCTTACATCAGGACAATCTTCTTTAAAAGTAAATCCTAACACTATAGCCTGCAAATTTTGCATATTAAAGCCTTTTTTTATTAAAAGCTTAATACCTTTACGAGCAATAAAACGCCCCATATTATCATTAATGCGTCGCCCTGATTGAATAACTTGAGGAATATATCCCATTTTTTCCGCTTTATAAGTTAAATAATAAGGATCGACTCCAATACAGTGCCCTCCTACTAAGCCTGGTTTAAAAGGCAAAAAATTCCATTTTGTCCCAGCAGCATTTAATACCTCATTAGTATCAATTTCCATTCTATCAAAAATTATTGCTAATTCATTCATTAAAGCAATATTTAAATCACGCTGAGTATTCTCAATAACTTTTGCCGCTTCTGCTACCTTTATTGACTCAACTTTAAAAACTCCAGCCGTAATTACACTACCATACACCTTTGCTATTATATCTAATGTATTTTCATCACTTCCTGAGACTAATTTTTTAATTGAAGTAAAAGAACGCTCCTTATCTCCAGGATTTATTCGTTCAGGCGAATAACCAACTGTAAAATCTTCTTTATATTTTAAGCCAGATTCTTTCTCTAATATTGGCACACAAATTTCCTCAGTTACCCCAGGATAAACAGTTGATTCATAAACTACAATATCACCTTTTTTTAATGCTTTTGCAACTGTTGCTGAAGCTTTTTCTAAAGGAATTAAATCCGGAACATGTGCATCATCAACAGGAGTAGGAACAGCTACAATAAAAAAATCTGCTTTTCTTAACTCATTTACATCACTCGTAAAATTAACTTTACAATCTAATAATTCTTTAGATGTTATTTCTTTGGTTCTATCAATACCTTTTTTTAACTCTAAAATACGTTCTCTATTTATATCAAAACCAATACAACTATGTTTATAGCTAAAAGCAATGGCTGCTGGTAAACCAACATAACCCAAGCCAACTAATGATACTATCCGTTCGCCCATTTTAAATGTTCCTTAAAAATCTAGAGGCAAGCTAACTTTTTTTCCATCTCTTGCTGATAAATAAATTGCAATTAATAATTCTAATGATTTTAAACCATCTCGTCCATCAGTTTCTGCCTCTTCTAATCCCTGCAAAGTTTTAATTATGTTTTCATAATACAAAGTATGCCCATATCCGTATACTGATTTAGTATCATAACTAGCATTTTTTATCTCTTCGTCTTTTTTTGTTTTATCTTTAAATTCCCAATGTTCGATTTTATTAACAGCTACCCCGCCAATTCTAACAGTTCCATTTTCACCAATAATAGTTATTGAACCCTCAAAATTTTGCGGATAAGTAAGCATTGATACATTCATAGTACCTAATGCGCCATTACGCCATCTTAACGCTACTACTCCAGTATCTTCAACATCTATTTGTCTTGCTAGAGTAGCCGTATAACTTTGCACTGATTCAACAGGCCCAATAAGCCATCCCAATAAATCTACATAATGTGATGCTTGATTCATAAAAGCACCACCATCAAATTCCCAAGTTCCTCGCCATTTGGCTAAATCATAATACTCTTGCGGACGCGTCCAAAATACATTACAAGTAATATTGTATATTCGACCAAACCGTCCTTTATCTATGGCTTCTTTAAGCAATTGAATTGTAGTATTACGTCTATTTTGTTTAACTACAAATAGCCTAACACCTGCCCTATCACATGCATTAACCATTTTAATACCATCATGCCAACGAGTTGCCATAGGTTTTTCAGTAATCACATGATAACCTGCTTCAGCACATTTAATTGCTTGCAATGCATGAAGCCCACTAGGAGTAGTTATAATAACAACATCAAAATCACCATTTTGTAGCATTTTATCTAAACTTGTATAACTCTTAACACCAATTTTACTAGCAGTATTAATTGATTTCGCTTTATCAATATCGCAAACCGCTACTACTTCACAAAAATCTTGATGTTTATTTAATGCTTCAAAATGGTTGGCTGATATTCTACCACAGCCGACTAACGCAAATTTTATTTTACGTTTAATAACTGATTGAGGATGATTCATTATTTATTTTACCCTTATTAATAATAAATAGATATGATAAAAACAATCAAACTGTAAATTAAATTTAATAAAAAGGCTGCATTAATAAATTATAGCAGCCTTTTTATTCATTAAATATTTTAGGATATTGCTGCTGAGCCTAAATCATTCTCTACCGCTTTAATAGATAAGCGCATACGCCCTCTATCATCAAACTCAACTACTTTAACTTTAACAGGCTGCCCTTCTTTAAGATATTTTCTCACATCTTCAACTCTTTCGTTAGTAATTTGTGATACATGCACAAAACCTTCACGACCGCCTAAAATTGATACCATAGCCCCCATATTTCTATCCAATATCCTAGTTACAGTACCTTCATAAACTTCTCCAAGTTTAGCATCAACTACAATATTTTCAATAATTTGCTTGGCTTTTTCAGCACCTTCTTTTTTATTGCAAGCTATAGTTACAACACCTTCATCTGTAATATCAATTACTGCTCCTGTTTCCGATATAATTGATTTTATGGTACTACCACCTTTCCCAATTACATCTTTAATTTTTTCAGGATTTATTTGCATAGTATACAATCTAGGAACTCTTTCAGATAATAATTTCGGATGAGGCAATACTTCTTTCATTAAACCTAAAATATGTAATCTGCCTTCTCTAGCTTGCTGTAATGCAATATGCATAATCGGTCTAGTAATACCTTCTATTTTTATATCCATCTGCAATGCAGTAACACCATTTTCAGTTCCAGCCACCTTAAAATCCATATCACCAAGATGATCTTCATCCCCCAATATATCAGTTAGAACTGCAAATTTATTACCCTCTAAAATTAGCCCCATAGCTACACCTGCAACATGATCTTTTAATGGAACACCTGCATCCATCATACATAAGCTACCACCACAAACTGTTGCCATTGAAGAAGAACCATTTGATTCTAAAATTTCCGACACTACTCTTAAGCTATAAGGAAAAACATCACTATTAGGAATAACAGCTTT
>CAYZUJ010000081.1:7469-7703 GCA_964481375.1 uncultured Neisseria sp. | reverse complement strand
TAGAGTATTCTAATTTGATGGATTTTTAATAACCGCTTATCCCGAATTCGCGTAAATTATTCAAAATTGCGTTTACTACTATTTTAATTTAATTGACTTTTATTATTAATAATATTATAATAATGCCCAATAAATTAATTATAATGGATTTTTAAAAATGAAACTAAACAATAAAATTAACGCTGTATTATATTTAATAGCTATTGTTACATTCTTAAATGGATGTGCTGCTGT
>CAYZUJ010000081.1:0-7459 GCA_964481375.1 uncultured Neisseria sp. | reverse complement strand
ATTCTAATTTGATGGATTTTTAATAACCGCTTATCCCGAATTCGCGTATGATAGCATTTTTGGAATTCTTGAAAAGTATTATGGTTATGCAAAAGATAAGGTTCAAGAAGTTTTAGATGAAATGTTTAAATTTAAAAACATAATTTTTGCTCAATTTTATTTAATATTCCATGGATTAAATCTACTTCTTCTTTTTCTAAAGATGCTTTATTAAGTATTTTTTGTAGGCGTCTTTTAGTTATGCTTTTATTTTTATAAAAATTTATTTTATCTAAAATATTATCTAAATGAGTTAATATTCTTAGAGTGTCATTAATATTTGCTTGGTTAATAGTAGATTTTAGATGAGTTAAATCTGGGTTATATTGACTATAAATTTCATAGCACATTATTTGTACGGCTTGAGCTAAATTTAAAGAAGAATATTCTGGATTTCCTGGAATAGTTACTAAACGGTTACATAATTCCAGTTGTTCTATATTAAGTCCATTTTTTTCTGTGCCAAATACAATAGCTACAGAGTTACTGCTAATTGTAGAGAGAATTTCTGGTACAATTTCCTTTGGTGTTTGTAAATTATAATTAAACTCACGCTTACGAGCAGTTAAAGCAATAGCTATAGGTATATTATTAAGAGCTTCTTTTAAAGAGTCTAGTATTGTAGCTTTCTCAATAATATCTCGAGCATTACTTGCTAGAGCTAATGCGTAGTCATCAATGATAGCTTTTGGGGTAACTAATACTAAATTAGTTAAGCCCATAGTTTTCATAGCACGTGCAGCTGAACCGATGTTACCTGAATGAGTAGTTTCACATAATATTATTTTTATATTTTGTAAGTTTTGCATATTAATTAAAAAGCATGTTATTGATTAATATCGTTTCCTTACGTTCAGCTCCGGTGGAAATTATATCAATGGGTGTGTTAACTATTTCTTCAATTCGGGCTAAATATTTTTTAGCATTGGTTGGAAGTTTTGAGTAATCTTGAATCCCCGAGGTGTTTTCATTCCAACCAGGCAGTGTTTCATAAATAGGTTCACATTGAATAACTAAATCAGCACCAAATGGCATAATATCATATTTTTTACCATCCCTTAAATATCCTACACAAATTTTTATTTCTTCCATACCATCCATAACATCTAGCTTGGTAATACATAAGCCATCTATACCATTAATTTGAATTGAACGTTTTAAAGCAGCTGCATCAAACCAGCCACAGCGTCGTGGTCTTCCTGTTGTTGAGCCAAATTCGTTACCGCGTTTTGCTAAGGTAGAACCAATATCGTCATTTAATTCTGTGGGAAATGGACCAGCTCCTACACGTGTGGTATAAGCTTTAACAATACCAAGTACATAATCAATCATTTTTGGGCTAATGCCACTACCTGTTGCGGCAGCTCCAGCAACACAGTTAGAAGAAGTTACATAAGGGTATGTACCTAAATCAACATCGAGCAATGTTCCTTGTGCACCTTCAAAAATTACTTTTTCTTCTTGCTGGCGAAGGTTAAATAATTTACGTGAAACATCAGATACCATGGGTTTTATTTTTTCAGCATATTTGAGAATTTCTTCATATGTTTGATTAAAACTAATTATATCAGTATTATAATAATTCTTAAGTAAGAAGTTATAATAATCTAGGTTTTCTTCTAATTTATCTTTAAATATTTGCGGGTTGAATAAATCTTGAACTCTAATTGCTCGTCTTGCAGCCTTATCTTCATATGAGGGACCTATGCCTCGACCAGTAGTACCAATTTTATTACCACCCCTTTTTACTTCGCGGGCAATATCCATGGCTACATGATAAGGTAAAATTAATGGGCAGGCTTCGGATATAATTAATCTATCTCTAACATTTATAGCAAAACTTTCAATTTCTTCAATTTCATCTAATAATGCTTTAGGTGAAATCACAACACCGTTGGCGATAAAACATAATACTTTGGGGTGTAAAATCCCGGAAGGAAGAAGATGTAAAATAGTCTTTTTGCCTTCTATTACTAAAGTATGACCAGCATTGTGTCCGCCTTGAAATCTAACTACAGCTTTTGCGGTTTCAGTTAACCAATCAACAATCTTGCCTTTTCCTTCATCGCCCCATTGAGCACCTATAATTACGATATTATTATGCATATTTACCTTTACCTTATATGAGCTTATGATAAAATTGTAACCTTTAAGTAGGGGAGTATTATAACATTCTCTCTTTTTTCTTAACGCCATATTTTAACCTTGAAAAATAATTTTTAGGACAAATTAAGAATGTCAAATCTAAGTATTAGAAAATCTTTTATATTATACAAACGAATATGGGGGTATATGTCGGAGTATTGGCGTAGGTTTTTGATTTCAATTGCAGCTATGGCAGTTGCTGCTGCAACTGAACCAGCATTAGCTAGATTAATGAAACCATTAATTGATAAAGGTTTTATTGATCAAGATCCAACTGCAATTATTGTTACCCCGCTTTTAGTAGTAGGAATATTTTTTATACGCGGAGCGGCATCATATATAAACGATTATAATTCAACATGGTTATCAGGAACCATAGTTGAAAAAATGCGGAATCTTATGTTTGATAGATTATTAAAATTGCCAGTACAATATTATGATGATAATAATTCAGGGAGAATTTTATCACGTATAGTTTTTGATGTTACGCAGATTACAGAAGCTGGTTTTAATATAATTACTGTAACCTTTAAAGATGGTATTACTATTATAGGTCTTTTAATATTACTCTTTTATACTAATTGGAAGTTAACTTTATTTTGCATTTTTACTTTACCATTTGTATTGGTCTTAGTTAGAGTCTTAGCTCACAAGTTACGTAAACTTAGCCAAACCAATCAGCTTCAATATGGGAATATGACGCAAATTATTACAGAAGCAGTACAAGGGCAAAAAATTATAAAATTATTTGGCGGTTATAAATATGAACAAAAGCGATTTTCTACAAGTGTAAATGAAATTAAAAAAAATAACGCTAAGCAATCAGGTACTTCATCTCTCAACACAGGGTTGAGTCAATTTTTAGTTTCTTGTGCGCTAGCTATGATTTTATATTTTGCAGCATCTAGTTCAAAATCTAGTCACTTTACACCTGGGGATTTTGTATCTTTTATTATTGCAATGATGTTAATTATGCAGCCTATGAAAAGAATTACTAATGTTACGCAGTCTTTACAAAAAGGGTTAACTGCAGCAGAATCGGTATTTGGTTTTTTAGATAATAATGAAGAGGTTGATAATGGCAAAATTAAAGTTGATGGGGTAAATCAATCAATTATTTTTGAAAATGTTTCTTTTAAATATCCAACATCTGAAAGAAATGTATTGAGTAAAGTAAATTTAAAAATTAATGTAGGTGAAACTGTTGCATTAGTGGGAATGTCAGGAAGTGGAAAAACTACGTTAGCAAATTTAATACCAAAATTTTATACACCAATTGAAGGTAGAATTCTTATTGATGGCCATGATTTGCAGGAAATTTCTTTAACTTCATTACGCCAACAAATTTCTTTAGTAAGCCAAGATGTAGTATTATTTAATGATACTGTTTATAATAATATAGCTTATGGAATTAGCAGTAATAAAGTTTCTTATGAAAAAGTAGTGGAAGCGGCAAAACAAGCTAATGCTTGGGAATATATCGAGCAATTACCACAGAAACTAGACACAATGATAGGGGAAAATGGTACAAGGCTATCAGGTGGGCAAAAACAAAGATTAGCCATAGCACGGGCAATATTGAAGAATGTACCAATTTTAATCTTAGATGAGGCTACTTCAGCCTTAGACAATCAATCAGAGAAGCTTGTTCAAGAAGCACTAGATAGGTTAATGCATACAAGGACTACCTTAGTTATAGCCCATAGATTATCTACGGTGCTTCATGCTGATAAAATTATTGTTATGGAACGAGGGAATATTGTTGAAATAGGAACACATGAAGAATTATTAGCTCGCAATAATGCATATGCTAAACTTTATAATGTTCAGCTTAATTGGATATCTTAGTAGAAATAATGGTACTACTAGACAGAGATTTACAAATATTGCAATTTATATCTAAATTTGCTTATTGTCAAATCCGCCATATTATGAAATTATGCAATTTATCTAGAGTAAATTGCAATAAAATATTAAATCGTTTAATTAAAAATGATTATTTAAATAAACAAAAAGTTTTAGCAAGTAGTGATGCTTATTTATTTTTAGGTAAAAATGGTTGTGAGTTATTAGATGTAACTTTTTCTAAAAAAATAGTTTTAAATACCTTACAGCATGATACATTATTAGTTGATTTATATTTTATTTTAAAAAATCAATATAATTGTACGATTTATACTGATAAAGAATTAAGAGTATTTCACAAAGTGGGTCAAATTCATAGAGTTCCGGATTTATTAATTAATCAAGAAATAGCGGTTGAATTAGAAATAACAGAAAAATCAAAAGATAGATTACAAGAAATAGTTAATAGTTATATAATTAATAATGAAATTAATCAGGTGAATTATTACTTATATAATAAAAATCTTGCGCAAAAAATATGTAATTTGAGCGGTTATCATGAGAAATTCAGCTTTTTTATTATTAAAAATATTGAAGATAATTTTGTATTAGAAAAGTTTATACCATTAGGTATAAAAGAAGTAGAAAAAGAAAATAAGACTCCAAAAAAATTTGGCGGGTTTTCTTTTTAAAGTAAAAATTAGTGGTATAAAGCGGATTATGATAATTTTTTTATCTATAACTATATTTTTAATTCTTTGCTGCTATAATGTTTTAGCAGCTTTTTTATTCGTTATTTTTTATTTATATATAATTAGGTTAATAAAAGAAGAAACTACGCTTTTATATAGTTCTATTATATTTAGTTTTATTGCTCTAATTGGGTTACCCTTTTTAAATTTATATGCTATTTTTATTTTACCGGGTGAATATTTTTCGATTATTAATGAGTTTGGGCTTTGGGCTGGTTTAGGAAAAATATTTTACATTTCTTTTAATCAATGGAGAGTTTTATTTATTGACAATGGATTATTTTCTATTTTGGGTTTATTCATGTTATTATTATTGTGGAGTAAATATTTTTTAACTCGTAGTGATAGATTGACGCAGGAAGAGAATAACAAAAAATTGATGAATGAAGGAATATATTTGGGAGTTGATAATAATGATAAAAAAATAATAATTAGTGATCATGAATTTAATCAGCATAGCCTTGTTTTAGGTACAACAGGTAGTGGTAAAACAACAACTTTAATGAATATTATTGATAGTTGTTGTAGAAGAGAATTGCCTTTGATATACCTAGATGGAAAAGGTAGTATTAGATTAGTAGAGAGAATTAAGCAGATTTGTGAGAAATATAATAGAACTCTTAAAGTATTTACAATAAATCCCCATGCAAGTGTTCCTAATTTATCTTATTATAATCCTTTAGCATTTGGAAATTTTAGCGAGTGGAAAAATAAGATTGTAACTTTGTTAGGAGATGCAGAAAATAAGGGACAAGAACATTTTTTAATTGAAGAACAAAGTTATATTAATTTAGTATGTGAAATTATAAATAAAAGTGGAAAAACAATAGATTTAGAAGGTTTATTAGCTTATTTACATAATCCTGATGAATTACAGAAAATTGCAAATAAAATATCACCAGAAATTGGTTTGAGATTATTGAAGTGTAATCAAAATGATGATAAAACAATTGATATAATTAAAGTTTTAGATATGTTTTATTATTCTCAGTATGGGCAGCTATTTTCTACAAGTGGAAAACCAAAAGATAAAGTAATAAATATAAAAGAAAGCATAGAAAAAAATGAGATAGTTTTATTTTTATTTGATGCAGCAAGTTATAAAACAGATACTAGTTTATTAGGAAAATTAGTTATTAATGATATTAATAGTGCTTGGGCAAGTTTTGGCAGTTATGGCAAAAGTGTAAAAGGGTATTGTGTTTTTGATGAATTTGCAGCTTATGCATCTTCTAATTTATCAAATGTGTTAGCATTACAAAGAGATAATGGTTTACATGCAATTATTGGAACCCAATCAATTAATTCAATAAAAACAGATAATAAAAGCTTAAAACGTGTTGCGGTGGAATTAATTGCTAATTGTAATACTTATATTATACACAAATTAAACGATCCTGAAGATATATTATTACTACAAAATGCAATTGGTAAGTATAAAACCTATGAAGCTACAAATATTCACGTAAATTCAAGTAATAATTCAAAATATAAAGTTAATGAGCAAACAGGAATTTCTTACAGATTATCTGAGGAGTTTTATTTAGATGGCCATGAAATAAGAAAATTAATAGCAGGGAATGGTTTTATATATCGTGGGGTTATTAATGATATTCCTCGTAAAATTAAATTTAATTATATTTGTTAGGAGATAATTGTGCAGCAAATCAGGATTATTTCAAGAAATAGTAAATTAGCAATATGGCAATCAGAATTTGTTAAAGAGAAATTGGTTGCAATACAACCGCATTTAGAAATAAAGATTATTAGTATAACCACACAAGGAGACAAGATTGTAGATAAAGCTTTAGATAAAGTTGGTGGTAAAGGACTTTTTATTAAAGAGCTAGAAAATGCTTTAATTGAAGATAAAGCAGATATAGCAGTTCATTCGTTAAAAGATGTATCAGTAAATTTAGCATCAAGTTTTGTATTAGCTGCAATTTTAGAGCGTAGTGACGCTAAAGATGCATTTATATCAAATAAATATAATTGTTTAGAGGATATGGTGGATTCTTCAATAGTTGGAACTTCATCAAATAGAAGAATAGCTTTACTAAAAAAATTTTATCCTCAATTACAAACGAAATTATTAAGAGGTAATGTAGATACGCGCTTAAAGAAATTAGATTCAGGAGAATATGATGGCATTATTTTAGCTGCTGCTGGTTTGCAAAGGCTTGGTTTTGCTAATAGAATTAAGCAAAATTTAGATGTTACAAAATTTATTCCAGCAATAGGTCAAGGGGCATTAGCTATTGAGGTTTTAAAAGAACGTAATGATTTAATTAAATTTTTAGCTTTGTTAATGCATCAAAATACTAAAATAGTTGTTGCTGCTGAACGGGAAGTCGGTAGAATAATAGGGGCAGATTGTAGTGTGCCAATTGGTGTCTATGCAAATTTAGTAGAAGATAAAATTATAATTAATGCTATGATGGCTAATATTGAAAAAGATTTATATTATTTTGCAGAAGTTGTAGGGCATAAAGATAAATTTTTAGAGTTAGCTAAGGAATGTGCAAATAAAATTTTAGATCAAATAGAAAAATAATTTATTATTTACTTTACATGTACTAATTCAAACTTTATCTGACAATGAATCGCCCCCCAAAAGTAGGACAAAAAAATAGCGAGGAATTTAACTGAATATGCTAATATTTGTCTAAAGGTGGTTA
>CAYZUJ010000080.1:0-7756 GCA_964481375.1 uncultured Neisseria sp. | reverse complement strand
TCGTCACTTTTATAAAAAATTCTTGAATTTATTTATTTTAAGAAGTTATGGATGTTAAATATAAAAAACAAGCTAAATATTTGATAATTTGAATATTAGTAGGGAAATATTGAATTTATAAAGGTGGATAATAAAATAAAAGAAATTAGTTTTAAAAATTTAGCCATTCATCTAATGTCATTTCTAATTCGTTAATTCCTTTTCTTTTTAAAGATGAAAATAGTTGAATAGAAAAATTAGTAAATCCTTTTTTTTCTAGTTGAGATTTTACAAAATTTAATACGTCATTTTTTTCTTGATTATTGAGTTTATCAGATTTAGAAAGAACAATATGAATAGGTTTTTTTGTTGTTCCAAAAAAGTTAAGCATTGTGTAATCAAGTTCTTTAAGAGGGTGACGAGAATCCATAATTAAAACTAAGCCAATAAGTGGAATATGTTCTTGTAGATAATTACTTAATAGTATCTCCCAATGTTTACGAATTTTTTCAGGAACTTTGGCGTAACCATAACCGGGCAAATCTACTAAAAATACTCCATCTTTTTCAAGAGAAAAATAATTAATATGTTGTGTGCGTCCCGGAGTTTTGGAAGTGAAGGCTAACCTAGTTTGATTAGCTAGAGTATTTATTAAACTTGATTTGCCGACATTTGAGCGCCCAGCAAAAGCTATTTCCTTTAAACTTTCCTTAGGTAATGATTTTAAATCATTTACAGTAATAAAGAATTTAGCTTTTTTATAATTATATTTTTCCATTATTTTTCTAATTTACTAATTGAGAAGCTATTGCTAAACCAATTGGAGTACCAGCTCCAGTTTGTCCTGCATTGTTGGAAATTAAAGTAGGGGAACAGCTACTTATAGAGCTTCCTATAGGACAAGAATAGAGAGAGAAAGAATTGCCATTGGGGACTATAAAATATAGTAATTGCCCAAATTGATCAATTGCCATTGCAGTAACCCCAGGTAGTGAAAGTTTAGAAACAAATTGAGTGGCATTAGTTGGAGAAGATGCGTTTGTAATCCAGATATTGCCAGCACCATCTGCAGAATATAAATTATTGAAATTATCAGTAACTAAAGCGTTAATTGTAGATAATGTTCCAACGGGAGTCCAAGATTTTATAGTTAAAATCGAACTTTCAGCAAAGAGGCTACTAATAGCTCCAGAGTTACTGATAGTTCCTGCATAAAGACCAGTATAAGGGGAGTCAACACCGTTTAAAAAAACTAATTTAGTAACTGCGGTATTAAATGAAGGACCTTCGGAAACGCAGTTAGAAGTAGAACTCGTGGAAGTGGCACAATTATATACTTGAGTTGAATTAGCAAGATATATTATAGATGATGCGGAAACAGCATTAGCATTTGCTGTAGCAATATTATTAAACTGAAAAGTAGGGGTAGAGCTGTTAGCCCAGCTTTCCCCAGATAAAGAGTAACTCCAAATACCAGTACCTGCATTTAAGCCAGTGACAAGTAAATTACCAGAAACAGTAAATAGATTATTTGCACCAGTTATATTACCTTCACTAATTGAGGATGAAGTAATACCGCTACCATAAGCATAAATTCCATTATTTCCACCAATATATAATAATCCTAGCGAAGTTGTATCAGTAGCAGCACTAAGTGGTGTATCAGCTGATTCAATCTGTCCTATGCCAGTAAATCCAAAAGCATTATATTGCCATAAGTAGCCGTTATCTTGAGGGATATAAAGGTTTGTAATTTCATATAATTTTAAATTAGCGCTACCACTAGTGGTACTGGAAGTCCCAAATATATTATTTTGTACATTATAATTTAATGTTAGGTTAATAGTTTCCATACTTTGTACCGGATAAGACTCGCCACTTATTTTTAAATAAAAAGTACAATTGGCACCAGGCTTAATAGTAGTTCCAGTACAATTATTAGGATCCATTAAAGTTTTATTAGTGGCAGGACTTAAAATATTAGTTGCTCCACTAATACTAACACTCAAGTTGTTGATAGGAAAATTGGTACTACTAATAAAATTTTGTCCTCCATTATTATTTTGTACAGTAACTGCCATACAATAAGGTACACCATTTTCATTAGAGCAATTACTTGGGTTTGTAGTAAATGTTATATTGTTATTAATGCCACAGCTAACTAAAAATAAAAAAGTGCATAAACTAAAAAAAGGTATTAATTTTTTCATGATTTTAATTCTCTAAAATAATTTATTTAGATAACATTGAAGAAACCTTTAAAGTTTGTAAGCTACCATTTATTGAACCAGTTATAGGTAGCCATAACGTAGTAAAGTAAGCGGCTGCATATGTTCCTGATAAAGAAAAGTCTTGGGAAGTTAAACTATTTCCTCCAACATAAATATTATTTGCACCATCAGTAGTTACTGTTTTTACATTACCATTAATTATATTATTAGATGATCCTACTAAAGGGGTGCAATTTGAGCCACTTAAAGCACATTTATAAACTGAGGCTTCAGTAGTACTATTTGAAGTTTCGCCTAAAAATAAAAATTGTGGGTTTGGCAATGTATTTGCCATCATAAATGCAACACCAAATACTTGTCCAGTAATTGCTGGTGTAAAAGTAAATGGTGACCAAGTGGAAACATATGTATAGGCACTTGCATTGTTGCCAGTGAATAGATTATTATTAGGATTAATAGCTAGAGCATTATTATTAAAACTAGTAGGCATAGTACCGTTAGTTAGTAAATTAAACTGACAAGATTGCACATTCGATACATTCAATAATTGGCATTGATATGCAGAATTATTAGTAAGGGCATATAGTGTATTTTGTAATGGATATCCTTCAGAAGCTTTAAGTCCTATAATGGAAGAGCTATTAGTAATTTGATTTCTAGTATCAGAAAACTGGCTCCATGAGTTGGCACCTTTAGGCATTATGTAAATACCATTATTTTGAGTTCCTGCATAAATATTATAGTTATTATAGTTTTGGTCAATAGCCAAGCTATTTACAACTGACAGAAAGTTTGCGCCTATTTGGCTTGCTGTTGTACCATTAAAAAGCCATACTTGGTTATTAACTGCCATGTATATATTTCCATATTGATCATTAATTATTGAATTAATAGATTGGTTAGGAACTATGCTAGTATTTTGCCATGAATTATTTGTATCCAAATATAACCCTTGTGTACTGCCCCCATATAAATTTACTTTTTGTGAAACAGCAAGAGACGTTAAATAATTTTGGTTGCCATTAGTATAATTATAGGTTAAATTAACTGGGTAAGAACCAACAGGAAATGATTCTCCGGTTAATTGTAAGTAAAATGTGCATTTACCACCATTATAATTTAATGTTATAACATTCCCTGCTTGAGTAGTGGCACAATTTTGTGGATCATATAAAGTTATATTGCCTAATTTTTGTAAAGAACCGCTTATATTTACACCTGCAGCATATGGGTCATACATAATAGATGAAAATGATTGACCATTTGCTTTATAACTAAGATTTAATCCATTACCAATAATTTGAATATTATTGGCGTTATTACCACTATTATTATTTGTGATTGTAACGGCTAAACAATAAGGAGCAGTAGTTGGATTATTTACAATTGCTGAAGGAGGAGGTAATTTATATTGACTAGATTGCACACAAACCCCATTTGTGGGTGCCATAGAGACATTATTTGGTGTACTAGGGCAGCCATTCAGCATTACAGCTATTGAAATTAGAGCTAATTCAGCTAATTTTAAAGAATTTATTAAATTTCTAATATTAAATTTTGTTTTCATAATAATCTTTTATAATTAATAATCAAAAATGAAGATTGTTAGGAGTTCGTGGAAATGGAATAATATCACGAACGTTTTGTACTGCGCTAATATAGCTTAAAATTCGTTCTAAGCCTAGCCCAAACCCAGAATGAGGGGCAGTACCAAATTTTCTTAAATCTAAATACCAATTTAATGAGTTTTGATCTAAACCAAATTCTTGCGTTTTCTTTAATAAGACATCGTAACGGTCTTCTCTTTGGGCACCGCCAATAATTTCACCAACTCCCGGGGCTAATATATCCATTGCAGCTACAGTCTTTCCGTCCTCATTTAGACGCATATAAAATGCTTTAAACTCTTTAGGATAATTAATAACGATTGTAGGGCCATCAACTAACTCTTCACAAAGCCACCTTTCATGTTCTGAAGCTAAATCAATTCCCCAACTAACTTTATTTTCGAAAGGTTTATTAGATTTTATAAGTTTATCAATTGCTTCCGTATATGTTATAATAGTAAAATCTTTATTTATTACTTTTTCCAGCCGTGTAATAGCATCTTTATTAATAAATTCAGCAAAGAATTTCATATCATCAGGATTTTTATTTAAAACTGCTTGAAAAATATATTTTAGTAAAGATTGAGCCCAAGAAGCACAATCCATTAAATTAGCAAATGCAATTTCAAGTTCAACCATCCAAAATTCAGATAAATGCCTTGTTGTATTGGAATTTTCAGCTCTAAAAGTAGGACCAAAAGTATAAACTTTAGATAAAGCTAGGCAATATGCTTCTAGATTTAATTGTCCTGAGACAGTTAAAAATGCTTCGCGCCCGAAAAAATCTTCTTTATAATTAATAGTGCCATTTTCATTTTTAGGCAGATTATTAAAGTCGAGCGTTGATACTTTAAATAATTCTCCAGCACCCTCAGCATCGGACGCAGTAATTATAGGAGTATGTATCCAATAAAATCCATTTTTTTGTAAATACTCATGAATAGCAAATGAGACGGTATTTCTAACACGTGCTACTGCTGATATTAGGTTAGTTCTAATTCGTAGATGAGCTACTTCTCTTAAATATTCAACAGTGTGTCGTTTAGGAGAAACCGGATATGTATCTGGATTTTCAACAAAGCCTGTTACTTCAATTTTTTGAGCTAGTATTTCAATTTTCTGACCACTACCAACAGACTGAACAATTTTACCTTGAACAATTATTGAGCAGTCTTTTGTTAAATGAAGAATTTCACTATCATAATTTGTAAGTTTATTTTCTGCAACTATTTGAATAGTATCAAAACATGAACCATCAGTTAAATTAATAAATGATAGTCCAGCTTTAGAGTCACGCCTACTTCTAACCCAACCTTTTAATTCAATTATTGTTTCATCAGCTGCTACTGTAAAATGGCTAAGAGCATCTTTAACCGAATAAGTTTTCATTTATTGTGCCCGTTCTTCCAATAGAGAAATTGCCGGTAATTTTTTACCTTCTAAAAATTCTAGTAAAGCACCACCTGCAGTTGATATATAACTAATTTTATCATATAAATTAAATTTGTTAATAGCAGCAATAGTATCTCCACCACCAGCTAAGCTAAATGCAGAACTATTGGCAATTGCATTAGCAATAATTTTAGTTCCATTAGCAAATTGATCTAACTCAAATACGCCAATTGGACCATTCCAAATAATAGTGCTACAATTAGTAATAATTTGTGCTAATTCATGAGCAAACTTGCTACCTATATCAAGAATCATGTCATCATTATCAATATTATCAATATTTTTATTAATAGCTATTGCAGTAGTTGCACATTCTTTTGCTACAATTACGTCTTTAGGAAGAGGAATTGCTGCACCACGTTTTTTCATTTTGTCTATAATATGTTTTGCTTTTTTGATCAAATCTGTTTCAACCAAAGATTTTGCTATATTAAAGCCATTAGCTAATAAAAACGTATTGAGAATACCTCCACCCACAATTAAATAATCAACATTATCAGCTAATTTATCAAGTAGAGATAATTTTGTTGATATTTTACTACCGCCAATAATTGCAACAATTGGCTTTCTAGGATTAGTGAAAGCTTTATTTAAAGCATCAATTTCAGAACTCATAAGAAAACCAGCACCAACTTCTTTGGCATATTTACCGATGGCATCAGTTGAACTCTCGGCTCTATGAGCAGTTGCAAATGCATCATGAATAAATACATCACATAATTTAGCGTAGCTTTTTCCAAGTTCTAGGCTATTTTGTTTTTCACCAATATTACAACGGACATTTTGAAGCATGGCAATATTATTTTCATTAAAATTTATACCCTGAGAAAAGTCTTTAATAAATTTTATTTTATGCCCTAAGAGTTTACTCAATTTATCAGCAATAATAGTGGTACTATCTTTTTCTGTACAAGAGCCCTCAACTGGGCGTCCAAGATGTGTTGCTATAATAATTTTTGCATTAGATTTTAAAGCATATTCAATTGTTTTTAATCCCGCTTTAATCCGTGTATCATCAATAATTTGATTATTTTGGATAGGGACATTCATATCTGTTCGAATAAATACAATTTTATTATTAAGATTAATATCAGTAATTTTTTTATAAAGCATTTTTAATACTCTTAGGCTTCCTTATTTTTTAAGTAAATTATTATACTATAGTTGGCGGTGTCTAATAAGAGTCTTATACCCTGTTTGTTTAATTAATTTTGCTAATTCTTCTGTAATATATACAGATCGATGCCTACCGCCAGTACAGCCAATAGAAATAGTTAGGTAGTTTCTATTATCTTTGCTAAAATCATCAAGCCAAACACTTACCATATTATAAATATCATTTATCATTTTATTAACTTTATCTTCTTTTTTTAGAAAAAAAATAATAGGTTCATCAAGTCCTGTTAAATCACGAATATTTGTATCGTAATAAGGGTTAATAAGACATCTAACATCAAAAACAAAATCGGAGTCAACAGGTAGTCCGTATTTATAGCCAAAAGATTGAATTATAATATTTAATTGTGAATAATCAGCTTGAACAAACTCTTTTATAATATTTCTTAAGTTATTTGCTGTTAAGTCGCTAGTATCAATTTTATAACCAAGAGATTCAATTTCTCTAAGTATTCCTCTTTCTTCTAAAATACAATCACTAACAGTTTTATTGCCATCAGATAATGGATGTTTGCGTCTTGTTTCTGAAAATCTAGTTATTAAGATTTCATTTCTTGCATCGAGAAAAATTATTTTTAGTTCTATTTTAGATTTTAATATTTCCGCAATTGCCTTAGGTAAATCATGAAGCATAGAATGTGAACGTGTATCAATGCTTACTGCGATTTTTTTAACTCCTGATGAATTATGAATATTAATAAGTTCTTTTAACATAGGAGGGGGTAGATTATCAATACAATAATAACCACTATCTTCTAATATTTTTAAAGCTGTTGATTTTCCAGCTCCGGCTAAGCCACTTATTAAAATTAATTGCATATTTATTTACTCATTAAAGATTAATTATAATAACTTAGATTGATGGTTTTTAATAAATTCTTCATTAGAATTATAACCATTTTTTATAAGTTGAATATAATTTTTTGTTAAAATTTCAATTAATAAAGGTAAAGGCCGGTGTTTATTAATAGTTAAATTAAATTTCCTAATATTTATACCCAAAATATTTTCATAAGCTATTTGGTAAGAAAAAGAATAGTCCGGATTTGTTTTTTGTGATAATTCAATTATAAAATTTAACGGTGCATTTTTAATAAGTGAGCATTTAGAGTATAAATTTTCAATATTAATGAAGCCAACTCCACTAATATGCATAAATCCAAAGCTTTCTTTAAGAGAGTTTAATTTAAGTTTATTATTATGCTTAATTATAATTACTGAATCATCAGCAATTAATTTATGACCTTTATCAATTAAAGTTAGAGCTAAATCACTTTTTCCAATACCACTAGGGCCAGTTATTAATATACC
>CAYZUJ010000079.1:3857-7822 GCA_964481375.1 uncultured Neisseria sp. | reverse complement strand
CAATATATATTTCAAGTTGCTGAGCCATTGCTTCTAAAGTTATTGGATATCCTAATTGTGATATCAAATCAGATAATTTAATGATATCATTTTTATTTGGTTGTCGAATTTGAATTGATTTCATATTTTATAACCATTATAATTAAAATATTATTAGTCTAATTTAATTTATGAAATTTATTATTGAATACTAGGTAGAGATTATAATTTAAGTCAGAGTATTTATTTATCATGACTTTTGTAGTAGATACTAAAAAATTTGTTTAAAAATTTCATTGTTTTTATCTATATTAGTAAATTTTTAATGTGCTAATTTATTATTACGATGGTTATGCTTGTTTGGCTTTGTATGTTCTAAAATGTAATAAGTTAGACCACCAACTGCACATATAATTGCTAATAATAAAACTGTCATTCCAATAAACATATAATTATTCCTTTTTAAATTTTTGTGCTCTATCAAGGATTAATAGAGCAAATATTTGCAATGTTATCCATCCTATAGTTATGCTTACTACAGCATATATTTTACTGGTGGTGATTCCAAAATAGTAGTAAATAGCTGCCAAAGCCCAAGATAACAATCTAATTTGATCTGATATTAATTTTAATAATTCATGATTTTTAAAATTTATTCTAATTTGCATTTTCTTAAAATTTTGAAGCAGTATTTAATAATGATTAAATTTAACGATATTATACTACGTTTAACTGTGGCTATATCAATAAAACTAGCTTTATTTAATTCCCGCCACTAAAAATTTTATCTAAATTAAAAATTGAATTCTCAACATTAATAGAATCATTATCTTTTATAGAAGTTTCGTTTAAAATATTACCAATACTATTTGAATCATTATTTTTTGAAAATGGAAATGTGCTATTGTTTTCATGGCTATAAGATCCAAGTGGTAAACTGTGGTTTTTATCTATTGCTTTTTTATTAAAAGACTCAAATGATAAATTAAGAGAGTCTTTATCTATCCGTTCTTCTTGATTAGGATAAAAAATGTTATCATAATTATTCATTGTGATTCTGGGATTAGCAAACTGTTGTAATATATCATTTATAGAAGTTTTTAAAGAATTTAATATTTTATTAAAAAATTCGTTATTATATTGCAATAGGAAATTTATTGAAAAATCGAGATTTATAAATTGATCTTTTAAAAAAGTATATACAAGACAATCAAAACTTGTTGAAAGATTCAATTCGTTATAACTTAAACTCAATTTACTATAATATAAATCCAATCCATTCATATCAAAAATATCTGAAAGTTCCTTTAATAATGATAAAAATTTTTGATAACTATTATTTGATAATTTAAAAGTTGTTTTATATATGTCTACTTTATTAACTCCATGAGCATTTAGTATATCTATTTCTCTTGTAAATTGCTCATATAAATAATATAATCTACCTATAGTTTTTTTAATTTTTGGACTATCGCTCCTCATTATGGAAGCTAAACATTTATTGTCTAATTCTAAATATTTTAAGAATCTTATATTACTAAAAAAGTGATTAATAATTTCTTCAATTCTAGGTCCTTTATTCTTAAATATATTAAATATTTCATTATTATTAAATCCTAATTCATTAAATTGATTAATATTATTAGCTATTGCTTTAATAGAGTTACCAATCTCAGATCCACAATAATTAAAAACACTAATATTTTCATTATTAACTCCTAATTCTTCAAGTAAGTATATGGTATTAGTAAAATCTATAATAGCAGTATCAATTTTTAAACCAGCACCATAAAGTATATTTGGTAAATTATATATATCAATTCTCAAATTATGTATTTTGATTAATAATTTAATAAGATCATTACTTGAAGATTTTAAAATATCCAAATATTTGAAATTTAATTTTTTTCTTCCATAAAGAGAAAGCAAAAAATTATCTTTAAGTGGTTTTATATTAAAATTTAAATTAGATAATTCTTTATTGATTTTCTTAGTGATAGCGCTTAATTTCTTAGTTTTATTTTTTTCATTTAAACTGAGGGGTTTAGTAATTTTTTTTGAAGTTTTTAAATTAACAGATTCTTTATTAAAAAAATCATTGTTATTTTGAAAATATTCAGGTTTATTGCTATTTGATTTTACACTGGAATTTTTATTAAAGTTTAATGAAGAAATTGTTAAGTTATTCATTTTTTATCTTTCTTTGTAGAATTTTATTAGCGTGGTAACCATTTATTATTAAGTTTTAATAATTCTAGTTGTTTTTCAGATATATAAGTAAAATTTTTAAATTTACTATAATCTAAATTAACTGCTGTATTTTTAAATAAAATTTTTAATTCACTTAAAGATTTAGTATCAAAAGCTATACCAAAAAGTAATTTTGGATTACGATGTTTAGATATTATAAATAGATTATCAAGCCAATATTTTATTTTTTTTTCATTACCATTATCAAGGTAGTATGTTTGATATGGTTCATAACTAAACCATTCATCTAAGCTTTTATATTTAAATTTATTGGTTTGTATGCTAAAGTAATCTAAAATCCTTTTAAATAATATAATATCATCTCTGGATTTTATACTTTCTATTATATTCCTTATGTAACTAAATTTTGAATCTTTATCAGCTGAGTATAGATTATATTCTAAAAGGGGCTTATTTAGAGTTTTAGCCAGTATATTTAATTGTTCTTTAGTAATATATTTATATTTATAAGTTAAGTTCAAAGGATTAAATTTAGAAAATTTGCTATTAAATAAAGTGAGTAATTCAGATAAAGCATCAGTATTAAAAGCTTTACAAAAAAATAGTTTTAGGTTACGATGTTTAGATATTTTAAATAAATTATCAAGCCAGTCTTTAAGTTTGCTTTCATTGCTATTATTAAAATATTTTTCATATGGTTCATAACTAAACCATTTATTTGTATTTTTATATTTAAATAAATGGGTTTGTTCTGTAAATAGTATTAAAATTTCCTTAAATAATTTAACATCTTCATATAGGTTGATGCTAGAAATTATTTTATTAATGTAATTTTTTTTATCAGCTATATCCGTTCTAATGTCGGTATATTTGAAAGATGGAATAGAAGAGGAAATATTCATAAGTTCTCCATATAAAGATTTTACATGCATCATTATAAGTTAATAATTTAATATTATTACAATAGTTAAATTTCACTATTAGAAATTACATACTAATTAAGAAGTAGAATATTTCAAATACAATAAAACAGAATTAATTCTGCTTTATTGTATTTATTGGGATAGTAATGTAGGTTTAGAACGGAACATATTGATTTTCTGAGGAATAGGAATTGCTAGTTGCTGATGAACTATTGCTTGATTGAACTTGTGTAACTGTTTCAATTTCTTCATAGTTATCATGTGACTCATGCTCATGAAAATTTCTATTAGCTAATACATGAATTTCTGTGGCAACAATTTCAGTTGTACAACGAATATTATTTTGATGGTCAGTCCATTTTCGTGTTCGTAGCCTTCCTTCCACGTACATATGACTACCTTTTTTACCATATTTACTAACGATTTCAGCAAGTTTTCCATAAACAACAATTCGATGCCATTCAGTTTGCTCTTTTTTATCGTTAGTTAGCTTGTCTCTCCAGGTTTCGGTTGTTGCTAAACTAAAACTAATCACTGCATCGCCGTTAGTCATATAGCGAATTTCTGGATCCCCCCCCAAGTTACCTAATAAAGTAACTTTATTAACAGAACCGCGTGCTACCATAATCTTTCCTTAAAAATATACGATTAACACCATCTTCATCCCAAGACTCCCGAGATGCCTTGAAGTATATCATAGAATCTTTTTTGTTTGCAATAATTTCACTAATTCCCTGAATACGACTTAATTCTTCTATAAGTGTCGGAATATTATTTAACCACCAAGCGGGAATCGTTCTGACTATTGTGCGTACATTATCTGGTTTTGACATATAAATTGAAAGAATTAGC
>CAYZUJ010000079.1:409-3847 GCA_964481375.1 uncultured Neisseria sp. | reverse complement strand
ATGCACCAAGAGCTGTACCTTTGGAGGTTATTGGTGCTATTTTGGATATTATAGAAGGCAAAATAGCTTCTAAAATATTAAAACCAACAAAATATAGAGAAATTATTATAATTGTAATCCATAAATTATTAATTTCAAGCGTTAAAAATAATTGTGTAGTTAATATACATGATATAGCAAAAATAGTAACTTTTTTTAGTTTAGCTCTTTTTTCACCAATTATAATAAAGGGAATCATTACAATAAAACCAATTATGATAGAAGGGAAATAGATTAGCCAATGTTGATTTTTATCTAAATGAAGCTTATTAATTAGAAAAAATGGCAATACTATAAAAAGAGACATTTGAGTAAAATGTAAACAAAATACTCCAAAATTTAAACGCATTAATTGTCTGTTATTTAAGATATAAAATAATTTACTAGCTTTAATATTGTCATTTTTATTAATGCTATTAATTGGAGGGTTAGGAACTAATTTAGCTATTATAAATATTGATATAACTGCTCCTAATGCCATTAATAAAAATATGCCGTTAACGCCGATTACATTAGCTAAAAGAGGAGCAATTATTACTGATAGGGAAAAAGTCAAAGCAATAGCACTACCTATAATAGCGAACGCAAAAGAGCGGTTTATTTCACAGGTTAAATCAGCTAGCAATGCATTTATTACTGCACCAACCGTTCCTAAACCTTGAATTGTTCTTCCTATTATTAATATATAGATATTATTAGTGAAACTGCATATTAAGCTACCTAGAATAAAAATCATTAATCCAGCGTAGATAATTTTTTTTCTACCAATTTTATCAGATAGTATTCCTAATGGTAGCTGTATTATTAGTCGCATTAAACCATAGACACCAAAAGCAAACCCTGCTAGAATAATATTGCTATTTTCTAATTTAGAAGCATATATTGCCATTACGGGTAATAATAAAAATATTCCCAGTAAATTAAGAGAATATACTAAAGCCAAACTAAGGCTTATCTTAAAATCGTACTTATCCACTAGATTACCTCAGGAGTTTAAAATATGTTAAAATATTGATCTTACTTTCAAAAAGTTTTATTTAGAATAAAGATAAATATTATATCATCTTTACAGGCGTATATATAAATGCTAGACAAAATTGTGATACGCGGCGCTAAAACACATAACCTCAAAAACATTGATCTAGATTTGCCAAAAAACCAACTTATAGTAATTACAGGATTATCAGGTTCTGGAAAATCTTCATTAGCTTTTGATACTTTATATGCAGAAGGGCAAAGACGGTATGTAGAGTCACTTTCAGCTTATGCTAGACAATTTTTGCAACAAATGGATAAACCTGATGTAGATTTAATTGAAGGTTTATCTCCAGCTATTGCAATTGAACAAAAAGCTGCTTCACATAATCCAAGGTCTACTGTTGGTACAGTTACTGAAATTTATGATTATTTACGTTTATTATTTGCTCGTATAGGTGATCCATTTTGTCCTAAACATAATCAAAAACTACAAAGTCAAACTGTTACACAAATTGTTGATAACATACTTTTATTACCTAAAGATTCAAAGATTGCACTTTTGGCTCCAATAATTTCAGGGCGTAAAGGAGAATACATTGAATTATTAAATAAAATTCAGATTACTGGCTTTACCAAAGTTAGAATTGATAATGTTATTTATGAAATTGATGCAGTTCCTGTATTAGATAAGAATAAGAAGCATGATATTGAAATTGTTATAGATAGACTGAAAGTTAATAAAGATAATAAGAGTAGGGTTATAGATTCTGTTGAAACTGCTTATAGGCATGGGCATAATAAAATTAAAATTTTAAATTTAGATACTAATGAAGAACAATGGTTTTCGAGTGATTTTGCATGTCCAGTTTGTGATTATTCAATAGCTGATATTGAGCCTAGAAATTTTTCTTTTAATAATCCATTTGGAGCTTGTCCAGAATGTGATGGTTTAGGCAGTATTACATTTTTTGATCCAAATAAAGTTATAGTTAATGAAGAGTTATCAATTTCAGAAGGGGCAATAAAAGGCTGGGATAAACGTAATCAATATACTTATCAAATGCTTACTGCTGTTGCCAAACATTATAAGTTTGATTTGACTGTTCCTTGGGTTAAATTATCTGAGGCAATTAAGCAAATACTTTTATTTGGTTCTAGAGATGAATTAATTAATATGCAGATAATGAGTGAAAATGGAAGTATAGTACATAAAAAACAAAGTTTTGAAGGAATTATAAACACACTACAGCGACGCTATTTTGAAACTGATAGTCAATACATAAAAGAAGAATTAGCTAAATATCAAAATAACACACAATGTCCTCAATGTAATGGTTCTCGTTTAAAGCTTGAGTCTAGGTATGTTTTTATAAATAATGTAAATTTACCAGAAATTACTATGTGGCAATTAAAAGATTCTTATAATTTTTTTTCTACAATAAAACTTGCAGGTAATAAGAATGATATTGGTATGAGGGTGATTAAAGAAATTCTAGCTCGAATCAATTTTCTTATTGATGTAGGGTTAAATTATATTACTTTGAATCGTTCTTCAGATACTTTATCCGGTGGTGAAGTACAAAGAATTAGGCTAGCTAGTCAGATAGGTTCTGGTTTAACAGGTGTAATGTATGTATTAGATGAGCCATCAATAGGGCTACATCAACGTGATAATGATAGGCTTCTTGCAACTTTGCAGCGACTTAGGGATTTAGGTAACACTGTTATAGTAGTTGAACATGATGAAGATGCTATTAGAGGTGCTGATTTTTTAGTTGATATGGGTCCAGGAGCTGGGGAACATGGAGGAGAAATTTTAGCTAGTGGCGATATTAATGAAATAATTAAATGTAAAAGATCAATAACAGGAAAATTTTTGTCGGGCAAATTTAGAATTCCTGTACCAAAAGTTCGTAGATTGCAAGACAAAGGATTTTTAGAGCTAATGGGTGCTAACGGGAATAATCTTAAAAACGTAGATTTAAAGATACCAATTAGTAATTTTGTTTGTGTAACAGGAGTGTCTGGTTCTGGAAAATCTACTTTAATAAATGATACATTATATAAAGCTGTAGCCCAAACTTTGTATAATAACTCTAATAATCCAGAGCCATACTTAGATATTTTAGGTTTAGAAAATTTTGATAAAATAATAAATGTTGATCAAAGCCCGATTGGTCGAACTCCTAGATCAAATCCAGCAACATATACTGGTTTATTTACTCCAATTCGTGATTTATTTTCTCAAGTTTTACTTTCTCGAGAACGTGGCTATACTCCTGGAAGATTTTCCTTTAATGTAAAAGGTGGTCGTTGTGAAACATGTTTTGGCGATGGCGTGATAAAAGTTGAAATGCATTTTTTACCTGATATTTATGTAATATGCGATACCTGTAAAGGAAAGCGTTATAATCGTGAAAC
>CAYZUJ010000079.1:0-399 GCA_964481375.1 uncultured Neisseria sp. | reverse complement strand
CTATTCATTAAAAATGGACAAAACAGTTAATCGAAAGAATTGTAATTAATAAAAAACTATTAAAGACTCATTTAAATGGGTCTTTTTTTTGCTCTAAACAATTATTTTTTAAAATTATTACCAAACCCAAATTCTATTCTTGAATTCTTTTAATCGAATAAAAAAAGGAATAAGCCTAATAAAAAACTATCTACTTTAATAGATGTAGGTTTAGGTTATATAAAATTAGGGCAAGCGGCAACTACTTTATCAGGTGGTGAAGCGCAACGAGTAAAATTAGCACTAGAATTATCAAAACGGGACACTGGTAGAACTTTATATATTCTTGATGAACCAACAACTGGGCTACATTTTTATGATATAGATCTTTTATTAAAAGTTTTACATAAATTTGTAGAT
>CAYZUJ010000078.1:5325-7839 GCA_964481375.1 uncultured Neisseria sp. | reverse complement strand
CACCATTGCCAGTTGCCATTGTTTGAAGCTAATTCATAATCTATTAATTTTTCAGCTAAATATCTCTCACCTAAGCGCCAATCAATTAATAAATCTTTTGTTAAAAATGAAGCACAAATCATTCGAACCCGATTATGCATAAATCCTGTACTATTTAATTGTCTCATTCCGGCATCTACAATTGGGTAGCCTGTTTCTCCATTACACCAAGCTTCAAACCACTTCTTATTATTCTTATATTTTATTTTACTATATTGTTTGCGAAATGGTGCTTTTACTACATAGGGAAAGTTATATAAAATTTGGCTAAAAAATTCACGCCAAATTAATTCATTTAACCAAGTTTTACTGCCTACAGATTTTTCTTCTAATGCAATAGAAACTAATTTTCTAATAGATATAGTACCAAACCTTAAGTCAACCCCTAGATGTGAAGTTTGATCTAATTCGGGAAAATCTCTAGTTTTTTTATATGATTCAATATTTTTTAAAAAATGCTTTAAGCGTTTTAATGCTCCTGATTCTCCCCCTGGTATCGTTGATTTTAAATTAAATCTAGATAAATGTTTTAAATAAGAATTATCTTTTAATTTTTGTTTTAATAAATTTTTTAAATACTTTTTTGATGAACACTCATGCAAAAATGTCTCATTTAATTGATTAAGCCACATATTCTTATAATGAGTATATACAACATAAGGTTTATTTTCTTTATTTAAAATTTCTTGCTTAGCAAATATTAAATGATCTTTAAACAAGATTAATTCTTTTTTACTACTTTTTAATTTTTTCTCTACAGATTTATCACGAGAAATAGCATAAGGCTCGTAATCTTCATTTGCATAAACCTTATTTGCATTAACCTTTTTTGCTATTTTTGGGATTAATATTTTAGGGTCTCCATATTCAATTATTAATTCAGCATTAAATTTCATTAATTTTTTTTCAATCTCTAATAAGGAATTATAAATAAATCCTATTCTACAATCATCAGATTTTAATTTTTGTAAAATAATTTTATCAAATATAAAACAACATATCGTTTTATTATCCCTTAAAGATTGATAGAGTCCATTATTATCAGTTAATCTTAAATCTCTACGAAACCAAAATAAATTACAAGATTGTTTATTCATTTTTTCACCCAATTAAATATTACGTAAAACCAAGTTTAAAATTAAATAACTTATTAATGATGATAATAAATATATTATAACAACTCCAATAGCAGCTCCAATAATTCCAAAATATTTTACTAAAATAAAAGTTATAACCGAATTAAATATTAAAACTAAAGTAGTAATAAAAAGACTATGCTTAATTTTGCCTAAACTGGCTAAAATGTTGCCATTTATAGATCTGCTAGAAGCTAAAATCCAAAAACCAAAGGATAAGATTTGAAAAGGAATAATACTATCTTTATAAATTTTTCCAAAAACTATTATTATAATTGGTTTAGCTAACAAAACTAAAAAAATACTTATAATTCCAGTACAAATAAGCATTTTTTTGGTAATATTTCTATACAATGCTCTTATATAAATAACATCTGAAGAATTTTTAACAAAAAACGGATAATAATAAGTCATTACTACCGAAGGAATAAAGCTAAAAGCAAATGGAATAATTGATGCTACCCTATAACTTGCCACCAACTCAGGTTTTTTTATAACATAACTAATAATTACAATATCCAGTACAAATAATAATCCAGAAAAAGCATTATTAGTTATAGCATAAAATGAATAATTAATAAATTTCCAATAATTAATTACTTTTAATCTATAATTTTCAATAAAATTAGATAATTTAAAATGAGTATACAGCTTAAAATATTTAGTAGAAAAAATAAATACTATTAGGTAACCAATATAATTAAAAATAATTAAGCCGTATACTTTAAAAAAATAAATACCAATTAAATTACTTAATAAAATAATTATATTATTTATTACAGAAAATCTTGCTTGATCTTTATTAAGCTGTCTAGCTCTAAAATAAGCTTGATAAATATCTATATATAACCGGCCAACAGGAAATAGTGCCATGCTTAAAAGAATATATTTTGCCTCAGGAATTGGTATAGAAAAAAATAAAGCATAAAATATAATTAATATAATAATAATAAAATTAAATAATAAACCAGCTATAAATGCAAATTGCAAATATGCAGATTGTTTATTTAGATCTTTTTCACTACTTACAAACTGCATTATCCCACTAGCTACGCCAAGTCCATTTACCAAGAGAAAAAGAGAAACTATATTAAATGAAAATGTATACAAACCAAATTGATATTTGTCTAATAATCTAACATATAATATTGCCCCGCAAAAAGTAACAAAATATGAAAATACATTAGCAAAAAAAACAATTGCAAAATCTGATTTAATGAAAGATTGAAATGAGTTAAAAATTTGTCGCATTATTTTGCTTTAAAATTTTAATTTAGTTCAAATTTTAACACATATTAGTATAAAAATTTGTGTAATCGAGAAAACTAAATTATAGCCT
>CAYZUJ010000078.1:0-5315 GCA_964481375.1 uncultured Neisseria sp. | reverse complement strand
GTCGCAAAATTTGAAATTACAATTTTGGTATAGTTAGATACCAAAACTACAAAAATATTTTTTAAATATATCACAATAGCGAAAAAAAACTATTGAATATTAAAATAATAATTGTTAGAATTCTATGGAGATGCAAAAATAACTTTAGGGGGAATAAACCATGAATGTTATTAAAATTATAAATAATTTTTTTAGAAATATTATTAACACTGAGCCAAAAATTGAAAATAATGATTCATTTATTAGTATTAGTAATGAACCTCTTAAATATTTTCCTAATTCAAAAAACAATAAGGTTAATACTAAATCTCAACAACAATCAAATAATTCCTTTATCAATATAGATAGCAATTTTAAAAATACACAAATAGAACAAACAACTGATTACAGCAATTGTGACTCTACATCATTTATAATACTTGATAAAGATAATACAATACAAAAAAATATCAAAGATAAAGGCAATTGGATATTTTCAAATTCTATCAGTAATACATCTTTTAAAGAATTGAGCTTTGATAAGAGTTTTAATATCACTAGTCCAATAAGAAATAATGTTCAAAACACAATACAAATTCAACCATTACCAACTCAATCAGAAATTAATATAAAAACACTCAAAAATGAACCCATCATAAAAAAAGAAAACATGACTCAAGAAGAGGCTGCAACAAAAATAAATACTCATGCCAAAAAGTTACTAACTAAAATCAGGCTTAAAAAAGCTAATAAATATGGTTTTAAGAAACTCAAATATACAAGAAAGGATAATTTAAATAATACTACTCCCTTTACTCAGGAATTTTTAATATCTAAAAATGGTTATACATTTATAAAGCCCCAAATAGAATCATATATCGAAAATGGAGATAAAGGTACATTTAAAAAAATAATTGCCAAAGACAACCATTCTATATTATTTACAATACTTCAATCCTCTAGTTTTCAAAACACTCTAAATAGTCATGAGATTGAAGAAATATTGGATAAATATGGTATAAAAAACTATAGAGTAACTCATAAAATTGCTGACAAAATTGCTATTGCAAGAAACGCTGGACAAAAAGATTTAAAGAGTTACTGTAATAATAATCAATTTTTCACTATAAATGATTTTAAAAATATTCTAAGCGACACAAAACAGCTTCATAAAAATGGTTACTTCCATCTTGATTTAAAGCCACAGAATATTCAAGTAAAAGAAAAAAACATAAATGGTCTAATCACAAAAACTTTATCTGTAATTGATTTAGATTCATTGTCACACTTTACAAATACACCAAACATCGCTGGAACACCATATTTTACAACATATGCTTTAATGAAGCTATGCTTCCCAAAAACAAACCATTTAGATATTACAGCCAATCCGCCTAAAGAAGCATTACAAGTATTTGATGAATTTGCACTTGCAATTTCTATTATGGAATCTGTAGGCGTTACTTTAGAAAGGCGCAAGGAATATTGGCCAATAATTAGAATCTTTGGTTTAGGTAATATTGAAATTACTAAAGAAATAAAAAAATTTATAAATGAAAATATCAAGGAAGAATTTAAAGATATATTTAAATTACTAATAAATGATCCCATTAAATATATAGAAACTTTAACTCAAAATAATAAAGCTCCTGTATATTTGAGTGACATGCTTAATTTCAAATAAAAGTTATTTTTTAATTGGAATTATTTTATTTTTTCTTTTTTGTTTTATGTTTATTCAATTTAAGCAATAATTATTTTCCTAGTTGCAACTCCAGTAATATACGATAGTACGTAATATTAACCCTAAAAATTATTATCAATTTTGCAATAAGTTTTAAATAAATGTTATAATTTCGGTTAAATTTATTTTTATCCTATAAAATATTTTAAAATCTCACATTTCTCAAATGATTTTAAAATATTACCTTAGAAATTTTATTTTTATAAATTTGGAATATTTTATGATAAATCTTTCTGAAAAAAAAACATGGCTTGTGACTGGTTGTGCTGGCTTTATTGGCTCTAATATTTTAGAATTTTTATTAAAAAATGAGCAAAACGTTATTGGATTGGACAATTTCTCTACAGGCTTTCAACATAATTTAGATGAAGTACAAAATATTGTTGGTATGAATAAATGGCAAAACTTTAATTTTATTAAGGGTGACATACGTGATTTTGAAACTTGTTATAATTCTACAAAAAATGTAGATATTGTTATTCATCAGGCAGCATTAGGAAGCATTCCTCGTTCAATAAATGACCCCATTACTACTCATAATGTAAATATAACTGGATTAGTTAATATGCTAAAAGCGAGTAACGATAATAAAATACAGCGTTTTGTTTATGCTTCCAGTAGTTCTGTATACGGTGATTCAACAATTTTACCTAAAAAAGAATACTTGATTGGCAATCAATTATCTCCATACGCTGTAACAAAATATAGTAATGAATTATATGCTAATGTTTTTGCAAAATCTTATAATATGGAAACTATTGGGCTTAGATATTTTAATGTTTTTGGCAAACGCCAAGATCCACATGGAGCTTATGCTGCTGTTATTCCTTTGTGGTTTAAAGCTATATTAAATAATGAAGAAGTTTTTATTAATGGCGATGGAGAAACTAGTAGAGATTTTTGTTATATAGATAATGTAGTTGAAATGAATATATTATGTGGGCTAACAAATAATAAGAATGCCATCAATAAAATATACAATGTTGCTTGTAATGAACAAACTACATTAAATCAACTATTTAATCATATTAAACAAGTAATAAACTATAATAAAGATATGAAACCCACTTATAGAGATTACCGCAATGGTGATATTCGCCATTCTCTGGCTGATATTTCATTGGCTCAAGAATTGATGGGTTATAGCCCTAAATATAAAATTCTTGATGGGTTAAAATTAGCAGCAAATTGGTATAAAGATTTTTTTCAAAATAAAAAATGAAAAAACTTTTATTTATTGATAATACTGCCCATCATTTATATACACAAGAACATTTATACTCAAACTTCTTAAAAAATGGTTATAAAATAATACTATGCTGCCCTAACGATAATAATTATTTCAATAAGCTAATTAAAATAGGTTATCACTGTGAGAATATAAATATTAACTCAAAAAGCATTAATCCTTTAAATGATTTTATTTTGTTAATCAATTTATATTTAATTATTAAAAAAATAAAACCAACTTTAATTTTTTCATTTACTATTAAACCTAATATTTACACTTCTCTTATTTGCAAAATTTTAAAAATTGAGGTCGTCCCTAATATTACAGGATTAGGTTATATTTTTACTAAAAAAAATCTATTAACAAAATTTGTTTTGTATTTTTACAAGTTTGCATTTTCAAAATTAAAATTTATTTTTTTTCAAAACTCTGATGATAAAAATAAATTTATTGAAAATAAAATCTTAAAATCTAGTACAAAAATAATCCAAATTCCAGGTTCGGGAGTAGATTTAAGCAAATTTTATTTTACTAATTATTGCCCTGACAATCAAAGCATAAATTTTTTATATTCTGGAAGATTCTTATGGGATAAAGGAATAGATGAATTAATAAATGCTTTTAGAATATTGAAACAGCAATATACAAATATAAAATTAACAATGATTGGCAATTTTTATCATGGCAATCCATCTACGATTAATGAAGCACAAGTTTTAAGTTGGCAAAATGAATTAAATATTAATTATCTAGGTATGGTTAATGATGTCCCCAAACATATTGCAGAAGCTGATTGTATTATTCTACCATCATATAGCGAAGGTATGCCAAGAGCTATCCTTGAAGGTAGTAGTATGGGTAAAGTTGTAATTACAACAGATGCTGTCGGTTGTAGAGATTCAGTAGAACATGAAATCACCGGCTTTATTTGTAAAACTAAAGATGTAAATTCTTTAGTTAATGCTATGGAAAAATTTATTAACTTACCTTATGAACAAAAAAAACAATTAGGCTTAAATGGACGCAAAAAAATGGAATTGCAATTTGATCAAAAAATTGTTATTAATGAATATCTTAATGTAATAAAAATTGTGGAACTTTAAATACAATTTAAGATTTTTTCATATACTGCAATATTAGTCTCTAAAGAATAACTACTTTCAACTTTTATTCTGCCATTTTTTCCTAATCTATCTCTTAGTTCTTGAGAACTTAATAACATGAGCAAATATTTAAACCAATCTTGCTGATTTTCACATAAAAACCCACTAATTCCATGCTCAACTACAACCGTATTTGCTCCAACATTTGAAGCTACAACTGGTTTTTGGCATGCCATGTATTGAATTAATTTATAAGCACACTTTCCTTTTTCCCATAAACCATTCGGTAATGGCATAATTCCTATATCTATCATATTGATAGAATTAACTTCAGACTCTTCAGTCCACACAATATTTTCTATACTAAAATTTTGTGATTTAAATTGCTTGGTAGCTCCAATTATATGTAGTACAATTTTTTGCTCTATTTGCAATGATACTTTATCTAAAATTTGTATTATTGAATCCATATATTTTATTGTAATATTAGTTCCAATCCAGCCTATTACTATAGTATTATTCAATTTGTGTTGTGGCAATAGATTTATATTATATTTTTTTAATTCAACTACTGTGGGAAAATAAATTACATTTTTTGCACCCGTTAATTTTGCATAATCATATATATATGGGCTACCTGCGGTAATAATTTCAGAATTTTTAAAAAGCATTTTTATTTTATTACCAAATAAAACTCTTATAAAATAATTTTTATTTAAATCATAGTTATGAAATAATGCATCATCTATATCTATAATATATTTTTTACCAAGTAAACAAAATTTTTCTATAATATAAGGTATATATGGAAATAATTCTTTTTCAATAACAATTACATCAGAATTATCAAAAATAATACTTTTAAAACGTCTTAAATAACTAAAAAATATCTTTATTTTACTTTGTTTTTCTTTATTATAAAGTTTTTTTATATATACATCGTCTAATAATATATTATTTTTTACCTTAAAGTAATCATTTAAATAATTTATAAATTGATGCGAACGTAATCGCGAACTTGCCCCTAATTTTCCATATTTAGTATAAAAAGAAATAACTCTCATGGTAACTATTCTTAAAAATCTATTTATTGTATTATTGCTGGATTTTTGCCTATGCTCTATTTAAAACAGCCATTATGATATAGATATTTTTATTTACATTTGCGTAAATTTAAAAATATCATTTTATAACCAGATATTGTCTCATGTATACCCGTATAATCTCTTTTAATAATAGAAAAAATAATACGTGTGAA
>CAYZUJ010000077.1:0-8222 GCA_964481375.1 uncultured Neisseria sp. | reverse complement strand
GCAATATAGAATTTTTTTATAAAGACGGAAACTATACTTTTATAGGAAAAGTAGTAGATGAAGATAATACTGTAAGTGAGTATAAATTTACTACAAAAACTTTTTTAAAAACCTTAAAGAAAATTATAAGGACATCTGGAAGTTTAGATAAGTTACCAAAAGATATAGCTTTACAAAATAAACAAATGATATTAGAAAAAACTTGTCATAGAATGAATACCATTCAATTTTTAAACGAATTTAATAATGATTTGGTTTCTAGTGAATTAACTACTAATAATTATATTTCAACTTTAAAGACCAGTCGAGGCAATTATGATAAAGGTTTTACAGCATCTGCATCCCTAGCAGTTGTATATCATTTAATTAAAGCTAGTGAGTCTTTAGGGGATAGTATTATTGTAGATAATAATACAATTAACCTTGAAAAGTTAGAATGTTATATTAACTTATTTATGAATTTACCTAAAAAAGCGGTTACTCAAATTATTAAATATGCAAAACATATGGATATAAATCAAGAGCATATAAGTTTTAAAGGGTACAAATTATTTTTAAATAGACCTCTTATTTCTAATGAGATTAATTCTACAAACTTATCAAAAATTTTAATTAAAGATAGAAACGCTGAAGCATTGATACATGCTAATGAAAATCAAGAAAGTATATACAAGAGTATAATCAATAAATTAATAACTCTAAATAATAATGGTATTGAAATAACAGATTTTGATAGAGAAGATGCTGCAGATAAAAGTCTTTTAAATTTATCAGAGAATACAATCGGTGCACATAGGAAAAATAAAACTCAAAAAGATAAAAAACAGAATACTTATGATCGAGTCAAAGAAGTAATGGAACATAGAGTACAAGAAGTGATTGCTGGCCGACTATTTTCAGAATCTGTGGTTTTACCTAATGGCAATAATTTGGTTTTATTAAATAAATCACTTCCTTCAGCTTTTAATAAACTTAATAATAAAGAAAAAGAAAAACTAATAAAAGAGTTACAAGGAAAGAATAAAGGTAATATTCTTGAAGATATGTTTTATTGGCCAATAAATACTTACCAGTTAAAAAATAGCGATGGAGAAATTTTACAAACAATGACAGGTTCTTTTATTGATAAAGATAGTGAGGCTAATAACAAAAGATTAATGCTTCTTTTAAATTCAATATGTGGAGATAATGATGCAGATAAAATATTTTATGTATCAAGGTTTCTTGATTCTAAAAGTGAAGAGTCTAAAATAAAAAATGACCAAAAAACGTTAAGATCAGTAGCAAATGAAATAAACTTAAATTTTGTAGTAAGGCAAGCACATTTTTTAGAGTGGGGTTGGTTTGATAGAGATGGTAGTGGATTTAATATAATAGAAGGTCAAGAAAATAAAAATGATTACACTAATTCTATAGGCGATGAATTAATAAATGTTTATAATCTTATTAATGAAAAATTTCCATTAAATCCTAAAAATCAAAACTATAATTATTATGCTAATATTGGATTAAAAAATATCAGTTGTGAATTTTTTGAATTAATGCATAATAAAAATTTAACAGCAAGTCAACTTATACTTCTTAATACATTGGAAATTATATTAAAAAATAAGCTTCCAGAGTTCAATGTAGTATCAATTCTAGGATGTAAATCAACAAAAGATCGTACTATGGTGGAAATTGTTACTGAATGTGCTTTGCAAGCTACAATAGAAAATGCTTTTTTTAATGATAAGGATACTAGAAAATTACAAAAACCAATAGATTTAGAGTTATTGGTAAAAAATAATAAAATTAATAAAAGTATTTTATCTTCAGAATTGGAAAAAATATTTATAGATAATTTTGATGATGCGGTATTATATACTGCTAATTTACATGATAATAAATTATATACAAACCAAAATGCTAGGACGCATTTTAAAGTATTAGAAGACTTTTCTTATCATCGAAAATTTAAGGAGCCTTATAAAAAGATAAAAGCAGGTAGTTAAGTTTTTAAGGGCAAATTTATAAACACATTTTGCCCTTAATTTTTTCACGAAAATTTAGAGCCTTTATTTCTTAATTAAAAATATATTGAAAAATCTATCTTTATTTGCATATTCTTTTGAAATATATCAGCTCTTACTTTATTGTCCATTTATTATTGCTTAAATAATTGATTTATGTTATAATGTACATATATTAATTTTAATTATCTTATAAAACTTAAGGAAAATTTATGAAATTTACTCATCAAAAATATTATAAATATATACGAATTACATGTTTATTAGGAATAATTTCAATAATTATAGGATGTAATAGTGGTTCTGTAAATAAACAAAAAGATATTAATCCAGAAATAACTAATTTTACAGCAGCTAACTTATCAAAAGCAGCTACAGATTGTTATAATGATCCATTAGGCTACTCTTCTCAAGTAGGTGCAGTTAATAATAATGGGGTAGTAGCTGGGGCAATGCAAGTAAAAAAATCAGATAAATGTATTCAACAAAGCTATATGTGGGGTAATGATTTAAAATTTATTCCTCTTGTTAATAATACTGAGAAATTTACTATTACTGGTACTCGATTAAGTGTAATAAGTACAAACTTGATAACAGGAGGTATCACATTTGCAGAAGATAGTCAATTAGGAGCATATGAATTTGCAACTTATAATAATATCATGAAACCTTTTATTTTAGATGGTTATAATTATGTTTTAGGTATTTCAGAAAATGGGCAATATTTGGTTGGTATAAATTTAGGTGGACAACCATTAAATTATGATACTGTGAATGAATCGGAGATTAATTTAACTTATAATGGTGAGCCTGCTATGGGAATGTTTGTTACAGTAAGCAATAAAGGATTAATTGGTGCTAGTATTATAAATAAAGGTGCTAATAATGATGCAGCGTTATGTCAAGAAAGTTCAGGGATATGTACTGCTGTAACAATGGATGAGAGTAAAGATATGGCTTTTATTACCTCAATAGCATCACAGAATCAGTATATTTTTGGTTTCTATAATAAGTCAGGAGATACTAGCGTTTTTTCTGTAAATCCAGATACTTATAAAGGTACAACTATTGCAAAGTTAAAAGGTTTTATTGCTAATGAAAATAGTGTTACTGATAAAGGGGCACTTATTGCAAGCAATGGAAATAATTCAAAACAAGTTATTTATTTATCACAAAATGATCAAATGTATAGTGTTAGTGAATTAGTTAATAAGTTAAACTTAACTAAAAGTATAGCCCATAATTCTATAGCAGTGTCACCTAATGGTAAATATATTTCATTTGATGTTAAGGATTATAATAGTAACATATTAATGGTTAAAGTTTATTTTCCAAACGGAATAGAAGAGTATTTGCTAAAAAACATTAAACCTCTTTCTTAATAATGTTTGTGTTAAAAGATGCGCTTTATTTAAGCCGCATCTTTTAATATTAGCTATTAAAATCAAAACAATTACAAATAAAGTTCCTATCCCCAAATGCATCGTCAATTCTATTAACACTTGGAAATAATTTATTTTGTTTTAGTTGATTTACAGGAAAACAGCCGATTTCTTGAGAATAAGGATAATTCCAATTCATTAAATCTTTTAATGTATGTGGCGAATTTCTAAGAGGATTATTAACTTTATCAAATTTACCAGATTTTATATCTTCAATTTCTTCATATATACTAATCATTGCTTGAATAAATCGATCAATTTCTTTTTTATCTTCACTTTCTGTGGGTTCTATCATTAAAGTTCCTGCAACAGGAAAAGACATTGTTGGTGCATGAAAATTATAGTCCATTAAGCGTTTAGCTATATCTACTTCTGATATTCCTGTTTCAGCTTTTATAGGGCGTAAATCAATAATACATTCATGTGCTACTTTATTATTTTGTCCTGTATATAGAATAGGATAATAGGGTTTTAATTTATGAGCCATATAGTTTGCATGCAGTATTGCTATTTCAGTTGATTGCTTTAAGCCTTTATTGCCTAACATAGTAATATACATGTAAGAAATTATTAGGATTGATGCACTACCAAATGGTGAACTACTAACAGATGCCCCAGTATAGTTGTTATTGGGTTCTAAATACATTACATGCATTGGTAAAAATTGGCTAAGATGTTTTTTTACACCAATTGGTCCCATGCCTGGACCGCCGCCTCCATGGGGAATGGCAAATGTTTTATGCAGGTTAATATGAGAGACATCAGCTCCAAGGTCTGCTGTTTTTACTAAACCCACTAGAGCATTGAGATTTGCTCCATCCATATAAACTTGTCCACCGTTTTCATGAATAATTGAGCAGATTTGTTTTATATTTGCTTCAAAGACGCCATGAGTTGAAGGATAGGTAATCATTAGGCAACATAAGTTATCTTTATATTGTTTAGCTTTGTTTTCAATATCTATTAAATCAACATTTCCTTGATTATCACATTGTACAACTACTACTTCTAATCCCATCATTTGAGCTGTCGCAGGATTAGTTCCATGGGCTGATTTGGGAATTAAACATATATTACGAAACTCTTGATTAATGCTTTTTTGATATTGTCTAATTGCTAGTAATCCGGCATATTCACCTTGTGCGCCGGAATTAGGCTGCATAGAAATATCATCAAATCCAGTGATTGATTTTAACTGTTCTTTTAAGTTGTTTATTAATTCAATATAGCCTTCAGTTGTATATCTAGGTGCAAATGGGTGAATATTAGCAAAGTGTTTCCAAGATAATCCTTCTAATTCGCTTGCAGAGTTTAATTTCATAGTGCAAGAACCAAGTGGAATCATGCCATGAACTAATGAAAAATCTTTATTTTCTAAATATTTAAGATAGCGCATCATTTGTGTTTCACTATGATAGCTATTAAATACAGGGTGAGTTAAAATATTATCTTTACGAAATAAATTTGAGTATGAGTTTAAAATATTTGGTATGTTATTTATCAGTTCGGTCTGTGAAATATTTTTATTAGTAATAATTTCAATAATATTAACTATATCTTCTATAGTAATAGTTTCACCTAAAGAAATAAATAATTTATTCTTGTAATTGCCGACTAAATAACCATTTTCTTCAAGTTTATTATTAATTGTATAAATATTTTCTAATTCGCATACTATAGTATCAAAAACAAAATTTTGGTTTAAAACTTTGATATTTAATTTTATTAAGTTATGCTGTAAAATTATAGTTAATTTATGAATATTATTAGCAATTATTGCTAATCCCTCCTTACCATGATAAATTGCATAAAAACTAGCCATATTAGCTAATAGAGCTTGTGCAGTACAAATGTTTGACGTAGCTTTTTCTCGTCTGATATGCTGTTCTCGAGTTTGTAATGACATTCTTAAAGCTTTCCCACCTTTACTATCTTGGGAAACTCCGATTATTCTACCTGGCATAAGTCGTCTATTTTCATCTGAAGTAGCTATATAAGCAGCCGATGGACCGCCAAAACCTAAAGGTATACCAAAACGCTGAGTAGAGCCTATTGCAATATCAGCACCCATGGTTTTAGGGGATTTAAATAAAACTAGACTGAGAATATCACAAGCCATTATAACTATACATTTTTGATTGTTTTGTTTTATATTACTAATTAGATTGGTGAAATCATTTATTTCCCCATATAAGTTAGGATTTTGAATAAATATACCAAAGTATTGACTGTTATTCATCTCATTTTTTAAAGTGTTAATATTACCAATTTTAATTTCAATTTCAAAATATTTAGCTCGAGTTTTTATGACTTCAATTGTTTGAGGAAAAGCATTTTCATCAACAAAAAAGATGCTACTTTTATCATTGTTGATTTTTCTTGCCATAGCCATAGCTTCAGCAGCGCTAGTAGCTTCATCTAGTAAAGAAGCATTAGCTAAATTAAATCCTGTTAAATCCATTATCATTTGTTGAAAATTTAATAAAGCTTCAAGCCGTCCTTGTGAAATTTCTGCTTGATATGGGGTATAGGCAGTATACCAGCCAGGATTTTCTAATACGTTTCTTTTAATAACCGTTGGAGTAATAGTATCATAAAAGCCAAAACCTATAAGATTTTTGAAAACTTTGTTTTTATCTGCAAGTTTTTTTAATTTTTCTAAAGCTTCATATTCTTGTTGAGGTATAGCAGTAGTTGAATCAGAAACATTTATTAAACTAGCTGGAATAACATCATTAATAAAGTTATTAATGTTGTCATAACCTAAGTTATGAAGCATTTCTTTTTGTTCTATATTGTTTGAGCCAATATGGCGATTTATAAATAAATTAAAATCCATTTGTTTATTTTCCAATATCTCTTTTGTATTCATTAAGGTTCATTAAACTATCTAATTCTGTAATATCATTATATTTAACTTTAAATAACCAGCCATCGCTTTCGGGGTTTTTATTGATTATAGTAGGATCATTTATTATTTGGTCATTAATAGCTATAACTTCGCCACTAATTGGTGAATATATATCGGAAGCAGCTTTTACTGATTCAATAACGCCAATATTATCATTTTTTATAATATTTTGCTCAATTTGAGGCAACTCTACATAAACTATATCCCCTAAAAGCTCTTGTGCATGGTTACTAATTCCTACAATTGCAGTATCATTTTCTATTTTTACCCATTCATGTGACTGACTATATTTAATATCATTAGAGTGCATATTGTTATCCTTTAAAAATGTAGAATTTTTCCATTTTTTACAAATGGTAATTTAACTATTTTAACCATTTGTAAATTGTTACGAATATTTACAAATGCTTCATTATTTGTTGTTGGACCTTCTATTTTAATTTGAGCAATTGCAATAGATTTTTTCAAGGTAGGAGAAAATGTACCGCTAGTTATTTTACCTAAAATTGTATCATTTATGGTAATTTCTTGACCTTCGCGTAAAATTCCATTTTTTTCTAAAATTAGACCTACTTGATGTAAATTATTTAATGCTTTTAATTCTAAATATTTATTTTTGCCAATAAAATCCCTATTTTTATCGGATAAGTCTATTATAAAATCCATATTACATGAACAAGGTAGAGTGTCTTCATTCATATCATGACCATATAAATTCAATCCAGCTTCTAAGCGTAAGGTATCGCGAGCCCCAAGGCCACAAGGAGAAATGCCTATTTTAATTAATTGCTCCCAGAATTTGATAGCCTCTTTTTTAGGTAATATAATCTCTAATCCATTTTCACCAGTATAACCAGTTCTAGCATAACACCAATTTAAATGAGTTATAGATTCAAAGGGCTTTAAGTTAAGTAATTGATTAGATATTTCAGGTTTAATTTTAGCAATATTAATTATTGAGTTTGGCCCTTGAATTGCAACCATAGCTAAATCTTGTGGTTTATTGATAGTTATATTAAAGTCTTTGGCTTTTAGTGTGATCCATTTATCAACCTTTTCTCTTGTAGCAGAATTTGAAATTATTCTATAGCCAAATGGCATTTTATAAACAATCAAATCATCAATTATTCCCGCATTATCATTTAATAGAGCGGAATAAATAGCCTTGTTAGAGCTATATTTATCAAATTTTTCTACATCATTACTAAGTATGTAACGTAAGAATTTTTTAGCCTCTTGCCCTGTTATATCAGTAATAGACATATGTGAAACATCAAACATTCCACAATTTTGTCTAACAATTTCATGTTCTTTAATTTGCGAGCCATAATGAATAGGTAAAGCAAAGCCACAAAAATCAATTATTTTGCCACCAGCTTTTATATGACATTCATAAAATGGAGTTTGTTGCATAAGAGAAATTAGCTTTCATAAAAATTGGTTCATAATTTTGAATTTATAAAAATGGTAATTATAACACGGTGAATTAATAATAGTGATGGATGATTTTAATATTTGCTCTGGTACAGTTTTAGAGTGTTAAAAAATTATGAATTGACAATGAAAAAACCTCTTTTATTAAATAAAAATTAATTTAAAATTTTTGACTTTTTTAAAATCTAGCCTCTTATAATAAGTAGATATTAAGAATATTGGTAATTGGCATAATTTTTTAAAAAACTATCTTATTTTGAGTAAGTATAAGTATGCATTTTACCTTGCAAAATATTTATTGCTAAAATTTATTGACATTAAGATTATTTGTTAGGTATAATGCTTTCCTCGTCGTAAGGATAGGCAAATGCGGGAATAGCTCAGTTGGTAGAGCACAACCTTGCCAAGGTTGGGGTCGCGAGT
>CAYZUJ010000076.1:0-8226 GCA_964481375.1 uncultured Neisseria sp. | reverse complement strand
ATTTTAATTTGGGACAAGTAAAACATGAATATTTCTAAGTTTAATTTCTCTATAGTATTGAAAAAGGTCAAAACTTAATGAAAGAATTACGTGGACGATTTTCTGGAATATGTCAACCTACATATGTTTTAGATATTCCTGGTGGATATGGAAAATCACCAATTGGACCAAACTATTTATATAGTTCAAAAAATAAAAATAATTCAAAATATGTTATTGAAGATTATAATGGTATATTACATGAATACGATGAATATATTAATGAAATAACCTAATTTATATTATCATGCTGAAAGTAGGTAAATAATGCTTATATTTTTACATGGAATAAGTATATATTTTAGTCTTATAATTTCAATTGGACCGCAAAATACGGAATTAATTCGTCTTGGTATTTTAAGAAATCATGTTTTTGTTTTTGCTACTATTTCTATAATTTGTGATATAGTTTTGATTATAGTTGGAGCGTTTGGAGTTGCTAATTTTATAGCAATTAATGCTCTTCTCACAAAAATATTTTTAATTATTGCTATTATTGTATTACTTTATTTAAGTTTTTATAAATATAGGCAAATTTTTAGTAATCATAATATCTTATTAAATGATATTCAAACAAAATGTTCAAATAAACAAAAAATAATTATATCAGGATTTATGTATTCTTTGCTTAATCCCCTTGGTTTATTGGAAACTATTATAATTTTAGGTAGTGTGTCTAATGGTTATATCTCTAATATTGATAAAATGATATTTTGTTTTGGCGCAATTATAACAACAATAATATGGTTTTATGGGGTATCTTATGGGGCAACTAAACTCTATAAAATATTTCAAAACAATAGAAATCAAAATATATTAAATTTTAGCATGGCTACTTTATTATTTTGTATTGCATTATCACTTGTATATAAAATATTATAAAGAAACAATTGTTGTTTCTAATTAGTTTAAAATAAAGGCTAAGTAAAATACTTAGCCTTCTTATATACTTATGCTTGATTATGGTATAGTTTAGTTGTGCCTATATCATTAATAAGTTTTGAACTATAAAACTTTTTTAGTTTTTCTCTTTTCTTTTTTTGTTTAAAAAACTTTATATTTAACCTTGTAAGCGTACTGTATGCTGTAGGTAAGGTACAATCTATATTATAATGTTTTTTTAATAAATTCTGGATATTACGCCCAGTTATTTTATCTTTATTGTATGTTCTTTTATAATCAAGAATTATATTTATAAATTCAGCTTCTTTTTCTTGCTGTAGTATTACTTTACGTCCTCTTCCTACCTTATCTTTTAATCCCTCTAGCCCAAAATTTTCTAATTTATCTAGCCAGCGATGAATCATACGGCTACTCTTATGTACTAAATCTGCTGTTTCTAAAACAGTTTTGCCTGCTGCTAAATGAGCAAATGCTAGGTAGCGTATTTTAAGTGCTGCGTTTTTTTCGTGTTTTACTAACTTTCTGAAATCATAATTATAAAAATTAGCGGGTAATCTTACTTTTTTCATTTTGTATAAACTCCTTTATGATATTAACAACTATGTTTAAATTTATTATATTTATCTAAGGTTACCAATAATAACTATTCAATTTAATAGATTATTTTGATTAAATGATTTTAGTAAATTTTTTTACTTAGACGTATAATAACTGCTAAAATCATCTTGATAAATTATATTTTATCCTGCTATTTTACATTTTATCCTGGATTATAACATATTTAAAAATGATTTCAAATGAATTTTAATCAAAAAGCAAAAATTTATGAAAAAATATCCATTAGTCAGCAACAAGCCGCTAATAAATTATTGTCTATGACGAGTATTAATAAAAATGATATAGTTTTAGATGTTGGCTGTGGCAGTGGATACTTAACTGAATTAGTTAAAAAAATTACACCTAATGTATCTGGATTTGATATATCAGAAAATATGATTCAAGAAGCAAAGCATTTGAGACCAAATATAAAATTCTTTATAGCTGATGCAGATATATTTTGTGAAGATAACTCATATGATTGGATTATTACCAATGCTGTAACTTATTATTTTAAAAACCTATTAAATACATTCAAGAATTTTTATATTTCATTGAAAACTGGTGGTAAATGTGCTATCCAAGCACAAACTGAAGTTACACCACAATTTTTAAAAGCAATGGATAATTTATTGAATGAAACAGTTACAGCTAATTTATATTCAAAATTTAAGCTACCAATAAATCAATTAAAATTAGAAGATTTTATAAAACTACTAGAAAATGTAGGATTTCAAATTGAAAATGCTCAGATGATAAATTTTAAAACCGATTATACATTTGAACAAGCTATTGATATATTTAAATCTGGAACTGCAACACCATTTTTAAATCCAATAGGTTATGGAGTGGCAACCTTACCTCAAAAATATATAAATAAATTCTGGAAAACTGTTAAAAATGGTATTAAAAACCAATGTGTTAATTCTAAAATAACTCTTGACGTACCAAGGTGTTTTATTATTGCTAAAAAGATATAACTTATGATTCAAGTCGTATTTGATTTTAAAAACAAAATATTATTTACAATTCAATTATTAATTAAAAAAGTTACTAAAAAATCATTATCTCTTGATAAATTTGATATGGTAAATAATAATATATTAGTATATTTTAATAACCAAGATACAAATGAATTATATATTAGAAGTATTGAATGGGTATTTTTAAACAAAAAAATTTTACGTAATTTTAATAATAAAGAAGCTGCTAAAATAGGTTGTATGTATGCAAAATATGTTTTTATTCGAAGAAAAAATGAGAAATAAATTAAATATAGAATTTATTATTTTTCAATGTATAAAATTTTTAATTGCATTTTTTAAAAAACATCATTGCAAAATCAGTAGGATAGAAAAAAATACTGAAATGATAGATTATTTAATTACATTTAATTATGTAAGTAACCGTCAAATTTTTATTAAGCCTGTTACCGAAATCTACAAAAATGAATATTTACTAAATTCATTTTGCCCAGAAGATGCAGCTATAATTGGGTTTTATCATACTATGATACATTTAGAATTATTATCAATAGAGAAGCAAAATGGAAATACAACAAACAGCTAATGATTTTAAGTTTTATACGCTCTTTGGAATGCTTCTAGTAACATCTAAATTATGTGCTATGTTATTTGCACAAAGATTGATACTATTCTATGGAGTGATTTTACCTGGAGGTATAGTTCCATTTTGTATAACATTTATGATTTTAGATATTGTAACTAATAATTATGGTTTCAGAAACGCTAGAAAAATTATATTTTTTAATTTAGCATGTGAAGCCTCAATGGCACTAATAATTCAGTTAACTTTAACCATTACACCTTCTTCAATTTTTCACTATGAGCAGTCATACCAAAAACTTATGACACCTTTTATAACATTATTTACTGCTTCCCTAACTGCTACTGTAGTGGCATATTTGTTAAACTGTTATGTTTTTTCTAAACTTTATTATTCATTCAAGGGTAAACATCTTTGGTTACGTTGTATATTAGCAACCGCATTGGGTGAATTAATTTTTTCTATTATATGGACAACAATATTTTTTTGGAAACAAATAGGTTTATATAGTATAAATATATTAGTAATTAATCAATATTTATTTAAAGTTCTATTTGAAATTATTACTTTACCAATCACTTACCTTATTGTATATTTATTAAACAAATACGAACTTCATGTAGATATTGAATATAAAAACTTTAAACCACTTCATAAAGGTTAAAATTATGTTTTTATCTAATAAGTTAAAATATCTTATGATTAATGCTAATTTATCTGGTACACAATTAGCTTCTAAAATTAATGTGTCACCAACAACTATATCTGAAATTCTAAATGGTACTCGAATTAACCCTAGACCTGAAACTGTTCATACTTTAGCTAAATTCTTTGGAGTAGATGTTTCGGAATTTTATGAGGATGAAATTAATAAAGAACTGGCATACAAAAGTAATAAAAATATATATTTTCCAAATCTTAAAACTGCACTGTCACATTTACTGATTCGAACTGGTATCATAAGCACAGCCTCACTTCATAAATTATCTGGAGTTCCAAAACATACTCTAGATAGAATATTAAATGGTGAAATTTCAACTCCTAATACGAATACACTTCAACAGATTGCTAACTTTTTCAATTTAACTACCACTCAACTAGTAGGAATGGACCCTGTATACCCCAATGAATCATCATCAATTAACTTAGATCAAAAAATGGTACCATTAATAAGCTTTGGAGAATTAAATGCATGGATAAATGGAAGTTTGAATAATAAGATTAAATACATTAACATTGCTAGAAAAGTTATAGGTGATAAAGCTCTAGCTATTTTAATTGATACAGAAGAATTTGAACCAGATTTTGATATAAATACTATTATTGTTATTGATAATGATGCTATAGCTAATAAAGATGATTTTATAATAACAGCAATCAAGAATCAAGTTTCAATTTATGAGTTTAATGAAAACAAATTAAGAAAGGCTGGTACTATTAAACATATTATTAAGCCTTCTAACATTTATATATATGGGGTAGTTATTCAGGAGATTATAAATAAAAAAGATTATTAATTTGTCTATATAAAAACTTAATTTCAGATAGTTTCCCTTACAATATCATATTTTTTGTATAAGTTCTTATTTTTATTCTTGATAAATCATCATATATTAATAGAATAGGACAATTTCCTGATGATTTACTATTAGATGGTCACGAAAGTGTAGTCGCAATAGCTAGAAAAAATTTATAAATTATAAGCCTAATCTTAATGCCAAAGCATTTAATAGTTTTATTTAGATTTTTACAATATAGTATGTATATGGCTTGGAAACAGAGTGCAATTAGATATTTATTGGTGCCGAAAGTGGGACTTGAACCTATTACTGCTATAAATTAACTTTTTGATTTCATTATAATTTATTAATATATGTCATATTTTTGGGGCAATTTTGGGGCAAATAGAGTTGATGTTCTCTATAAAATATCTAATTGCTATTGCAATTTCTCTACTCTGTTATATTATTTATTATTGTACATAATGTTTAACATATTTGTCCTATTCCTTCTTTGCTCCTCTTTCTTTAAAGCATAAACCATTGAGCCTGTCTTAATTTGGGCGATTTTATGATTTCAAGGTTTTAAAGTAATATATGTGACAATACATCAAGTGTTAGTTACAATTAAAATTAAATGTCGAAAACCTTATTTTTACCGTAGAATTTTAAATAGTGTATAATTACGTTTTTTAAAATTAAAATACTGGTAACAATTTTGTCACTAGTTTTTTTATTTCAAGAAATTTAAAATGACGGATTATGGAGATTTATATATATAGTTAATATAATAAACAAAATGTTTTTGACATTATAAAAGAACATTTTTATTAATTAATAAAATTGCTAAATGTACATTTAACAAGCTCAAATGTTCTCAATTTATACGGATAAAAAATTATGAAGCGTATTGTTACTAAAAATGATGATGATAATAAATCGTATATTATTTCTGATGAAATAACAAATATAGAAGTGCCATTTCCTGATATAGATAAAAGGTTTAAATTCTTTAACCTCTGGACAACAGACTCAATGCCTGTTACTTTTAATAACGATGATCCCACAAATAATGAATATGTTTCAACATCTCCTGTTAAAAATGGTAGCATGTTTAGGATTGTTAATTATCCCCCAGAAAAAATATTATTAGAAAAAATAAACTCAATGAGTCAGGAAGAATTAATGGTTTTTGAAAACATGGTAGGTGTTAAATTAAGTTTTATGAATAAACATCCCTTAATGCATATGACAAAAAGTATTGATTATGGAATAGTTTTACAAGGTGAAATATATTTAGTATTAGATAAAGAAGAGGTATTATTAAAACCATTTGATACAGTTATTCAAAGAGGTACTTCACATGCGTGGAGCAATAGATCAAATAATGACTGTTTAATGGCTTACGTTTTATTGGATGCTAGTATTTAAAGAATTGATTAAAATTATAATTAATAAAATTTCAATGGGTTTATTAAATTATAAATTTTAATATTATATATAAAAGGTTTGTTATGCTTAACAATAATTGGCAAAAGAAAAAAATTATAAACTCAAAAAATCATCAAAGTCAAATTTATGAATTATTAAACAATCAAAATTTTATTAGAAGAATAAATAAAAAAATTATTTTAGATGATAATATTGAATATATAGAATTTCTTTCTTGTAGTTACTTAGGGCTTGACCAACACGAAAGATTAATTAATAGTGTATCAAATAATATAAAAGAAAGTGGATTAGTTTTTTCTTCATCAAGAGCAAGAATGAAATATAAAGGTTTAGATATTTTTGAAGATATTTTAAATAATATTTTTGATGCAAATACAGTAATTTTTTCAACAACACATTTAGTTCATTTAGGATTAATTCCTCTTATTGCATCTGGTGAAATGCCTTCAATGAAGTTAGCTTCTAACGGTTGTACATTTTTATTGGATATTGGAGTACATGCTTCCATACAAATAAATAGAGGGTTAATGCAACAATTTGGTCAAGTTGAAATGATAGATTTTCAAAACCTATCATTACTAGAATTAAAATTAAAGGAAATACGAAGCCGATCTCAAACTCCTTTGCTTTTTAGCGATAGTATTGGTTCTATGGGGGGGGTAATGCCTTTAGAAGAACTTATGTCTTTAACCACAACTTATCAAGGATATTTATATTTGGATGACGCACATGGAATGTCAATATATGGTAAAAATGGTTCTGGTTATATTATGCAAACTTTTAATCATGTTATTCCAGATCGATTAATACTTACCACATCTTTAGCAAAAGGTTTCGGAACTTCTGGTGGTTTGGTTGTTTTTAATAATAAAAAAGATGCTCATTTTGTAAAAATGTTTAGCTCAACCTATATGTTTTCAGGCACTCTAATAAATCCGTTAATTAATGCATGTATTGAATCTGCTCATATACATATGTCTGCAGAAATAAATGAATTACAATATAAATTATTTAAAAACATTGAATTATTTGATAAATTAATTGAAAAAAAATCTAGTATTATTAATTTCGGTTATAAGACTCCAATTCGTGCTTTAAACATTGGTGATGAAGATACTGCAATTAAGCAAGGATTATACTTGAAAAAAAATGGGTGTCTTACTACTGTAGCAACTTACCCTATTAGGAAAAAAGGGCAAGCTATAATTAGAATGATAATTTCTGCAAATCATACTAAGGAGGATATCCAAAAAATATGCAATCTGATAAATTTGATAACTTAGATTTTGAAATAAATTTTATAATAGCATCAATGCCAGGATATGTTTATTGGAAAGACTTGAATTCAGTATACAGAGGTTGTAATGATAACCTTGTTTTAATTTCAAATCTAAAATCTTCAAAAGATATTGTAGGAAAAACTGATTATGATTTTAGCTGGGGAACAAAAAATGCCTCTGAATTTATAAAAGCAGATCAATTTGTAATTGAAACTTTACAAACACATATCTCTGAACAAGAGCTACCTTTTAAAAATACAACACGTATTTTTAGAACTGAGAAAAGACCATTAATTGGTAAGTCGGGGAAAGTAATTGGTATTTTAGGTTTTGCAATTGAGATTACTGCAGAAAAAGAAGCTGAAAAATTGAAAAATGAAAATGAAAAGCATCGAATAGAATCTCAACAACAACAACGCTTTAGAGAGGTTGTAGGTCAAGTGAACCATGATATTAAATCACCGGTTGCTAGTTTACAAATGCTTACTAAACAATGTTCTCATCTTCTTCCAGAAAATGAGCGTAATTCTTATAACAAAGCTATTACGCAAATTACAGATATTGCTAACAATATGATGAATTATTTTAAACTTAAAAATAAATGGGAAGATATTTTAAAATTAGAAACTAATAACTCCATACTGATTTCAACAGAATTACTGGAAGTTTTAGCTGAAAAAAAATACGAATATATTAAAAAACCTATATCTTTTACGCATAATTTTAGCCAAATAGGTAATTTTGCTTTTATTAATATAAATGCACGTACATTTGAACGTATGATATCAAATATTATTAATAATGCTGTTGATGCGTTAGAAGATAATATAGGAATAGTTAATATTAAACTTGATGTTAAAGATAATTTAGTAGAGATTATAATAGAAGAT
>CAYZUJ010000075.1:0-8396 GCA_964481375.1 uncultured Neisseria sp. | reverse complement strand
CTCAATTCAAAGCAATATGTGAATTAAGTGAAAATACTTTTTCTATAGAATATATTTAAATATTATCATAACGGCAATTAAAAGTTGCCGTTATTTAATATTAGATAATAAACAACTTTTATTAAAAATATTAATTGTGATTGCCCAAATATTTATTATATAATATTGGAGTTAATTATTTGCAAAAATTGATTAATAAAAAGATAAATTATTAAATAATTAAATTGGATATTTAAAATATATGAATAATTTTTTTAGTTTATTATTAATTTTTATTCAAATTTTAATAATTTCATGTAGTAGTGGGAAAGATAATTCGCACACTAATACTTCTGCCCAAATAGCTGTGTCATATCCCGGTAGCTTACTGGGAGTTTCAACACCAACTTTAAACAAGTCATATATTAAAAAAAACCCAACAAATTCATTACCCTTAAATAAATATTATATACCTATATTTAATACAGGAAGTACTCCAGTAGCAGTAACAAGCGTTATTGTAGAATCAAATATAAATATATGGACTGCAACTGCAGATTCTAAGTGTATTAATGGCATTAATAACAGTAGTGGGAATTGTAATTTAATTATTGAATTCAATTCAGCTTTAATTAATAACGCTTCTGAATTGTCATCTATTATCGCAATTACATTTTCTAACGGTTCAACAATGTCCCTTCCCATTAGCGGTTTAATAATTGCCAATGAAAATGTAATAATGCAAGCTCCAAAACAAATTATATCTAATAGCAACGGTAAATCATATGGAATGATATCAGTATTTAATAATTCAGGAAGCTCTTTCTTAATTGATGAAAAAGCAATTACAGCAAATACTGGCAAATGGCAATTTAGTGTTAATTGTGATGGTAATGGTAGCAAAATTATAAATGCTAGATCAAACTGTTCAATAGGGATCGTAAATAATACTATAGAAGTCAATCCCACTACAGTACAAATTTCTATTCCAATAATAAATCAAAGTAGTTATATTAAACACAAGTTAAATGAGTCCCAATTAATCAATGTAACAACAACTGTAATTCCATTTCCAGTTGAAAATGCTCCTTATCTTATTTATTTAGGTGGAATAGTATCATTAATAAATACTTCTAACACAACATTTCCATTATTAAATTTGGGTATTGGCAGTTTAAATAAAATTACAATTGATGGATTACCCAACAATATTGTACAATCTAATGATTGCATCAACATATTAACTAATGGTGTATGTAACGTAACACTAAATGTAATTGATGGTGTTGCACCCCCATTATTTACTTTAAATATTTTTCCAAGTAACGGCATTGAGGGTAACACACAGCAAGTTGCCGTAACTGGGCAAACGTTATCTATATCTCCCCTACAGATAAATTTTGGCAAAGCATTTAGTGGTTCTACAGTTCAAAAAGATATTACAATTAGTAATTTAGGACCAAACACTCTTAATTATCAAATTGGTACATTAAATAATAATAATTTTTCAATTAATTATGGAAGTTGTACTAACAATAATTTGAAAGGTTTTGCTTCTTGTGTATTCCACATTAATTACTTAGCTCCTAAAATGACGGAAGAAGATACTGCCAACTTAGTTATTAGTAGTAGTACTATTGGAGAATCTGCACAAACAATTAATATGATAGCAGGTTCAATATTAGCACCAATTTGGACTAATATTATAAACTCTGGGGGATATACTGATAGCGGAAGTGCTATTTCTGCATTAATTAGCGGTGCAGATGGATCTATTATTTTAACCATTGCTAATACTTTAAACCATGTATGGCAATTATCACAAGATGGAACTACTTGGTCAAATATATCAGATAGTTTTACAAATTACTATAACCAAACTATAACAGCATTTAATATCTCTTTTTATCATTTTTTTGTTGGTGGATATATTGATGGAGTTATAAGTGTTTGTGGAATTAACCCAGGTGAATGTATAAGTTTTTTACCCCCTCAACCACCATTTTCTGTAAGTAGTATAATTAATGTTACACCATCTAGAGGATCTGTAGGGTTCGCTAATGCAGATGCTAGTTTAGGAAAATTAATGATTTCAGATGATTTTGGAGGGATAAATACTATTCCTGACATAACAGCTGGAGTTGGCAGAATCGCAATTGATGGCCAATTTGGAAATGCAACAAACTTATTTGTCCCCTTGTCAAACGGACAAATAGTAGTAATCACAGATCCATGGATCGCAATTACAGGAAATATAACCCCTAGCAATTTTTTTGCGAAAGAGTATGCTACTGTTTTGTTCTACGACCTTAATACAAGCATATTATATGCTGGAACTAATTTAGCTAATGTTTATAAATGTGTTGCCCCAGTTTCTAGTTACGGTTGGGTTAAATTAACTTCTAGCCCATTATCTAATATATCATACATTTCATCAATTGCCACTAATACTTTTGGAGATATATACGTTGGGTTATCTAATTTCAGCAATAAAATTTCCGGCGGTGGCGTATATATTTTACCTAAAGGTGAAATTAACTTTATTGCCGCTGGCCCAAGTTATAGCGACAAATCAGCAGTTACAAACATTGTTTTTGATGCATTAGTTACTAACCGTATGTTTGTTGGCACTTATTTAGGAAACGTTTGGCGACAATAAATTAAAGTATCATTTTATTCACTAAATTAAATCATAACGGCAATTAAAAGTTGCCGTTATTTAATTATATCACTTCAGAAAAGCATTTTAATTTACATTATTTGCAAATTATATCATTAAGAATGTATTTTATATCAAATTAAATAGTTTAATAACGTAAGTTGTAAAATAAGGTAAGACAAATTTGGAAATAAAGAAGGTTAGATGTAGTTTATAATCCTTATTAGCTTAAGATGAGGATAAAACTATGTATAAACATCTAACCCAATATGAACTATACTATAAATTAAGATAAATTTGCAAATAAATCATAATTTTTACTGCTAATTATTTTAGCATTAACAATATTACCAACGGTAATATTATTTTTACCGTTGTTTTTAATATATACTAGACCATCAATTTCTGGAGCATCATATTTGGTTCTTGCAATAATATATTTTTTCGAAATTTCATCAACAATAACGGGAATTTCTTTCCCTATTTTATTAGTTAATTTATTTTTACTAATATTTAACTGATGTTGCATAAACCTATGATAACGATCATCTTTTAATTCTTCAGGAACTTTATTAGGCAATTCATTTGCTTTTGCTCCATCTACATTAGAATACTTGAAGCATCCTACTTTTTCTAATTGAGCCTCAGTCAAAAAATCAAGTAACTCTTGAAAATCTGCTTCGGTTTCTCCAGGAAACCCCACAATAAATGTACTTCTAATTGATAAATCAGGACATATTTGTCGCCATTTTTTAAGACGTTCTAGAATATTGTCAACATTTGCCGGACGCTTCATTGCCTTTAAAATATTAGTACTAGCATGTTGAAATGGAATATCTAAATAAGGGAGTATTTTATTCTCTGCCATTAAAGGGATAATATTATCAACATGTGGATATGGATAGACATAATGAAGTCGAACCCATACACCCAATCTACCTAATTCATTGCATAAATCCAACATTTTAGTTTTAATTGGACGACCATTATAAAAACTGGTTTTATATTTTAAATCTACCCCATAAGCACTTGTATCTTGTGAAATTACTAAAAGCTCTTTACAACCTGATTTAACTAAGTTTTCAGCTTGAATTAATACTTTATCAATAGAATAGGAGTCTAATTTTCCACGCATGTCAGGTATAATACAAAAAGTACAGGTATTATTACAACCTTCAGAAATTTTTAAATAAGCATAATGTTTGGGGGTAAGTTTTACCCCTTGAGCTGGTAATAAATCTATATAGGGGTTATGTGCTGGTTTTTCTAAATTTTTGTGAACTAAATTCATTACTTCCAAAGTAGCATGAGGCCCAGTTATACCTAAAAGATTAGGATACTTACTTTGAATTAAATCAGATTTTGCCCCAAGACAACCAGTTACAATTACTTTACCATTCTCAAGCATTGCTTCACCTATAGCATCTAATGATTCTGTAATTGCTGAATCAATAAATCCACAAGTATTAATAATAACTAATTCAGCATTACTATAATCATTTACTACAGAATAGCCTTCGGTTTTTAGCTGAGTTAAGATATTTTCTGAATCTACTAATGCCTTTGGACAACCTAAAGACACAAAACCTACTTTTGCCATCTAAAAATTCCTATCTATATAAAAATTATCGCTCTTTATCATTTACTTATCATCTATTATCGTATTAAACTGTAATGGCATTTCACTATACACAGGTTCCGTTTGATTTGATAGATTTTCTTGGATTATTAAAAAATTATTAATATTATCCTGTGCTTGATTTCTAATGGTTAACTCTAAATGTGGCTCTTGCTTAATAATAAACTCTTCCCAAAGTTCCGCTTTTGATAATATTTTTTCTCTACTATAAGAATTTTTTATCTCTTCATGAAACTTCTTTTGCATTTGCATAAATAACTCTATTACATGCTCAAAAAATGGACTTAATGAAGGTTGAAATATTTTTCCATAGAATCGAATTATTTGAAACATAAAATCAGTAGAAAACATTGGTATACCATTTGTTTCCTCTTCAAGAATTATCTGCAATAAAACACTTTTTGTAATGTCATTACCTTTAGAGTCTATTACTTGAATCTTTTCTCCATCTACAATTAATTGTTTTATATCTTCAAAAATAAGATACGAACTCGTAGCAACATCATATAATCTTCTATTCTGATATTTTTTTATTATCCTATTTCTTGATTTTTTTATATTCATAAAAAAACACACCTTTAAGTCATTATTTTTTAAAACAAATAGATGTAACTATTTGATAAGCTAATGAGTTACAAAATAAAAATATGAATAAGATAAAATAATTACTTGACAAATAATGTCATCAAAGGCGATAATACTCTACTCAAAGCAAGATTAAATAAAAATTAATTGTTATTTTATTTTTAAACTGCTTTGAAATTATATGTCTGAAACCTACAAAAAGACATCAGATGCCCAACAAAACCTTAAAATTCTATCTAAAAAAGGTATAACTCATTTAATTGATAAATAGATATTATAACTTATTTATCAATTATGGTCATAATTTAAGTAAATAATTGTACAGGATAATTATGATAATTCATATTTTCTATAAGAATATTTTTGCTTTAAAAGTGCATAGATATTACAATTTATTAAAACATAAAGCATTGTTAAAAGAATATCTGATAAAATAATGCTGTATTTTATAGAGAGAAAAATGGAAATAGAAGTTATTTGGCAGCAATGCCTTATCCTATTAAAGGATCAATTTGGTGAACAAGATTATAATACATGGTTTCGTGCTCTTAGCACCAAATATGAAAATAATAAATTGCATGTTGTTGCAAATAATCGCTTAGTTCAGGATTTTATAAAAACTAAATATTGGGACCAAATAAAAAATATTTTAGCTGAATTAACTGGAGGAATGGATTGTGAATTAGGCGTTAGTTCTAAATCTCAAATAACAGATTTATCAAATAATAAACCTGACAATCAAAGTAACATAAGAGCAACTGACACCAATAATTCTACTAAAAAAAGTAGAAGTAAAATGGATAAAGAAATTTTAGAAACTCTGCAACAAGCGACTAAATTAAATTCTAATTATAATTTTGATACCCTAGTTCGTGGAAACTCAAATCAAATTGCTTATGCAATCGGAATGCATATTACACAAAAACCTGGCCATAAAAACCATAACCCTTTATTCATTTATGGTGGAGTTGGTTTAGGGAAAACTCACCTTATGCAAGCAATTGGTAACGAAATTCATAATAATAATCCCAAATCCAAAATTAGATATTTACATGCAAATGATTATATACAAGATGTAGTAAAAGCTTCTATGCGTCAAGGCTTTGATGAATTAAAAAAATATTATAATAGTTTAGATTTATTACTAATGGATGATATTCAATTTATAGCTGGAGATAAAACAAAAACTCAAGAAGAATTCTTTTATACATTTAATACTCTTCTTGAAAAAGGTAAACAAGTTATTATGACCTGCGATACCTATCCAAAAAATATAAATAATTTAAATGAAAGGTTAATTTCTCGTTTTGCTTCAGGTCTTACTGTAGAAATTCAGCCACCTGAATTAGAAATGCGGGTAGCAATTTTAAAACGTAAAGCTGAACAAAACAAAATCAATTTAGATGATGACGTTGCTTTTTTTATTGCACAAAATATAAAATCTAATGTGCGTGAATTAGAAGGAGCACTAAATAAAGTATTGTATCAAGCTCAATTCTCTGGAAAAGGCGTAAGTTTAGCAATAGCAAAAGAAGCTCTGATGGATATTTTAGCAATAGATATTAGAAACATTTCCTTAGATAATATACAAAAGACAGTTTGTGATTTCTACAAAATTAAAATATCTGATTTACTATCGGCAAAACGTACGCAAGTAATTGCCCGCCCAAGGCAAATTGCTATGGCTTTATCTAAAGAATTAACACAATTTAGTTTACCTGCAATTGGAAATGCTTTTGGCGGACGTGATCATACTACTGTATTACATGCTCAAAAAACCATCAAACAATTAAGAAAAGATGATGATAGGATTGAGCGTGAATATAATTTATTAATTCAAATGTTAAATAATTAGAAAGTAATTTGTTATGTTATTAAAATTCAAGCGTGATACGCTATTAAAACCAGTTACATTAACTACAGGATTTGTTGAAAAAAAACAATCAATTCCTATTCTTTCCAATGTCTATATTAATAAATCTGGAGATAATATTACTTTAATTGCCAATGATATGGAAATTCAAGTAAGTATAACTGGAGCTAGCGATATTGAAGGAAAAGATTTTATTATAACTCTCCCTGCTAAAAAACTTCAAGATATTTTAAAAGCATTTCCAGATGATACTGATATAACTTTTGAACAAGTTAGTGGAAAAATTATTCTCCGCGCTGGCAGAACTAAATTTACTCTGCAAAGCCTGCCAGCTGAACACTACCCCTTATTACAAATAATGGATAGTGTCCTTAGTCAATTTTCTATTAGCCAAACCACTTTGAAATCATTAATTGGACAAATTCAATACGCAATGGCTGATAAAGATAGCCGAATATTTTTAAATGGCATGCTTTTTGAAATAAAAAATAATCAGCTTAATTTAATAGCAACTGACGCCCACCGCTTAGGTTTTGCTACCTATTCTTTAAGTGAAACTATTTCTGATAGTTCTTCAATTATCCCTAGGAAAACTATCATTGAATTATATCGCTTACTAGAAGATACTGATGAGCCAGTGCTTATTAAGATATATCCAAAACAAGTAAGCTTCGAAACTAATAATAAGCAACTAATTACTAAAGTAATTGAGGGTAAATATCCTGATTATGAACGAGTTATTCCTACACATAATGATAAATTATGTATTATCGACCGAGAAGACTTGCTACGTGCAGTCGAAAGAGTTTCTGTAATTGGCATTGATAAATTAAAAACCATTTCTATAGAATTAAAAAATGATTCTTTATTAATTGCTTGCCGTAATGAGGAATCTGAAGAATCACACGATGAAATAGCAGTTCAATATGGATATAATGAAGCGTTAAAACTTAATTTTAACATTAGCTATGTCAGAGATTTATTAAGTAACTCTAACGCTAAATTATTACAATGGGCATTTTTTGACAATCAAAGAAGTGCTTTAATTACAGTTCCTAATGAAATTAATTTTAAATCAGTACTAATGCCTTTGAGAACTTAAAAGTTCATTAAAAATTTTTCTTCTGGATAAGAAAATGATAGGATTTAATTTTAGGCGCTTATTATTTTCTATATTATGTTTATCTCTATTTAATTTAAATAGTGCGCTAAATATAACTAGTGATAATAATATTAAAATTATTAAAGATAATATAGGGCAAATGGTAGGAGATGACCCAAAAAGAGAATTTTCAACAATCATCACTTTAACAAATGGTAGTAAAACTATTCAAAACTGGCAATTTGGTTTTTATATGCCACGTAAATTTAAAAAAATTGGCAAAACTAATAAAAATTTAGCAATGAAAATTTGCGAAAAAGATTCCAACTATTGTTCTAAACTTATTTACCAAAAATCACCTTTTTTAAGCCCAGATTTAAGCATTGGCTTTACTACCGTATTAGCCCCACAAAAACAATTTTTATTAAGAAATAATAAAACTTATATAATTTCTTTACTTCATAATAACCAATTCCCTATTTTCAACTATTCCGGATTACCACAAAGCTTTTTTTTTATTATTAAAACGAAAAATAACATTATTATTTTAAAGAAAAAT
>CAYZUJ010000074.1:0-8416 GCA_964481375.1 uncultured Neisseria sp. | reverse complement strand
CCTACATATGCACCTATATTAATATAACTAGGCATTAAAACCGCATTGGGTGCTATAAATGCGCCTTTTCTAACGACTGCATGTGGTACCACACGAACATTATCATTCTTAAAATCATCTTCTTTATAATTAGAATATTTTAAAGATAATTTATCATAAAAATTAGTCCAGCCAGCATTAATTAACTTATTGTTAAATAAGCGAAAAGACAATAAAATAGCTTTTTTAATCCATTGGTTTACAACCCATGTATTTTCGATTTTTTCTGCGACTCTAATTTCACCGCGGTCAAGTTTATCTATAACAAATTTTACAGCATTAGATAATTCAAAATCATTTTTAGGAATAGAGTTTATTTTATTAAATCTGTCTTCTATAATTATTTGTATATTTTCCATATTTGGATTGTTCCTATAAGAATATTTTGTACTGATTTTAGCATATTTTATTGAATATAGTTAGTGCTATGAATAAATATTTACTTAGTAATTAAATAAAATTTGATAGATGTTTACTTTAAATTTGTTGGCTAATTTTTATGTGACATTCTTAGATATAATATAATATTCTAATAAGCCACCATTTGGCTTAATGTAAATTTTCCAATTCTAGTTGTATTAATAAACTAAAATAGTTAATTCTATCGCACTTTATATTATAATAAATATAAGTAATATACAATAATTAAATATCGGTATTATTTGTAATAATGTAATTAAATCAAGCGGATAAATGATACAAAAAAAATTCAAGTAAGACAAAAATGTTACTTTTAATCTTATTAATTGTTTGTTATGATGCTGACTTTAAGTGGCTTATATTAGGCGCTGAAAAATTGTAATTTTATTATATTTTTAATGAAAGTTTTAAATGAATCCTAATAATATCAACATTCAATTACCTAGAGTGAATCCATTAAGAAGAACTGGTAGGCAAAATAATAATCTATTAGAGGTACAGGGGATGGGAAATCTTCCTGAAATGAATGAAAATGCAAATCAACAATTGAATTTGTTTAATATCCCGCTTCATGCTAATATCAACATTCAATTACCTGGAGTGAATCCATTAAGAAGAACTGGTAGGCAAAATAATAATCTATTAGAGGTACAGGGGATGGGAAATCTTCCTGAAATGAATGAAAATGCAAATCAACAATTGAATTTGTTTAATATCCCGCTTCATGCTAATAATAATGATAATTTACAAGGAATACAAACCCCTCCAAGAGTAAATGCAAATCAAAATCAGCAGTTGAATTTTTTTAATACTCCACCTCAAGTACCACGTAACCTTAATCATCTACTAAATGCACCAGAACCTATACATGCAGGTAACTTTCGTGAGGAAAGATTTGCTAATAGGTTTATTCCTGATGAAGAGAGATTAATACTTGAAGAAGCTAATCGTAGAATGATAAGAAATAGATTAGAACATGTTAACATGCAAAATAATTTCCCCCGTTTTGAGCTAGGTTGGATAAATATGCAAATACCAAGAGAAGGGGCAGCACAGCTTAATCAAATAATAAATAATAATCAAATACCAATTAATCAACTTCCACCTGCGTACTTACAAGCATTAGAAAATAATGGATTTGAATGCATTTTTTCTGGTAATAGCATACAAGATTTTATAATAAGCAATACAAATGTTGTGTTATTGCAATCTATTAATATTTATTACTTATTTAATGCAGCACCTTTACAAGAATGGATAAATAGATGTTATACAAATAATCATTTTGCAACACATCCAATTACTAGGGTAAGAATTACAGCTGAAAATATTGTAAATCCTATGCAAGTTGATCCGCTAAATATTAGATAATTAACTTTAAGCGATTTTTCTATTTATTAGTAGCTATCTTTAGCTACTAATATTTTAAATTAACTCATCATATTTTTAGTTTAATGTTATTTATTATATACGATTTTGCATTTTAAATTATTTAACACAGGAACCAATTTTTTAGTGTCATTAAAGTGAGCGCTAAGACTTCCATATATGGCACTGTTAACAAAGTAATTTAAGTATTTTGAGGCAAGTTAAAGCAATGAACGAAAAGAATGTTGAATCTAGCTTATCAAAGCGTGCCACCAAGCGTTTATTTTCTTTAAGTGCAGCAAAGAATCTCTCAATTGCACTTCGAGTATTATACTGAAATGGATCTCTAACGCCAGGTACAATTGCGTTAGTTTTTCTAGGTATCACTGCCGTTTTTCCCGCTGTTGTGATAAGTTTTCGTACTACTCCATAATCATAACCTTTGTCAGCTACCAAATATTGAATACCTTGCCAGTTAGCCTGTTTAAATAGTTGAGGAAATATTGCATTGAATAAACATTATATTATAAATATTCGCAAAATGTCAAGGGGGTTAATTCATATTGTGTATTTTAAAAGTTTTTAAGATAGCTATTTAATAATTTGTTAATTTGAAAATTATAAATTTATAAAACTTTAAATTTTCAATAGCTTTTTAAGTTTTTAAATTTTCGTGTTATAATTTTGCATACAAATATAAATCTAATATATTAGGATAAGTCTATGTTTAATTTAAATGTTATTAACGATCCAAGTGAATTAAGAACCAAAATAAGTAAAAATTATCGAAGTGATGAAAAAATATGTGTTGATAATTTATTATCAATTGTTGAATCTGTATCTTTAAATAAAGAAGAGGTGAACCAATTAGCTTATAATTTAATTTCTAAAGTAAGAGATACTAGGGTAAAAGGTGATGGGGTGGATGCATTAATGCAAGAGTTTAAGCTATCAACTACAGAAGGAGTTGCACTCATGTGTTTAGCAGAAAGCTTATTAAGAATTCCTGATAAAAAAACTCAAGATCAGCTAATTAGCGATAAGATATGCAAAGGAGATTGGCATTCTCATGTCAAGTCAGGCAACATGTTTGTTAATTCAGTAAGTTGGGGTTTATTAATAACTAATAAATTAGTTTATAGCCAAAATCATAATATTTTATTTGATTCCTTAAAAAAAATTATAAAGCTAGGTGCAAAACCACTAATTCGTAAAGCTATGAAAGTGGCTGTTCAATTCATGGGTAATCAATTTGTTATTGCTGAAGACATAAATAATGCAGTAAAAATATCTAAAGAAAAAGAAAACAAAGGTTATCAATTTTCTTATGATATGTTAGGGGAGGCTGCAATTGATAATGAAGATGCACAGCGATATATGCAAAGTTATATAAGCGCTATTCATACTGTAGGGGTTGCCAGTGGCTCTCGCGGTATTTATAATGGCCCAGGAATATCTGTAAAATTATCTGCAATTCATCCACGTTATCAGCGTTCTCAATATAAACGGGTAATGTCGGAGTTATATTTACGTTTAAAAGAATTGTATTTATTAGCCCAAAAATATCAAATTGCTTTATTTATTGATGCCGAGGAGAGTGAGCGTTTAGAAATTTCTTTAGATTTATTAGAAAAGTTAGCTAATGATCCTGATTTAAATGGTTTTAATGGTATAGGTTTTGTAATTCAGGCATATCAAAAAAGAGCTATATATGTTATTGATTATATTGCAAAACTTGCAATTAAGTCTAATAAAAAATTTATGATTAGGTTAGTTAAAGGAGCATACTGGGATAGTGAAATCAAAAAAGCACAAGTTGATGGACAAGTAGATTATCCGGTATTTACGAGAAAATTTTATACTGACTTATCTTATATTGCTTGTGCAAAAAAGCTATTTGAGCATTCAGCGCAAATTTATCCAGCCTTTGCAACGCATAATGCACTAAGTTTTGCCACCATTTACTATATGGCACAGAATTATCAAATAACGCAGTATGAATTCCAATGTTTATATGGAATGGGGGAGACATTATACGATAATTTAATTGGAGAGAATAATTTCGGTATTAAATGTAGAGTATATGCACCTGTGGGAACTCATAAAACATTATTATCTTATTTAGTACGTAGATTACTCGAAAATGGAGCCAATTCTTCATTTGTTCATCAAATTGTTGATAAAACAATTCCTATAGACAAACTATTAATAGATTCAGTTGTTATTGCAAAAAAAGCTGATGGCAAATCAAATCCTTTTTTTCCAAATCCTTTAAATATATATAATAAGTTACCAGATAAAAGAATAAACTCTAGAGGATTAGATTTAACAGATGAGCTAACACTACACTTACTTCAAACAGGCTTAAATAGTTTAATTAAAAAGAAATATAGTGCCCATCCTTTAATTGCACACCATAAAGCTGAGAGTGATGAGGTCTTTAAAGTAATAAACCCTGCAGATAATAAGGATATTGTTGGTAAAGTAATCAAAACTACTCTTAAAGATGTAGAAGTAGCTATAACAAAGTCTATTAACGGATTTGAATCATGGGCAAATGCTGAACCTAGTCAAAGAGCAAATACTTTACTTAAAATGGCAGACCTATTAGAAGAGAATTATTTTGATTTAATTAACTTATTAGTTAGAGAAGCAGGCAAAACTATAAATAATGCAGTTGGTGAAATTCGTGAGGCGGTGGATTTTTGTCGTTATTATGCTAATCAAGTAATTAATGAGTTTAGTAATGATACACATCAACCTTTAGGAGTATTTGTTTGCATTAGCCCATGGAATTTTCCATTAGCTATTTTTATTGGAGAAATTAGTAGTGCTATTGTAACTGGGAATAGTGCAATTGCAAAACCTTCAGATCAAACTAATTTAATTGCCTTTTTTGTTATAAATTTATTTTATAAGGCAGGTGTTCCGCATGATGTATTGCAACTATTACCAGGTTCAGGAAGTATTATAGGAAATGCTTTGACCAAAGATCCTCGGATAAAAGGGGTTATATTTACAGGTTCTACTATAACCGCACAGATGATAAATCAAAATTTAGCCAGCAAATCTTTCGAATCTATTTTAATTGCAGAAACTGGCGGACAAAATACCATGATTGTTGATTCTAGTGTTTTGCCTGAGCAAGTAGTTACAGATGTTATAGCGTCAGGATTTGACAGTGCTGGACAGCGTTGCTCAGCACTTAGGGTATTATATTTACAAGTGGATATTGCTGATAAAGTTATTCAAATGCTAAAAGGTGCTATGGATGAATTATTTATAGGGAATCCTATGAATATTAACGCTGATGTTGGACCAATTATTGATATAAATGCACAAAAAATGTTGCTTAATCATATAGAAAAAATGAAAAACCAAGCTAAAATGTATTATGAGGCAAAATTATCTGATGAATGTGTTACAGGGACTTTTATTGCACCAACAATATTTGAAATTAGTAGTATAAAGGAATTAGAGAAGGAAGTATTTGGGCCAGTAGTACATATTATTAGGTTTAAAGAGGAAGATTTAGATAATATAATAGAGGAAATTAATTCTTCTGGTTATGGTTTAACTATGGGGCTACATAGTAGAATCGACAATAGAGTTGTTAAAATTTATGAAAATATAAAGGCGGGAAATATTTATATTAACCGAAATATGATTGGAGCGGTTGTAGGAGTCCAACCTTTTGGTGGAGAAAGAATGTCTGGTACTGGTCCTAAAGCAGGTGGGCCTTTATATCTTTATAGGTTAGTAAATACTATAAAAGAACCTAATTTGAATTTTAAAGAAAAATTATTTAAATTTAGTAAATTGGATAAATTTATTGCCAAATTAAAAAAAGCTGAAATTAGCGGAATTGATAATGATAATAAACTATTTTTAATTAATTTTGCCAATAGAGCAAAACAAATGTCGCCATTAATAAAGCGTGTTAAATTACCAGACCCAACTGGTGAAGATAATTTTATGTTTTTTGCGAAAAAAGGTTTTGTAGCTTGCTATGCAAATAATATTTTGGATTTAAGTAAGCAAATTATATGTGCTTTTGCAACAGATAATTCAATAATATTAGCGGAATCTAGTATGAGTAAATATTTAATTAGTGTATTACCAAATAATTCTTATAGCATAAAAGATCCAGTTAGTGCAGATGAATTAAGTTGTGTTATGGTATCAAAGAATTATTATAATAAAAATAAAATAATGCCTTTATATGCTCAGAAAAAAAAATGTATAATTTCTATTATTCATGAAAAAGATAATAGTTATAACTTACATCTTTTAACTGTTGAAAGAGTGGTAAGTATTAATACTTCAGCTAGTGGCGGAAATACGCAATTAATGACAATTGAAGACTTAATAATTGAATAAGTATAGTAGTTGAAAATTTAAAGTTTCCATTTTAAGTATATAATTTGCTAAAATACAGCATTAATAAAATATCAAACCGAAATTTAATTTTTTTATTTTCTAATTTGTGTTGAGGATATTATGGCTGAATTTCCTTTTAATCAAGAAGATTGTCAAACTTTAAAAAATATTTTTGAGAATAACATTAAAGGTGGAATGCAAAATCTAAATCTAAACATGTTATTGGGTTTCTTAACAGGTTTAGCATGTACATCGGAAGCGTTTTCATCAAGTGTAGCAATTAAAGGGTTTTTGGGAAATAATTTAGAGTTTGATAATAATCTTACTTCTAATATCTATATTACTCTTGCAGATAGATTTTATAAACATACTTTGATGTCATTAATTAATAATAGTAGTAATTCAACTCATGAATATAGAACTATAATATATTCCAATAATGTGCTAGTAGATTTTAAAGATGCTAGTAATCAAGATAAAAAAGATTTTTTACAAGGATTTTGTATTGTTCCTAGCAATGATAAAATTCAAAAAGAGCTACTTTCAATAACAAATGAATTAAAAAAGGAAATTAGTTATAATGATGAAAAAGATCCTATAATTCATTATTTAATTTTATTATCTATTCTAAGGCTTGCATCTGACTCCAAGTCATATAAATATGAAGAAATAGAAATTATTTCAAATTATTCATCATTTAAAAAACAAATTGTTAAATTTGCTAAATTATCGGTTATTTCAGAAAATATAAATACTATTATTGGTAATTTATTTGAGATAACAAAATTTATAAAAGAATGTAACTCGCATAAACTTTTACATTTTATGAAAAATGAAAAAGTTAAAATGGATTTAAACGATGTTTGTTTATGTGGAAGTGGTATAAAATATAGTAATTGTTGTTCAAATATAAATGCTACCATCCATTAGAACTTAAACATAATGGCTTCTAAAAGGAAAGTTGCAACACTAGCTAATATATCCTATCCTACTAATTTACCTGTTAGTCAGTATATTAATAAAATTAAAGAGGCAATTAATACCCATCAGTTAATAATAGTATGTGGTGAAACTGGTTCGGGAAAGACAACTCAATTACCTAAAATATTATTAGAAATGGGATTTGCTGATAATTTATTAATCGGTCATACTCAACCACGAAAAGTTGCTGCGAAATCTTTAGCCTATAGAATTGGTGAAGAGTTAGGAAATCATGATTTAGTAGGTTATAAAATTCGTTTTAATGATAAAACAAAAACTACTAATGCTATTAAATTGATGACTGATGGAATACTTTTACAAGAAATTAAAAGTAATCTTCTTTTAAAAGAGTATTCAGCTATAATAATAGATGAAGCACATGAACGTAATTTAAACATTGATTTTATATTAGGATATTTAAAGACTATTTTAATTAAACGAAAAGATTTAAAAATAATTATAACTTCTGCTACTATTGATAATAATAAGTTTTCAAAATTTTTTAATAATGCACCTATAATTGATATTCAAGGTGTTACTTATCCTGTAGATATTATTTATCAACCGCTAGAGATAGAAAAACAATTACTTAGTTTAAACGAAGCAATTTATAATGCATTAATTTCATGTTTTAGTATTGAACTAGGTAATACTTTGATTTTTTTACCAGGTGAGAGAGAGATAAAAGAATGTATTAATTTTCTTAATAAAACTTTGTTGCGTCAATACCAGATTATATCTTTATTTTCTCGACAGAATGAATATGAACAAAATAAGATATTTATTAATAATGATTCTATTAAAATTATAGTGTCTACTAATATTGCTGAAACATCTATAACTATCCCAGGAATTAAATTTGTAATTGATAGTGGTTTAGCTAAAATAAAACGCTATAATAATAGATATAAAGTTGAGCAACTGCAAATTGAAGAAATTTCAAAAGCAAATGCAAACCAAAGAAGTGGTAGAGCCGGTAGGGTTAGCCACGGAATGTGTGTGCGTTTATATAGTGAAGATAACTTTAAGAAAAGAAAAGATTTTGCAGACCCAGAAATATTAAGGAGTAATTTAGCTAATGTAATATTGAAGCTTGTGAGTTTAAAAATAGGGGATCCCTTAAAGTTTAATTTTCTTGATCAACCATCAGAATCTTCTTATAGCGATGGATTTAAAACTTTATTTCAATTAAATGCTATAACAATCGATAATAAAATTACAAGTATTG
>CAYZUJ010000073.1:0-8519 GCA_964481375.1 uncultured Neisseria sp. | reverse complement strand
ACTAATACAAGTGAAACGCAGAATTAACATTTTTGGGGGTTCTTCCACACGACCCGTATTAATAAAATCTGATGTTTTGTCGGCACTTAAAAACTTTTCAAGATTAAAGTAAGTTGAGTCATCAGCATATGTATTTGTTAATTATTAATAACACAAACACAATACTTAAATTTATTAGTTTTTTCATGAAATTTTCCTATAATTATTTTTTTTTAAGAATTATAACACGGTATTTTGTATAAATTTAAGTAACAATTTTGTTACTAAATAATTAGACAATATATTTAACCTTTAAATTAATTTAATAATTTTCATGTAAAATATAAATAAAGGTTATAATATAGGAATTAATATTATTAAAATATGAGGTGATCAAATGCATATAACTGATATATTTATATGTGGAGCTGGAGTATTTGAACATACAAATCTATGTTAATTATTTCTCTTTTAGCATTAACATTTGCAATTAAAAGAGTTCAGCAAAACCCCAATGAGGAAAAGATTTCATTAATGGGAGTTTTAAGTTCATTTGTTTTTATACTACAAATTTTTAATTTCTCCATTCCAAATACAGGTGTACATGGTAATTTAGTTGGTGGAATGTTATTAACCATATTATTAGGACCATATGCAGGATTTATAACTATTTGTTCAGTAATTATTATTCAAGCATTTTTCTTTATGGATGGTGGGATATTTGCCTTGGGGTGCAATATTTTTAATATGGGGGTTTGCCCTTCCTTTATTGCTTATCCACTAATTTATAGTAATATTATTAAGCATGGGTATTCAACTAATAAAATTTATATTGCAGTATTTTTATCAACAATTATAGCAACTCAACTAGGCACTATTGGTGTAGTTTGGGAAACTATTTTATCAAAAAAATTCATAATGCCTATTACTAATTTTATACTTTTAATGCATTCAATCAATTTTATTTTCTCCATTATTGAGGGAGTTATTACCGCCACAGTTGTTAATTTTATTTGGAAGGTTTATCCGGGAATGCTATATTTAAATATAGTAAATTCAAGAGTAAAAAAAATATGTTAGGGGAAATTTATGTCTAATTTTATTAATTCTATGACACAACTTAGAACGTTAGACAGTTTAGCTAAAAATAAATCATTTATTCATTTGCTTAATCCTCTTACTAAATTAATTACTACAGTTTTAGTAATTTATACTATAATATCATTCAATAAATATGAAATAGCAAAACAAATTCCAATATTTCTTTATCCATTATTAATAATATTAATTTCAAATATACCTATAAAAACTTTTTTTAAAAGACTATTATGGATTATGCCCATAGTACTAGTATTAATCCTTATATTAATTTTCGATACTTATACTCAGACTAAATTATTTAGTCTTGTTATATCTGATATATTGTTATTAATTATTTCTATAATTATCAAATCTATACTTACAACATTTGCTATAATGCTATTAATTGCTACTACTGAAATAGAAAGTTTAGCTATTTGCTTTCGTAAACTATATTTTCCTCAAATCTTAATTCTACAATTTTTATTAACCTATAGATATTTTAATTTATTAATTGAAGAAATGAGGATAGTATATGCTGCTCATAAATTACGCTCCCCAAAAAAGAGTAATATCTTTAAGTGTTTTCAGGGTGCAATATTAGGTCAAATCCTAGTTAGAAGTTATATGAGAGCTCAAAATATTTACCAAGCAATGCGACTTAGAGGGTTTTCTGGGGAATTTTATACTGATAAAAATTTTGCTTTTGGTTTAATAGATATACTGTATTTATTATTTTGGTGTTTATTTTTATTTATAATTAAATATACTGATTTTATGTTAGCTTTCGTAAAGGCATTACTATGAAAGAAAAACATATTGAATTAAATAATATTGGTTTTAGTTATTCTCGAGGAAATTTAATTTTTGATTATGTTTCTTTAAAATTAAATAAAGGAGAATCGGTTGCTATTATTGGGGGTAATGGTGCTGGTAAAACGACTTTACTTATGCTCTTAACAGGAATATTATTTCCTCAAACTGGAGAGATATCAATTAGTAATCAACCAATTAGAAAAGAAAATTTACAAAATATTTTGCAACAAACTGGAGTAATTTTTCAAAATCCAGATGATCAATTATTTATGCCTACAGTTTTTGAAGAGTTAGCTTTTGCCCCTCGTAATTTTAAAGTTAAGGAAGCAAAAGTTCATGCTATGGTTTTACGTGCGTTAGCTAGAGTAGAAGGTTTACATTTACAAGATAAATTAATTTATCAATTATCTGGTGGTGAAAAAAGGCAAGTAGCAATCGCTACTGCATTAGTAATGAATCCAAGTATTTTAATTATGGACGAACCAAGTGGTGGTCTTGATTTAGCCGGAAGAAGAAGACTAATTGATTTAATTAAAAATTTTAAACAAACAAAAATTATTGCAACACATGATTTAGATATGGCCTTAGAAGTTTGTAATAGAGTAATTATTATAGGAAAGGGAAAAGTAATAGCTGATGGTAAAAGTTATGATATATTAACTAATGAAAAATTATTAAGACAAAACAATTTGGAGCTTCCTATTTCAGTTCAAAATTGCCATATATGTGGCTTTGAGAAAAAATAGATATATTTATAATTAGCTCAAATTTTTATATACTATAGCTTTATAAATTTAAGGTTTATTTGGATGCAGCAAACTATAGAAATCTTTCCACCATTGCTTGGCGCAGTTGTAGATATTATAAATGTGCCAGATCAAGTATTTTCAAGTAAAATGCTAGGCCCTGGGGTAGCTATTGACCCTCTAGAAAATAAAATTTATGCACCTATATCTGGCACCATTAAATCAGTACATTCAGCTAATCATGCTATTACAGTTAGCTTTAATAATAAATTTACAATTTTAATTCATATTGGGATAGATACAGTAAATTTAAAAGGAAAAGGTTTTAATATTTTTATCAAAGAAAGAGATACTGTTAAAGCTGGACAAGTATTAGGGGAAATAGACTTAGATTATATAGGATTAAATGCAAAATCTTTAATTAGCCCAATTGTTCTTTTAGATTTAGATGAAAAAGAATTTTCTATAAAAAATATAACACAAGATTTTACAGTTTTAGAAAAACCAAAAATGTAAATTACCCAAAAATATCAAAACGATAAAAAATTAGTAAATCAATCTAATGATTTAATAAAATCAGAAATTATTGAAATAAAAAATCCCCATGGTATTCATGCAAGGCCTGCAGCATTATTAAGTACAATAGTACGCGATTATAATGGGGAGGTATTAATCAAAAAAAATGATAAAACAGCAAATTTAAAGAGTGTTGTGTCAATTTTAGGGTTAGCAATTGAATATGGTGATAAAGTTCAAATAATGGCCTCTTCGCAAGATCAAGTAAAAGCTATAGTTAATACACTTAATATAATATATGAAGAGATTAAAGATCCTCTACCTCAATACTCAGATTTAGAAAAGCCAAAAATTTTAAATAATAAATATTATGGTATATGTGCATCAGAGGGAATTGTAAGTGGAAAATTAATAAAATTACAAAAAACTTCTTTTGAAATAAAAGAAAATGCAGATAATATAGTAATAGAAAAAAATAGATTTGAAACTGCATTAAATAAAGTAAAAAAAGATATAGAAGATAACCTTTTAAAACAAAATAAACTAAACGGGTTATCTAATAGTTTAATTCAAAATAACATTTTGTTAGCCCATAAGCAAATTGTCAATGACCCGCAAATTATTGAAGCGGTAGTTGACTTAATTAATAAAGGCAAAACTGCAGAATTTTCATTACAAAATATTATAAACTATCATTGTAAAATATTAGCAGAAACAAAAAATCAATTAATAGTTGAAAGACAAGCGGATTTAAAAGATATTGAAAATAGAATTTTATTTGAAATGCCAAATGTTATATTAAAACAATTGGCGTCTTTATCTGAGAATAATCAAAATTTGCCTATTATTTTAGTGGCTGAAGAATTATTACCAAGTGAATTATTAAATTTAAATAAAAATATTGTAGGATTAATATCTATAAATGGTGGAATTACATCACATGCATCTATTTTAGCAAAAGCAAAAAAAATCCCATTTCTGGTAGGGGTGGATAAAACTATTTTAAATATTGATGAGAATATAGAGGTAATTTTAGATGCAAATAATGGATTTTTAAATATCTTGCCGAATAAAGATGAATTAGAAAAAGTTAGCAATTATTTAAAAAAAGCTCAAAAAGAAAATACTGCAAATTTAGAATATAAAGACAAACCCGCAATTACAATTGATAATAAAATCATAAAATGTTTCGCTAATATTGCTAATTTAGCAGAATCTAATGATATACTTTCTTCAGGAGCAGATGGGGTTGGTTTATTCAGAACTGAATTTATTTTTCTAGATCGTAATTTGGCTCCCACTATTGATGAACAAGAAGAAATATATAAAAATATTATACTTAAATTAATTGATAAAACATTTGTTTTACGAATTTTAGATATTGGTGGTGATAAAAAAATTAATTATTTAAAGCTACCGATTGAAGATAATCCAGCTTTAGGGCTTAGAGGGATACGCCTGTGTTTAGAATACAAAGAGTTTTTAGTTAATCAATTAACCGCAATATTGAAGGTATTACAAAATGAAAATATTGCAAGGAATTTAAAGATAATGTTACCAATGGTAGCTACTATAGAAGAATATCTTGAAGTTAAAGAGATTATAGAGCAAATTAAACAACGTTTGAATCTTTTAATAAGCCCTAAGTTAGGGATAATGGTTGAAGTTCCATCAGTTGCCTTAATGAGCGATATTTTTGCAAAACAAGTAGATTTTTTTTCAATAGGCACCAATGATTTAACGCAATATATTTTAGCTGCAGATCGCAATAATTTTAAAATAGCTAATAAAATTGATCATTTTCATCCATCGGTAATAAGAGCTATTAATCAAATAGTAAAAAGTGCCAAGCAAAATAATAAACCAGTATCTATTTGTGGATTGATGGCTTCAGAAAAATTAGCAATTCCGCTGTTAATTGGTTTAGGTATTGAAGAATTATCTATGAATTTAAATTCAATTGCTGAAAATAAAAGATTAATAGCAAATTTAGAGTTTAAAAAATGTAAAAAAGCAGCAGAAGAATGTTTATATCTTTCTAATTCTTTTGCCGTTAGACAATTATTAAATAAAGAGTTTTTTAGTTTATAAAAAATATGTACTTATAGGTTTAAAATGAAAATAAAATTTGATTATCTTTTACAATTAGGTCGTGCATTAATGCTACCTATAGCACTTTTACCGATTGCAGGAATATTACTTCGTTTTGGCCAACCTGATTTATTAAATATAAAATATGTTGCTGATGCAGGTAATGCTATTTTTAATAATTTACCCTTTTTATTTGCCCTAGGTGTGGCTATTGGTTTTGCAAAAGATAATAATGGAGCAGCTGCATTAGCTAGCGCTGTGGGTTTCTTAATTATGACTAGCATTTTAAATAATATTAATAAAAGTATAGATACTGGAGTATTGGGGGGAATTCTTATTGGTTTGATTGCTGCAGCTCTTTATAATAAATTCAAAGATATAAAGCTACCTGAATTTTTAGCATTTTTTGGTGGTAAAAGATTTGTCCCTATAATAACGGGTATTACAGCTGTTTTAATTGGCATAGTTTTAGGTTTTATTTGGCCGCCTATTCAAGATAGCTTGAAAGTTTTTAGTGTATGGTTACTTAAATCTGGTGGGGTAGGCTTATTTATTTATGGTACATTAAATAGGCTCTTATTAGTTGCAGGGTTACATCATGTTATAAATAATTTAGTATGGTTTGTATTTGGAGATTATCAGGGTGTAAATGGAGTAATTGTCCATGGAGATATTGCCAGATTTATGGCAGGGGATAAAAGTGCAGGATTTTTTATGGCAGGATGGTTTCCAATTATGATGTTTGGGCTACCTGGTGCTTGTTTGGCTATGTATAAAAATGCTTTTAAGGTAAATAAGCCTATTGTCGGTGGCTTACTTTTGTCTATGGCCTTAACGGCAATTGTTACAGGGGTGACTGAGCCTATTGAATACGCATTTATATTTTTAGCCCCTATTTTATTTGCTATACATGCCATATTATCAGGGATATCTTTAGTTATTATGTATTCTTTAAATGTACATTTAGGGTTTACTTTTTCTGCTGGCTTAGTTGATTATTTATTATTTTTTAAACAAGGAACTAATCCTATTTATATGCTTCCAGTTGGATTGTTATTTTTTTTATTATATTATTTTATTTTTGATTTTTTTATTCGTAAATACAATTTACCAACTATTGGTCGAGATATGAGTAAAAACGAAATAAATATAAATAAAAATGCCCCTAGAGGAAAACAATTTATTGAGGCTTTAGGAGGTTATAAAAATATAGTTTCAGTAGACTCTTGTGTTTCCAGATTAAGATTAATTGTTAAAAACTCTTCAATTATTGATAAAGATAAATTGACAAAATTAGGAGCTCTTGGAGTAGTTGTGATAGCTAATGATAATATGCAAGTTATTGTAGGCACTAGTGCTGATATCATAGCATCAGAAATAAGAGATTGTATTGATATTAAAATTGTAGAAAATCAAAAACTTAAAATAATAAGTAAAATAAATCTAGATAAAGAATCTATTACAGATTATGATTATAAGTTAGCATTGGATATAATTAAAGTCTTAGGTGGAATAAAAAATATTGATAGTATAAATTTACTTGCATTAACAAGGATTAGAGTAGTTTTAAATGAGGGAATAATTATTATTGATCATGATATTATTAAAAATACTTTTATAAAAATAATAAATATTAATAATTTAATAAAACATGTTTATGTAGGAGAAAAAGCAGGAGTTATATTTACAGCAATTAATAAAACTCTTAGAAAAATATAATGATTATAAATTTGTAGGATTAAATTTTTAAAATATAATAATGATAGCTAAATTAACGTATAATATCTAGTATTAAGTTTATAGAAAAATTTTTAAAGGAAAATTATGAAAGCTGTTTTTAATACAAACTATGGAATAATAGAAATTGAATTGAATGAGGAAAAAGCACCAATTACTGTGGCAAATTTTGTTAACTATATTAAATCAGGTTTTTATAATGGAACAATTTTTCATAGAGTTATTAATGATTTTATGATTCAAGGTGGGGGTTTTGATAAAAATATGCATCAAAAAACTACACAAAAAGAAATTGAAAATGAAGCAGCAAATGGTTTAAAAAATAATAAATATACTATATCCATGGCAAGAACTATGGCACCTCACTCAGCAAGTTCTCAATTTTTTATTAATGTTAAAGATAACGATTTTTTAAATTTTAGAGCTAAAGACATGCAAGGCTTTGGTTATGCAGTATTTGGTGAAGTTGTATCAGGATTTGATGTTGTAGATAAAATTAAAATGGTAAAAACAAAAACTATAGGCCCACATCAAGATGTCCCAGCTGAACCAGTTATTATTGAAACGGTGACTATTTTAGATTAGATAAATTATCTTTTAAGGCAAATATTTATATGAGTCAAAAATATAAACAAACTTCATATTCTATTTCCCAACAAATTGATAGATTAAAATCCAAATACAATATAGAAATGGATATTTCACTTGAAGAAGTTGAAAAATCATTGACAAATATTAATTATTATAGATTAAATACATATTTTTTTAAATTAAGAGGTGAGCCTTTTACCAAAGTAATGAAATATTATAATTTAGATAGAAAATTACGCTTACTAATTCTTGAAGCTATTGAAATGATAGAAGCATCGATAAAAGCATTATTAGTAAATATTTTATGTGAAAAATATTATGATAATCCATTTTGGTATAAAGATAGAACAAAATTTAATTGTATAAAATCATTTATTGCTTTTATTAATTTAACTAAAGAAATAAAGCATGAATATGGCGATGAAAACGAAATTAAAGACTATATTAATCAATATTCAGATGATTTGCCTATATGGATTTTAATTGAAAAGTTTAGTTTAGGTGATATTGCTAAAATTTATTCATATTTAAATTTTGAAGATTCAAAATTAATTGCTAAACATTTTGGAGAAACTGTTGAAGGTTTTAAAAACCATCTAAGCTGGCTAACATATATAAGAAATTTATGTGCTCATTATGTACGTTTATTTGATAGAACTATGAAAATAAAATTGCATAGTAGCAATAATTTTTATATTCCAGAAGATAAAACAGACACACCAGCTGGATACATTATTTTAATACATCATTATATTAAAATTGTTTTAAGCCATTCTATGTGGAAAAACAAATTAATTGATTTATTAAATAAATATCAAAGTAATTATAAAATATCTTTATGTTACTGGGGTATTGATAATGCCCCAGAATTATTTATTAATTAACACATTTAAATTTGATAGTAACAGATGGCTTTGTTGTTCAGAATGCAGCACTATTTTGTTATCTAAAATATCTAATTTT
>CAYZUJ010000072.1:8068-8536 GCA_964481375.1 uncultured Neisseria sp. | reverse complement strand
GTTTGATGAATTTTAAACTGTACTTGACAAGATATGGGGAAAAATCAAATTTTAGAGAATGATTTATTTCCGTAGCAAAGCCTTACGTTTTGAATTTTCATCAGCTTTAGCATAAAATTGAGCAGTAATTGTGATATTGCTATGTCCAAGCACTTCTTTAATAACAGAAAGATTATAATTTTGTTCAACTAGGTTACGGGCGAGGGTATGCCTAAAGATATGGAGACCTTGCTTGCTAACACAGGCTTTAGCAAGCAAGCCATTAACTAAACTAAAGAGGTTTTTTCTGTCGCATTGTAAGCCTTTACCAGTACTAATTAAATAGGTGCTTTTATTTGATAAATTTTCTAAACAATTTATATTAATTTCAGCATAGTTTTTGCTAAGATAGGTTTTGCGTTCTTTATTGCTTTTGCCTTTTATTAATATTTCATAATGGTCTGTACAGTCTTGAATATCAATCCATTT
>CAYZUJ010000072.1:2822-8058 GCA_964481375.1 uncultured Neisseria sp. | reverse complement strand
ATACGTACGCCAGTAAATAATAGAATTTTTAATAATAAGCTGTTACGGTTGGGTAAAAAACCATCTTTTTCATCAAGCTTATTAGTAAGGGATAAAATGCGATGTTGGTCATCTTGAGAAAATGATTCTTTCTCTTTTTGTTCAGCTTTAATTTTAAAGCCATGAATATTAGTTTTTAGATAACCATATTTTTTAATATCATTATCAGCTAAAAACCATAAATAGTTTTTTAAAACTAAAATATGAAGTTGTTGAGTTTTTTTGCTAAGTTCATTTTTTTGTAATTTAAGTACATAGCTATTTAAAAAATATTTATTAATCTCTTTGAGGCTTAAAAATTCATTTTCAGCTAGTTCATCGGATACATAATCATAAAATCGTTCTAATATTCGAGTATATGTATCTATGCTATTTTTTGTGAGGTTAGAGGCTGTTTTTTCTTCAATATAGAGATTATAATATTTATTTAAGATTTCAAGTAGATTATTTTCATTTTTCATAATGATTATACCCCTATAGATTATTATAAAAGTTTATAAACATATTTATTGATTAATTACTATTTATAAATAGTTTTAAATTTAAATAAATATTTCAGAAAAACAGTGTAAAGCTTTTATTTATATGGCTTTTGGTGAAGCCTAGAGAAATTATACCACATAATAAGGAATTATGTGGTGTTTTTACATTTAGCACTATTACAAATATTAATTTAAACCATTAAAAATCGATATTAAATTATGTGGTGTTTTTATTCGGTCTCTTACTATTTTTAATATTTCATCAAAATATACCTAAATTATATCATTTAAATTAAAACATTTAATAAATATATGCTAAAATATATTCTAGCGTTTTATTATAGCCATATCTTATTATTATAGTAATTTATGTCTTACTATAATAGTTTTTCTGAGGATATTTTAAATTATGAATGATGTAATTCTGTATTACAGTAAATTTTCTAAAAAATCTAACTTTAATATTAGTTTTGATGTAGTACTGCATGAAAATAAGTTATACGGTGGTATAAATCTTTTTAAAAACTTTATAAACTATATTAATAATGATAAATCAGTATCAGCTCTTAAATTTAACTCTTTTAAAGAAGCTGAACAGTATTATAATAATTTTCCAATTTAATGCTTTTAATAAATTTTTTAGGAATTAACAATGAAAAATAATGAAGAAGTAATTCTTGAAAATCAAGATAAACTTGATACAAAATTCATGAAAAAAGTTAAACTTACCAAAGAACAGCTTAGAAAACTAGATATAATGATTCCATTTTACTATAATGATAACTCAAAGATTGAAGCTAGTAGTCTCATTGTTGGAGAAGCTATCGAACATTATTTTCAAAAGCAATATGTGGAAGATATTAAAAAATTATAAAAATAAAATATATTTTGGAATTAAATTTAGAAAAATTTTAATAGGAGTCAAGCGTGAGTAAAAAAGGTTTTATATCAACACAAGCGATTATTGCTTTGGTAGTAATAGCATTTATAATGATTTATGGAGTTACTTCATATAACTCATTAGCAAGTCAGAATCAAAGTGTGATGTCATCTTGGGCGCAAGTTCAAAATCAATACCAGCGTAGAATGGATTTGATACCCAATTTAGTAAATATTGTCAAAGGTGAAGCTAACTTTGAAAAGTCTACTTTGACTGATGTTATAAATGCTAGAGCTAGAGCTACGCAGGTAACATTATCTCCAGAGTTATTAAATGACCAAGCTAAATTGCAACAATTTCAACAAACACAAAGCCAGTTAGGTTCAAGTCTTTCACGTTTAATGGTTACAGTTGAAAAATATCCGGATTTAAAATCTAACCAGCAATTTGCTCAATTAATGGATGAATTAGCTGGCACAGAAAATCGTATAGCGGTTTCACGTAAAGATTTTAATAATACTGTTCAGGAATATAATACTAGTTTGGTTATATTTCCTAGAAATATATTAGCTAATATATTTGGTTTTAAATCAAAAGCATATTTCCAAGCAGACGAAGGTTCCAATAAAGCTCCAGTTATTAGTTTTTAAATGGGTTTTATGAAAAAATTTATTGTTGCTATATTATTATTCATTATAACTTTAACAGCCGATGCTTTAACTATTCCCGATAAGCCTAGAACGCGAGTAGTAGATTTTGCACATATATTGAATTCCAGTCAACAACAAGAACTTATTAATAAAATAGATAATATTTATACTAAAACGCAAGGTAGTGAAATAGAAATCCTAATTATTAATAGTTTGGAAGGACAATCGATTGATGAGTTTGCAATTCAAACTGCTCGTAAATGGCAGTTAGGCCAAAAAGGTAAAGATAATGGTATTTTAATAATAGTTTCAAAATCAGATAAGCAAAGCCGGATTGAAGTTGGCTACGGATTAGAAGGTGTAATCCCAGATGGATTTGCTGGTACTCTTCAACGACAAGTTTTAGCACCAAACTTTGAATCAGGTAATTATTATCAAGGTTTAAGCTTAACAGTTGACAGATTAGCCCAGCAAATTAGTAAAGATTTTACCACTCAACCCATAAAACAACCACAAAATGATGATCAATTAACATGGGTAGTCATTGGAGCTAGTATAGGCATAATAATATTGCTATTTGTAACTGGTCATGGTGATATGGCAATAAGTCTCCTATACCTTTTACTAAGTGTTTTAGGTAACCGGGGTAATAGGTCTAATAGGAAAGATGATGACATTGGTGGTGGCGGTGGATTTGGCGGGGGTGGCTCTTCTGGCAAATGGAGATAATATTTGCAATTAATCAGGGGAAGCTAAGCGAGAACTGCACATGCCTAATGGTAAACCCTTAGCAACCTTTTAGGACATAGGTGACAGTTTGTTAATTTTAGCTAAAACAACATCTCTAATATTTGAATCTTTTAATATTTTATTTAATTCTTCTTTAGTCGAACAATTTAATTTATCTTTAGCATTTTTATAATGAGTTTCTACAGTTCTATAAGAAATATTTAAATATTCTGCAATTTGTTTTGCAGTTTGACCGTCTAACATGAGAAATACACACTCAGCTTCACGTTTAGTTAAATATATATCCTCATCTAGATTCATAATAAAAAATCTATCAATTTGGGTATTTCTTAAAAATCTTTCCCTTTCTTGTTTAGTAATATTTACCGTATTTAATCGGTCATTATTAATAATCTGTTTATGAGGTAAAATAATTCTATTTTCGGCAATTTTTTTTAATAAGAATGAACTTTTATCACAAAAATATAATATAAATCTTTTTAATAAATCAATATTTCTAATATAAAAATTATTGATAGAATAATTATTTGCAGTTGATGCAAAAATATATAATAAAGTTGCCTCTTTCTTTTTAACAACAAAACTAATACCATTGTCTATATTAAAAAGCTCTCTTCCTTGAACATATGCTTTATCGTCATTTTTTAATTCTGACCATAAAAAATATCCTTTAGGTAATAAATACTCAATATCAACTATTGCCGTTGTTTCAAATAAAGCATTAGAATAAAAATGACCTATCCAAGCTGCGTTATTTGTTAATAATTCTCTAGATCCATCTTTATAAATTTTTATATAATTAAAATATGTAATTCCTATAGGCTTTAAAATAGGAGCACAAATTTGTTCTACTTCGTAAGAAGAAATAAGAGCAAAATGATTTTTTAAATTTATTCCTTTCATAATAAGTCCCTAATTTTTTCTAAGAAAAATTTATGATTAGGGGCAATATTAATTAATGAGCGTTGTTTAGCAGTCAAAAACCCTTCTTGAACAGCATAATCTATAAAATCAATTAATTTTGAGAAGTAGTTATCAATATTTACTATAAAGAAAGGTTTTTTATGTAAACTTAATTTTGCTGCATTAATTAATTCAAACATTTCTTCTAAAGTTCCTAAACCACCTGGTAATGCCATAAAGCCATCAGAATATTGTTCCATAAGCATTTTTCTTTCATGTATTGATTTTACTATATGTAATTCAGAAATCCCTGAATGAGCTTGCTCTTGATTAAAATAATGTGGTATAAATCCAATGACTGTGCCTCCATTTTCCATAACGGTATTGGCTAAAATTCCCATTAATCCAAGATTACTACCACCATAAATTAATTTGATATTGTTTTTAACTAAATCTTTCCCTAATTGTTTAGTGGCTTCAATATAGATTGGTTTTACCCCTAAATTTGCACCTATACATACACATAAAGCAGACATTTTGATTATTACTCCATTTTTTGATTAAAGAATTCAATATTATAGCAAAGCATCTGCTACTTTAAATGAGTTTACGTATTCAATACTGATATGAATTTTAGAGTCATTTATTCTAAAATATGCTACTTATTAAGTTTTTTAATAAAGTTTGTCTGAAAGTAGTTTTAATTTATTAAAAATAAAATTTAGATTATGTATAGGAGTTTATTTTGAGAAAGTTTCTGGGATTATTATTAAGCATATTTCTTAAATTGCTTGATGTTGAAGGATTCAGCTGTTTAAATTAACTTTTAATAGGATTTCAAAAATGAAAAATAATTTACGTTATTTAGTCATTAGCATGTGTTTATTGTTAGTAAATGCATTATATGCTACAAATTTAGATATAAAAACTATTCAAACAAAATCAAATACTAAGATTTACGATGCTGATGAGTATGCTAATTTAATTAAAAAACAAATAAAATCATCTAATAATATTAGTAGTGGCATGATTGCAGGAATGGGGTTTTCTTCCGATAGGCAAACAATTGCACCTGTTGCTTGCTATAAACCATTAACTATAAATCATGACCAGCAAAGTGCTACTATAAGTCTTAATATGTCACAAGAAGCATCAAAAATTGCTAATACATTTAATGTTATGGCTGAATTTAAATCAGGTATAGGTCAATTTTCAGCTGATGGTATGTTTAATTATCTTAATGAAATAGAGGAAAATAGATATTCTATCAGCTTAAATTATTATGAGAAAATTTCTGCAAATGTTAATATGACTTATTCATATAATCCAACTACAATTTTAACTGATACAGGTAAAGATATTTATAATAATGGGCAAAATCCAATGTTTAGATTATTTTGCGGGGATACGTTGGTTACTTCTTATGAAGAAGGAGCTGGTTTAATGATGTCATTAATAATCAAATTTGCAAATCAAAACCAAAAAAATACATTTGAAGCACAAATGGGAGGTAATATGGGTGATATATTTTC
>CAYZUJ010000072.1:0-2812 GCA_964481375.1 uncultured Neisseria sp. | reverse complement strand
GCTTCGGCTAAAGTGCAAAATATTGCTAACCAGTATCATTTAAATGGAGTAATTGAACTTCATGGCTATCAGTTAGGTGGTGATCCAACACAACTATCAAAAATGATTGATGAGAAAGAATTTTCTAAGTGTTCCTTGACCAATACAGCATCGTGCCAAGCTCTTGCAAGTAGGTTAATCTATTATGCAAATACTGAATTTCCTAATCAATTCCAAAAACAAGATGGCAAATGGACTGGACCCCTTGTACCACTTGGTGGATATAAAAAAGATTTTAATGTGGTAGACTTTGGCATGAAACTTGCACCTACATATGTAACAGCAGAAGTAAGCAAATCAAGAAATATTCTTATGTCACAAAATGTCAAAAATAAAATAATCCTAGATAATACTTTACCAATCTTAAAGTCTTATCCAGTGCCATTAGATCCAAACTTTAGGAACACAATTCAAACAATCCATGATAATGCAAATGCTAATAATGCTTTATTTATAATTGGAACAACATCTGGAACAGCAATTGATTGTTGGGATTTTCCATATAAATGTGTAAATATTACCAAGGAAATTAATTCATCTCTTAAAGATACAAATTTACACCCATATGGAAGAGGTTCATATTGGTATGAATTTGAAAATGTAAAACAATTAACAAATTTTAAAGGAGAGTTATGGCCTAATGGTTCTTATATAGATATAGAAGAACAAGGAATTCATTTTCCAATTAAGATAGGAAATACAGTTTTTACTCCATTGGAAGAAAGAAATTGGAATACTTTTTATTTAATAGATTCGTCATCAATAGTTTGTGGTGCTTTGGAGTGTACAGGAGCAGGTACATATCATGATGGAGGGAGTTGTCCCTTTGATGATAATTATCACTTTATTAGGGATGATATTACTCCTTCCATAACATTACGTTTTACTCGACACATTCATTCGGCTGGGGATTGTAAGGGGGATTACGATGCTACTAGTATAGAAACTTTAAAATATATTGTAAATCCATATTATTTTGATATATAATTAATATATTCTTAATAAGGTTTTGAAACCTGATAAAATATCTCTTTGTTATAAAAGAGATATTTTTTAAAAAGTATCATAATTTTAAGAATTTATTTTAACTAAATACCCCAAAATAGGAGTATAGTTTCATGATGAATCACAAAAAGCTGTTATTAATAATATCCTTAGTAATTGCAGGTTGTAACAGCGGTTCTAATAATAATTCAAACTCATCTGTAAATCCACCAATACATGAATCAGCTTGGAAAGTAATTGATATTCCCAAAAATGATTACCAAATGAATTGGCCGGATGTTACTCAAATAACAGGTTTTGCATCGTTACCATATTACTCAGGTCTTAGAGGGTATAATGGTGCAGGCACTGTTGCTTTTAATGAAGAAATTAATTTATGGGGTGGTATAGCAAAAACTCCTTCGATTATCAGTGTAGATAAAATGGTTCAAGGGTATATATATACTGTGATTACTGCTGAAAACTCAACCCATAATTTATGGATTAGACCAAATGGATTTCCTTGGGTAGATATAACCCCTGATATTACTAAACGTCAAAAATTTAATTCTGTTTATGTTGATGATAAAGGACATATATATGCAACTACAGAAAATAATATCATATATCATTGCATATACAACATGACCTATGAGCAAAATAATTGTGATGATATAACATCTAATTATTATAGCTCTAGTAAAAATAGTATAAAAAATATAACTGTTAATACAAATCATAATACCATATATGTAGTTACAGATACGGAAGTATGGCAAACAAAATTAGATAAGATATATTGGGTAAAAATGGACAATTCTCCAAAAGGTGGATTAAAAATAATGCATGATAAATTTGATAATCTATTTTTAGCTACTAATTCATCTAATGGCGGGTATTATTTTGATGGGCAAGTTTGGAATAATTTACAGTTTGGTGAATCCCAAAATAGTATAACAATTTTTTATGATGAGAAATCAGGTGAAAAAGTGATATTTGGGAATGCCTCAAATCATGTTAATGTATTTTCACCAAAGACTAATAAAAAATCTCAAATAATATCTACAATGACTTTTCCGGAATATAGCTTTATTAGAACATGTAATAGTGGTATTTTTAGTGTTACAAGTACACCCTATTATGTTTATGGTTTAACGACCTGTAATAATGGAAGAAATTATGTTTTACAATTAAATCCAGATGTATTATCAAAAAGTTAATTAATCGGGACTGTAATAGAGAATCACCGAATATAAGTAAAAATTTTAATTAGTACAGATTTTCGTACCATTCTTCTCACTAAACTTATGCACATACTTATCCAGTACAACTGTGGATTAATTGAAATAAACCCTATAAATCAAATAATTCAATTATCTCTTTTATAAATCAATTTCTAAATTAGCCCATATTTGTGAATATAACCCAACCGCATTTTCTTTAATAAAAAATATATAAGCTTAAAATTTCCTAATATAATTTAAGCTGTAATGATATAATTACGCAAATTTTTAATTAAATAAATGCTTTTTAAGAATTAATAACAAAGTAATAAACCAATGATATTTTATAAAATATTTATGTTTTAAATCATTAAATTATTCAAAGAAAGTTCAAAATATATGTTTATTAATAGATTAAAACTTCATAAAAATTATAGATGTTTAAATTCTCCGCTTTTATTAAAACAGCAGAAAAATTATTTCTCAAAACAAAATAAAGATATTAATTTAAAAGATTTTGATTATTCCTCTCAAAAAGTAAATATTGATACTAAAAAGCTTATAGA
>CAYZUJ010000071.1:0-9050 GCA_964481375.1 uncultured Neisseria sp. | reverse complement strand
TTAATCAATATAATCAATATAGTCCATTAGATGGCTATAAAGTTAATGGAGAATTGATAGTAATCATAATATGACACAAAGTACTCAACTGCATTTTCTGGAAAAAAATCTCTAAATTCTGCATACAACTGCGCAGCTAAAGTTTTATTATGAGCCATAATAATTGCTGGCCGACCAGTTTTTGCAATAATATTTGCCATAGTAAATGTTTTCCCACTACCTGTTACTCCTAACAAAGTTTGATACATTAGCCCATCATTTAAGCCTTCTACTAATCCCTTAATAGCTAGAGGTTGATCACCTGCTGGAGCAAATGAACTGCTTAATTTAAAAGGACTGTTAGGATATTGTATATACTGCACAAAAACACACCATTAGATAATATAATTTTATAAAAAAATAGCTACCAATAAAGGTAGCTACCACATAAACAATCGTAAATATTAACGCCTATCATTTCCTGAAAAAGCTAATATTATTTGCAATAAACTTGTAAATAAATTATAAATACTTACATATAAAGTTAGCGTTGCTGAAATATAATTTGTCTCACCACCACGAACCACTTGATTTACTTGCCATAAAATCATCAATGAAGAAAATATTACAAATGCTCCACAAATCATTAAATAAAATGCTGGCATTCTTAAGAAAATATTAGCAATTACGGCAATCATTAAAACAACTGCACCTACTGTTAAGAAATTAGTTAAAAAAGTCATCTCTTTTTTTACTGTATAAGCTATTACGCTCATAACAAAAAACACAGCAGAAGTAAGTAATGCAGCTAATAAAATTAAACTTGCACCGTTTGGCACTCTTAATGCATACTGCAATAATGGTCCTAATAATAAGCCCATTAAAAATGTAAATGCCATCAACCAAACAATACCCGCAAAACTCTCCTTATTTTTCTGTACCATAAACATCATGAAGTACATACCGGCAATTAATAATAGACTCCCCATGATTGGGCTTTTAGCAAGAAACATAAAAGACATATTAATACCAAATATAGCACCAATTGCTGTGGGAATAAGAGATAAAGCTAATAATAAATATGTATTTCTTAAAACTTTTAAACGTTCATCCGCTGAAGGCACTACCATATCATAAGCGTTATACTGATTAAATCTCATAAAAACTCCTAAATTATCAAAATATCTATATTTACCTATACATTATACAACATATTAGCTATAAAAATCAAGTAAAACTTTTGTTATCGCTAGCCTTTAACAAACATTTTGTGAAACCCAGTAATTAATAATAAAAATTTTGCATTAACCGGAATTAATCTAAAATTCATTAAAATACGAAATTTTTTTAATAGTTTTTTCAGTTATATTGTTTTTCTTAGTAACTTCTACTTCTACAGTAATTTTATATTTGCCTAAAATTTGTTTATTATCGTTATTCTTATTTATTAAAGAATAATTATTAGATATAGTCCAAATAAAACCATCAGCTGTTATTTCAGTCTTTCTATCTTCTTCAGTTTTTTTATTACCACCACCCTCCAAACCAGCCTCATGAAGAATCGAAAAAAATTTTGAATTTATAATAACTCCTAGTGATTGTGTTGCTGATAATAATAAGCATCTTTCTTCATCAGTTAAGCATTGCTCAAATGCAGCATGCGCATCATTAATATTTAATTTCTTTAAAGCAGCAAAACGTATATAATCACTTATATTGTCACTATTTTTTTCTATATTTTTGCCAAGAATTTTATCAATGGCTGAATTCATAGTAAATTTTTGACTTTCATTATAGAAGTTATATACCCTAGGATAGTCAACTTTAAATAATGCTAATTCTTTAATTATTGGTGTATTATTGTACATATCTTTAAATTCTTTTTGAGTTTTCTGAGCCTTGGTTAAGTGTTTATCTGCTGATGCATTTAATTCATTTATTATATCTACTAAAGGTTTTCTAATATATTCATATAAGGCTTGCTGCACAGCTTCAAATGTAAGATCATTCTTAATTTGCCCATAAGGGTTTGTTGAACTTTTAATAACATAGGCTTCAATGTCTGTGACAGGTTTTTTTAAAATAACAAAACCACCAATTTTAAATTCAACATTATGTCTATCGTTTGTACAGCTAACATTAAAAATTTGATTATTAGGAGATTGGTTATTAGCACTATTAGTAATCATACGTATTTTATTAAAAGTTATTAAGGCATCGATAGTATTTTTTGAAGTTGAAGAATTATGTAATTCACTCCATAGATTTTCTAATTCGGTTTCTTGTTCTTGAGTTATAGAAAAATTAAAATTGAGCATTAGAGCTGTTAGCATATTATTTTTATTGTATGAATGTAAAACTTTCTGTAAAAATTCTGTTGAAAGGTTATTCTTAATTTTACCACCGTGGTCTATTATTGAATTTTCAATAATATATTTTTCAACATCTATGGCTGCATTTTGGGTTGTCTTCTTTAAGATAGTAATACCATTAATTTTAAATACAATATTATGATTATTTGCATTATTTTTTATAATAAAAACACTAAAAATTAAATTATTATCATTGGCAAGTAAGCGTATTTTATTAAAAATTATTAATCTGTCAATATTATTTTTTGGAGTTTGAGTATTATTAAGAATATCACTATGTAAGTCACTCCAGAACTTTTCTAATTTTTGTTCTCTCTCTTTAGTTCCAAACCAATTAACATGTAGTATATTTTTCCAAAATCCATGCCATCCTCGAAGTTTAGTAGCTTCGAACTTATCATTTGTATCTATCATTTTTTTGATACGATATGGACTAAGTTGACGATCGCCTATTAATATGCTCATTTTTTTATCCTTTCAATTTTAAATAACTTATACATGTGAAATATTATATAAATTTACTTTTGATTCTAATTCTTTATTAATATTTTTCAAAAAATTTTCATTTTTTAAAATATCATTAAGTAAGAGCAAATCAAAAGTTTTATCAAATAAGCTAGTATCAAGTTTTTTATCTTTACATAATACTTGATATTTTATGATATTATATAACATCATTATTTAAAATCCTCATTCTATTATTTTTGAAATAAGAAAGTATATCAGAGTTACCAATAGGTGAAAATTCAAAATTTCTAATAAAATCAGAATTGAATATTTCTTTTATGAATACTGAAACTAACATAATGAATTGCTTTTCTTCAAAAGTGACTTCAAACTGGCTTTTTTGATGTCTGGCATATCTTTTCTCGAAAATATAAATTAAGATTTTTTAAAGCTCTATCCGCAAAAAATATTTATATAATTTTAGCACTCCTCATTTTAAGATACTTATTTATATTTAGCAAGTAACAAATTCGTCACTGTTGTTGCTAAAAATTTGCGTGATGCGTAATTGTGAGATAATACATCTCGTATAACAGATGGGGCATGGTTAAAGCAATTAAAACAACAGATACTCAAGGTATAATTTCTACAGATATTGATTTAAAATATATTAAACATGTTAGAAAAGTTCTACCTATTATAGATTAAGTATGCCTTAAATAATTTCTCTAATAACATTATACTCTTCATCTAAAATAATTTTATAATATGCAAAAATAGTCCTGCTAAAAATGCACTAAAAGGAAATGTCAAAACCCAAGCAACTACCATATTCTTAACTATAGTCCAGTTAATTAAATCCGTTCCGTAACTACCCGCACCCATAACCGAACCAGATACAACATGAGTTGTACTTAAAGGCATTCCTAAACGTGAACCAATAAATAATAATCCCGCTGAACTTAGTTCAGCTGCAAAGCCACTAGCTGGTTTTAATTTTACAACTCGAGCACTTAAAGTTTTAATAATTTTTAAACCGCCGGATAAAGTCCCTAATGCCATACAAACTGCACAAACAAATATCACCCATTTAGGAACTACACAGCTACCTATGGCTTGACATTGAAATAGTGTCAATGTTATTATTCCCATAGTTTTTTGTGCATCATTAGAACCATGGCTAAAAGCTAAAAAAGCTGTCGACATAACTTGAAGTTCTCTTATAAAATTATTAGTTTTTCGCGGGGATTTATTATTAATTAATAATTTATGGATATTGACTGCCATAATAGCTGCAATAATAAACCCTAATATAGGTAAAAATACCATAGGAATTACTACTTTTTTTAATATCGCAGAATAATATATTACCCCAAATCCAGAATTAAAAATTATTCCACCAACTAACCCACCAATTAATGCATGTGATGAACTTGAAGGTAACCCTAAATACCAAGTAAGTAAATTCCATGTAATTGCCGCTAATAATGCACTAAGAATCACTTGGTGATTTGCTAAAACAGGATCAGCAAACCCTTTAGCAATTGTAACTGCAACAACTGTACCACTTAATGCTCCGAGCAAATTAAAAATTGCAGCTATACTAATAGCTTGAAATGGTTCTAATGATTTTGTAGAAACTGAAGTTGCTACTGCCATCGCAGTATCATGAAATCCGTTTATAAATTCAAAAATAAGTGCAATAAAAATTATTACTAACGCAATTGGAGGAATATCCATAAATTAAATTTTCCGCTAAATATTATTTTATATACTCTTCAATGAAATCTGCATAATTAAATCAGCTGCATTTACACTCAATTCAATTACTGAATCAATACTCTTATAAATTTCCTTTAACTTTAAAATTGTTAAAGTATCAAATTTACCTGAATACATTTCGTTAATAGCATGGCGAAAATCTTCAATCCCATTTTCTTCTAACTCATTAATTTTATCGTCGGCTGCATTAATTTTTTCATTATCTCCTAACTTTAAACCTTGAATGCTATCTAACAAAACTTTTGTTATTATTAATAATGTATTTGCATTTTTAATTAAACAATCATCTGTATTTGCATCTATATTATAAATTTGCAATTTAGTACTAAGTTTGACAATCCTCTTGGTAAGTTTGGTTAAAAAACCAGATAACTCTTGAATATCACCTCGATCAATTGGTGTAATTAGCATACTATTTACTTGCTGCAAAACATTTTTATTAATAGCATTAGCTTTCTGCTTAAACTCTCGAGAACTTGCTATTAATTTATTTGCTACTTCCATATCTTGGGAATTTAGAATATCAACAAATATTTTTGCTGATTCATGAGAAACTACTGCTAGATCCTCAAATAAAGTAAAAAATATATCCCCCTTACTAGGGATCATGGCTTTAATAAACTTTCTTAACACTATTTATTTTCCTCTAAGGATATTTTACTAAAAACTACTTCTGGTGTAATAAATTTTAAACAATTATAATGCCCAAATCTGCATGTTCGTTGTAAGCATGGAGAACAATCAAGCGGAACCCTTATTATTTGTGCTTTCTGTGATAAAGGCGGTGTATATTTTGGGGAGGATGAACCATAAATTGCAATTACATTACTCCCAACCGCTGCTGCAATATGCATTAAGCCTGAATCATTTGTAATAACATATTGAGCTAGCGCTAAAATATCCACAGTATCCATTAAAGTTGTTTTACCGCATGTATCAACTACTTTTTCTTGTTTTTTTATTAAAGCCTTTATTTCACTACTAATTAGTTTATCTTTCACAGAACCTAATATAATTATTTTATAGCCGTTATCTATGAGCATGTTAGCAACCAATGCATAGTTCTCTACCGGCCATCTTTTAGCAGGCCCATACTCAGCCGCTGGACATAATGCTATCAACTTATCATTATTAAAATTAAATTTTTTAATTAACTCAAGCTGATTATTTTTGTCAACCCTTAATTCTGGCAATAAAATTTTCGCAGGCTTTTTCCCCTTATTTGCTAAAGCACAAAATTGGTCAATCATTTTGGGTAATTTAGTTTTATCTAATTTATATATGTCATTAATTAAACCATATCTTAATTCGCCAATAAAACCAGTTCTTTTTTTTATTTTAGCAAAGTAAGGAATAATAGCAGATTTCCAAGTAAACGGTAAAATAAATGCTTGATTATAATTATTATGTCGCAATTTAAGAGAAATTTTAATCCGTTCAATCATTTGGAATTTACCATGCTTAAATGGATGAATAATTACATTATTAACTTCTTTCATACGTGAGAGAATATTACCAGTCCATTCATTAGCTAAAACATCAATTATTAATTGACCATTATATTGCTGATTTAATTCCTTAAATAGAGTTTGGCTCATTACGGCATCCCCCACCCAGGCTAAACCAACAATTAAAATTTTATATTGCATTCACTAATCACCATCTGCCATATGTTTTATAACAATAGAATTTTATCATTAACCTTGGTTAATTGTTAAACAATTTTTTTGACTAGCAAATAGCTATGATAATAAAGGATTTTCTTAAGCAATACCTATTATAATATGATAAAATCACGATTATTTTAATTAGAAACATACTTAAATTTTTTTATTAGTTAAGTGTATTTAACAAACTTTGCACACTCAAAATAGGAATTTAAAATGCACAATTTATTTGAAACAAAATCAACTTTAAATACAAAAAATGGCAAAGAATATACTTTTTATTCATTACCTAAACTTGCTAAGATAGGATTTAATCTAAAAAAACTCCCAGTTTCAATTAAAATTATTTTAGAATCTGTTTTACGTAATTACGATAATGTAAAAATCACAGAAGAACATGTAAAACAACTAGCGACATGGCAAGCAAACACCAAAAGAACTGAGGAAATACCTTTTGTTGTTGCTAGAGTTCTATTACAAGATTTTACAGGAATACCCTTATTATGTGATCTAGCAGCAATGAGAAATGTTGCTCATAAATTCAATAAAGACCCAAAAATTATTGAACCCTTAGTATCAGTAGATTTAGTTGTTGATCATTCAATACAAGTAGATTATTACGGTTCTGAAGATGCCCTACACTTAAATATGGAAAAAGAATATGAGCGAAATAATGAACGCTATCAATTTATGAAATGGGGAATGCAAGCTTTTGATACTTTTGGCGTTGTCCCACCAGGAATAGGCATTTGCCATCAAGTAAATTTAGAACACTTCTTCCGCGGTGTGCAAAAAAAAGAAAACGTAATTTTTCCTGATTCATTAGTAGGGACTGATTCACACACAACCATGATTAATGGTACCGCAGTAGTAGCTTGGGGAGTTGGCGGGATAGAAGCAGAAGCAGCAATGCTTGGTCAACCTATTTATTTATTAACTCCTGATGTTGTGGGAGTTGAATTAAAAGGTAAATTAAAGGAAGGTATAACTGCTACCGATTTAGTCCTTACTATTACCCAACTATTACGCAAAGCTAAAGTTGTTGGTAAATTTGTAGAATTCTTTGGCGAAGGAGCTAAAAGCTTATCTGTTACTGATAGAGCTACTATTAGCAATATGTCACCGGAATATGGTGCTACCATGGGATTTTTTCCACCTGATGAAGCTACTGTTCACTATTTAAAAGTAACGGGTAAAACTGAAGAAGAAATTGAACTATTTGAAAAATATTTTAAAGAACAAGAATTATTTGGAATGCCTCATGCAGGCGACATCGAATATTCACAAAATATTGTTCTTGATCTGGCGACAATAGAAGCATCCTTAGCTGGTCCAAAAAGACCACAAGATAAAATTGAATTAAAACAAATGAAAAATGATTTTAATAATTTATTTTCTAAATCAATTATTGATGGTGGTTTTAATAAAAAGCATTCAGATTTATTTAATCGTTTTCCTACAAAATTAAATAATATAGATATAGGTCACGGAGATGTTTTGATAGCTGCAATTACCTCTTGCACTAATACATCAAATCCATATGTATTGTTAGCCGCTGGCTTATTAGCAAAAAAAGCTGTAGAAAAGGGATTGAAAATCAACCCTAAAGTTAAAACTTCATTAGCCCCAGGTTCACGTGTAGTTACCGAATATTTAGAAAAAACTGGATTGCAAGCATATTTAGATAAACTTGGCTTTAATTTAGTAGGGTATGGTTGCACTACTTGTATTGGTAATTCAGGAGACTTAAAACCAGAATTTATAGAAACAATATCTATTAACGATATTATCGCCTGTGCTGTATTATCTGGTAACAGAAATTTTGAAGCTAGAATTAATCCAAATATTAAAGCGAATTATTTAGCTTCTCCTCCATTAGTAGTAGCTTTTGCTATTGCTGGTAGAATGAATATTGATTTAGAAACAGAAGCTCTAGGTTTAGATGATGATGGGAAAGAGGTTTACTTAAAAGATATTTGGCCATCTTCACATGAAATTATGGATTTAATTCAACTAGCACAGAATCCTAATACTTTTAGGCAGTTATATAGCGACCTCACCACAGGTTTAGATTTATGGAATAATATAAAAACAGCTACAGGAACTGTTTATAATTGGCCAGATTCTACATATATAGCAGAACCCCCCTTTTTCAAAAATTTCTCTATGGAACATGGTGATATTAAAGAAATAAGAAATGCAAAAACTTTATTAATTGTTGGTGATTCAGTAACTACTGATCATATTTCTCCTGCTGGATCATTTAAAGCTACAACACCTGCTGGAGAATATTTATTATCTAAGGGCGTTGCTACTCATGATTTTAACTCTTACGGTTCACGCCGAGGAAATCATGAAGTAATGATGCGTGGTACATTTGCTAATGTTCGTATTAAAAACCTTATGCTACCAATTGAAAAAGATGGCTCAAGAATTGAAGGTGGCTTTACTTTATACAATGGAATACAAACTGATATATTTACAGCAGCAATGAAATATATAGCATCTGGTACTCCCACTATAATTCTTGCTGGAGAGGAATATGGTACTGGAAGCTCGCGAGATTGGGCTGCAAAAGGAACTCAGCTATTAGGGGTTAAAGCGGTTGTCGCTAAAAGTTTTGAACGTATTCATCGCTCCAATTTGTTAGGAATGGGGGTATTACCTCTACAATTTAAAAATAACGATTCTGCAGAAAGCTTAAACTTATCTGGAATTGAAACCTACGATATAATTGGTATAAATAATATATAAATGCGGCAAAGGTATTTGCGTTAGAATTAGAATTAGCAAAAATTCAATT
>CAYZUJ010000070.1:0-9133 GCA_964481375.1 uncultured Neisseria sp. | reverse complement strand
GGAGCGTTTTAGTTATTTTTAATTTAATTCTTTTATTAATTTACCCTATGTTTATAGCACCTATATTTAATAAATTCGTTCCTCTTGATAATGAAGAATTAAAACAAAAAATTGAACAATTATTGATTAAATGTGGTTTTAAAACACATGGTATATTTATAATGGATGGCTCTAAAAGGTCTAGTCACGGAAATGCTTATTTTACTGGAATTGGTAGAGCAAAACGTATTGTATTTTTTGATACACTTATTAAAAAACTACAATTTGATGAAATTGAAGCTATATTAGCTCATGAATTAGGTCATTTTAAAAATAAACATGTAGTAAAACAAATTATATTTTCATTTGCTTTAACCTTTGTTGGTTTATTCATATTAAGTTTATTAATACACCAACCATTATTTTTCAATACTCTTGGCGTAACTTCTATTACTAACTATAATGGGCTTATTCTTTTTATATTAATAATGGATGTAATAACTTTTCCTTTTGCACCAATATCTAGCTATTTTTCTAGAAAAAATGAATTTGAAGCAGATGATTTTGCTAAAAAATATAGTTCGACAAAAGATTTAATAAGTGGTTTAGTAAAATTATACAGAGATAATGCCTCAACTCTTACTCCTGATTCATTATACGTAAAATTTTATTACTCACACCCCCCTGCTTCTATACGTATTGCTCATCTTAAAGAATAAATAAAATGCAAGGCCTAATTATTAAAAGTTTTGGTCGCCAATTTATTGTAGAAGTTAATGGTATTACTTATCAATGTGTCACTAAAAGTAAAAATACTAAATATGTTGTGGGTGATTTAGTTATTGTTGATTTAATCAATAATCAGCAAGCACAAATTATCGACTTAATACCAAGAAAAAATCTAATTTATCGCTCAGAAAAAAATCGAAGTAAAATTATAGCAAGTAACATAAATTTAATTCTTATAATAATTGCTATTAAGCCAAACTTTAATATGGATTTTCTTAATGGTTGTCTTATTTGTGCTGAATCACTAAATATAAAACCTTTAATTATTATTAATAAAACAGACTTAATTGAAACTAACAGGTTTAAAGAATCAATAATTAATCTATATCAAAAACAACTGGGTTATAAAGTAATTACTCTATCAGCAATTAATAATTGCCAAACATTAAAACCAATATTAAAAAACCATACAAGTTTATTAATAGGTCAGTCTGGAGTTGGTAAATCAACTATTATCAACAAAATTATTCCTACAGCTCATACTAAAACAGGAGAAATTAATAAAGCTCAAACTAGCGGAACTCATACTACAACCTCTGCAACCTTATATCATCTTGATAGTGATTCTCAGGTAATTGACTGTCCTGGTTTGCAGGAATTCGGATTATACCATTTAGCTATTGAAAATTTAATCGAATATTTTCCAGAACTAATTAAATTAAAAGGTAAATGTCGTTTTCGTAATTGTAGCCATATTAATGATTTAGGTTGTGCTATTGTTGAAGGAGAAAAAAAGGGAATTATTGACCATAGTAGATTAATATATTTACAAAATCTAATAATAACATTGCAAAGTAAAAAAAATTATTAAGAAACATTTAAAATGTTAAAAAAACAAATTAATGGCTCTATAAAAAATGACTTAATAAAAACTATTAATTCTCCTAAAGCTGAATTACATATTCATTTGGAAGGTAGTTTAGAACCAGAAATGATTCTTAATATTGCAAAAAGAAATGGTGTCCCCCTTAAACATACACTAACTAATAAAATTAAAGATTCTTATAAATTTAATAATTTAAAAGATTTTCTAAGTTTATACTATCAAGGAATATCAATCCTAAAAACAGAAGAAGATTATTTTGAATTAACATATGCTTATTTGTCAGAAGCTCATAAAAATAATATTACTTATACAGAAATGTTCATTGATCCACAAGCTCACCTTATTTACGGAGTATCTCTTAAAAACATTTTTCAAGGTATTGAAAAGGCTATAATTCTAGCAAAAAAAAATTACTCCATAAATGCTAATTTAATAGTATCTTTTTTACGTCATTTAAGTCAAGATAATGCATTAAGAGTTTTTGATCAAGTTATGGAGTTTAGAAATAATTTTATTGCTATTGGATTAGATTCATCTGAATTAGGAAATCCACCTAATAAATTTAAACTTTTATTTGACTAAGCTCGGACAGAAAATTTAAAACTAGTTGCTCATGCTGGAGAAGAAGGCCCCGCTAGCTATGTTTGGGAAGCATTAGATATTTTAGGAGTAAATAGGATTGATCACGGTAATGCAATTTGTACAGATAAAGAGTTAATTCATAGAATAATCAAAGATCAAATAGCATTAACAATGTGTCCTTTATCAAATCGTTGCTTAAAAGTTGTTTCCGATTTAAAAAATCATCAAGCATTAACTCTACTAAATCAAGGAGTAAAAATTACCATAAACTCTGATGACCCTGCTTATTTTGGTGGTTATCTAAATAAAAACTTTTTAGAATTAACAAAATCTCTATCTTTATCTGTACAAGATATTAAAAAACTTATTCAAAATAGCTTTGAAGCAAGATTCATTATCTAATGAAATTTTTAATAATCTGCATCCATATTCCGTAAGAATAGCCTCAGGATGAAATTGTACTCCAAAAACATTATATCTTTTATGTTTCAAAGCCATGATTTCATCTTTAAAACATTTTGCTGTAATTAATAAATCTGAGTTTTCTTCAATATCAGTTACAATTAAAGAATGATAGCGACCAACTTGTAAGGGATTTGGTATGTCATTAAAGATATCCTTACTATTATGTAAAATTAAGCTAGATTTTCCATGCATAGGGTATTTAGCTCGAGTTATTTTAGCACCAAAAGCTTGGGCTATAATTTGATGTCCTAAACAAACTCCAAGCATTGGAATTTTATTATAAAAATTAGCAACTACTTGAAGTGAAATTCCTGCTTCATTTGGAGAACATGGTCCAGGTGATAGAATAATATGACTTGGATTTAATTCCTTAATTTCCTCTATTGTAATTTTATCATTACGCACAATTTGCGTGTCAAATCCCGTATTCTCAAAATATCGTGCTAAATTATAAACAAATGAATCATAGTTATCAATTAATAATATCATAATGCCTCATTTAGTTTTTGTCCTTTTAATAAGGTTTCATTATATTCATCTATGGGGTTAGAATCAAGAGTTACAGCCCCACCAACATGGTAACTAATTGTTGAATTATTTATAACAATGGTTCTAATAGCTACTGATAAATCTACATTCCCATTTAAGCTAAAATAACCAATACTACCACAATAAACTCCACGATACTTTCTTTCTAATTCATCAATAATTTGCATTGCTCTAATTTTTGGTGCACCAGTAATTGAACCTGCCGGAAAACATGCCTTTATAATATCAAAAATTGAAGCTGTTACTTTTAATTCTCCCTCTATTACGGATACTAAATGATGAACATTAGTAAAAGATTCAATTTCACATAATTGCGTTACATTTACACTATCTGCGTTACAAATTTTAGATAAATCATTTCGCATCAAATCAACAATCATAATATTTTCTGCAATATCTTTTTCACTTTTTTGTAATTGAGCTTTTAATAGAGTATCAATTTCCTTATTATCACTTCGCTTAATTGTTCCTTTAATAGGTCTAGTTTCAATTTTTCGCTCTCTTATTGATAAGAATCTTTCAGGCGATGAAGATAAAATTTTAATAGAATCAAGATTAATAAAAGCAGAAAATGGTGCTTTATTTATTGTTCGCAATTTTTGATAAAGTTCATTTACTAAATAATTTTTCGGTAATTTAGTTTGAAAACAATTTGACAAATTAACTTCAAAAATATCTCCATTCCTAATATAACCAATTGCTTTTTGTATTATCTCTAAATATTCATTTTGAGTAAAATTAGAAATAAATTTAGAAGAAATAGGCTTAATATGTGGCTTATTTATATTAATTGATAATTTGATATCTTGTTTAGCTTTATTATAAATAGAGATTAATTTTTCTAGTTGTTCTTGATAATTAGTTAAAATATTATTTATTTCTACTACTATCGCATAGCAAATTTTCTTAATATTATCAAAAGCAAAAACTTGATTATATAAGCCAAACCAATAAGGTAATATTCCATTATTACTCATATTATCATTTGCACTAATACTCTCTAATTCTTTACATAAGTCATAACTTAAATATCCAACTAATCCCCCAATAAAAGGTGGTAAATTTTCATTACTAGAACAAATATTAGATTGATATAAATTATGCCAAATCTCAATTTGATTATCAATTGGAAGACCTAAAAATTCTTTTATAGGATTAATTACTATATAACTATAACGTCCATAGTGAGAATGAATAAAATTGCTATCTAAAAAAATTGTACCAAATCTATTTTCTACTAGCTGAAAAATTTTGTTTGGTTCAATATAAGGTAAAATTTTTAAATTTAGCATAACTAAGAAGAGAGTAATTTTATTTTAAAATCTATTTTTTTCCATTGATCAATTTCTTCATTTACAGAATATAAAGTAAGCTGATTATTCTTTAACCAATTCTCTTCAATAAATAAATCAAAACCATGTTTACTTGGATTGGTAATTTTTAATTCAGCCTTAAAATCTTTTCGATTACGATTAAAAATGACTGATAACCTAAAAGAAATAATCATTAATAATAACTTTGTTTTTACTCTTCTTTTTTCTTTTAAAATTTCAATCGCTTTTATTAAACTACCTCTATGAGAACGAATCAAATCTGCAAGAACAATCTGTTCCGGCTTAGAAAAACCGGCTAAATCCGCATTACCTACAATATATGCTCCATGCTTTTGATAATCATTGTGAGAAATACTTAAACCAATTTCATAAAGCTCTGTTGCCCACTGCAAGAGTTTTAGCTGATTTTTATCAACTTTAACAATTTCAATAAAATTTTTATATAATTTCAATGCTGTTTTTGAAACTCTATTAGCTTGCGCTATATCAATTTCATATCTAGTTTTTAATGCATTTACAGTGTGTATGCGTAAATCATCATCAGACTTCCTGCCTAACAAGTCATACATAACCCCTTCACGTAATGAGCCATCGGCGATAGTCATTTTATCTAACTCAAGCTCTTCAAAAATAGCAATTAAAATAGCTAATCCTCCTGCTATTACAGGGTTTCTGTCTTCCTTTAATCCGGGAACAGCCAAATTCTTTATCTTCTTAAATTTTAATAATATTTTTTTTATTTTATATAAACTATTTAAAGTAATTTGCTCTGAAAATCCATTTAGAATAATCAAATCATACAAAGCTCTAATAGTACCAGAAGAACCAATTGCTGAAACCCAATCATGTTTAGCAATTAAATGTTCCATTGCTTGAATTTTACTTCTAGCTGCAAAAATTGCATTTTTAAAATTATTATCTGTAAGTTCTTTATTTTTAAAATATCGATTACTAAAGGAAACGCAACCCATTGTAACACTTTCCATTATCTGTGGCTTATAACCCCTACCAATGATAAACTCTGTTGAACCTCCCCCAATGTCTACTACTAATTGTTTTGCTTCAGAAAATGCTAGAGAATGCATTGCTCCAATATATATCAATCGCGCCTCTTCATTACCTGAAATCACTTCAATATTAAATCCTAAAATTTTATTAGCTTCTAAAATAAAATTTTCAGCATTTTTAGCAATTCTTAAGGTACTAGTTCCCACAACTCGGACTTGATGACGATCAAAGCCTTTCAATCTTTCTGCAAATCTAGATAATACTTTAAATGCTAATTCTTGTGACTCTTCAGATAAATTATTATTAGCATCTAACCCTGCTCCCAACCTTACTGGCTCTCTAATTTGGTCTATAGGGTATAAAATACCATCGTCTTTGATTTTTGCTACCAATAATCTAAAACTATTCGAACCTAAATCAACAGTTGCTAATAAATTATCATTCATACTAAATATATTTTTCTAAAAATTAAGAAATTATTTGAATATTACCATCTGATTTTGCTAATACTAATTCATTTGCATTTCGTTTTGCAAATAAGCCACAAGCCACAACACCTTCTATATTATTTAAATTACGCTCTAACGCGATTGGTTCTAAAATATCTAAATTATGAATATCCAAAATCCAATTACTATTATCCGTTACAAAACCCTCACGCCAAATTGGCATGCCTCCTAATTTTACTATTTCTCGCGCAACATAACTTCTAGCTATTGGTAAAACTTCAACTGGTAAGGGAAATTTTCCTAATTTAGAAACATATTTTGATTCATCTACTATACAAATAAATCTGTGCGCGCACATTGCAATTACTTTTTCTCGGCTTAAAGCACCACCCCCACCTTTAATCATCTGTAATAAATGATTAATTTCATCTGCTCCATCTATATAAATATCAACTTCACCAACACTATTTAATTCCAAGACCGGAATATTATATCTTTTTAAAATTGCTGTGGTTTGAGTTGAACTAGAAACAGTACCTTTTATAATATGCTTTATCTTTTCTAATTCATCAATAAAATACTTAACAGTTGAACCCGTACCAACACCAACTATCATATTATCTTCAACATATTTTACTGCATATTCTCCTGCTAGCTTTTTCATTTGCTCTTGGTTTAACAAAATTTTTCTCCAAAAAATACTTATTTATAAAACTTATTCTTAATATCATTTATTATTCCATCTTTATCTAAACTGCTAATCTTGAGTAATATTTTAGGGTCGCCATGCTCTAAAAATCCATCTTTTAATCCTAAATTTAAGACTGGCATGTTAATTTGCATTGTTTGCATAGCTTCTAAACAAGCTGCACCTGCGCCACCTTCTATAACATTTTCCTCTATAGTCACTATATACTTATGTTGCTTACAAACTTGCTTAATTAACTCTTGATCTAATGGTTTTACAAACCTCATATTACAAACTGTTGCATTTATTTCATTAGCTACTAATTTAGCCACTTCTACCATAGAACCAAAAGCTAATATAGCTACTTCTACACCCTCTCTTACAATTTCACCTTTTCCTATTTCTATAATCTGAATATTCTCATTAATTGCAGCTCCGATACCAGAACCACGTGGATAACGCACAGCCGTTGGCTTATTACTTCTATATGCAGTCCATAACATCTGATAGCATTCATTTTCATCACTAGGTGCCATTATTTGCATATTAGGAATACAGCGAAGATATGATAAGTCAAACGCCCCTATATGAGTTGGCCCATCTGCTCCAGCTATGCCAGCTCTATCAATAGCAAACATTACTGGTAAATCCTGCAAAGCTACATCATGTATCAATTGATCATAGCCTCGTTGTAAAAAAGTAGAATATATTGCAACTATAGGCTTAATCCCTTGCGTTGCTACCCCCGCTGCAAAGGTTATTGCATGCTGTTCAGCAATACCTACATCAAAAAATTTATTAGGATATAATTGTGCAAATTCAACCATTCCTGAACCTTCACGCATAGCTGGCGTTATAGCAATAAAATCATTTTCTATTTTTGCTATGTCACATAACCATTTACCAAATACTTGGGTATAAGTTAAACTACTTGCCTTGCCTTTTTGCACTCCTTCATCTGGATTAAACGTTGTAACCCCATGATATCCAATCGGATTATTTTCTGCTAATTTGTATCCTTGACCTTTTTTAGTTACAATATGGAGAAATTGTGGACCAGATAAATCTCTTACTTTAGATAATGTTTCTACCAATTCTTCTATATCATGACCATCAATTGGCCCTATGTAATTGAAACCTAATTCTTCAAACATTGTGCCAGGCATAATCATACCTTTAACATGCTCTTCCATAAGATGAACCATTTTTTGCATACTTGGTACCAAACTCAATGCTTTATTAGCCGTTTGTTTTACAGAATTATAAAATCTACTAGCTAAAATCCTTGATAAATACCTACTAATAGCGCCTACATTTTCTGAAATAGACATCTCATTATCATTTAATATTACTAAAATATCTGATCCTAACCAACCAGCATTATTAAGACCTTCAAAGGCTAACCCAGCAGTCATTGAGCCATCACCAATTATTGCTACTACTTTATTATTAATATTTTTTTGCCGATTAGCTATTGTCATTCCTAAAGCTGCTGAAATAGAAGTTGAGGAATGCCCAACGCCAAAAGTATCATACTCACTCTCATCTCTTTTAGGAAAACCTGCTAAACCTCCATATTGCCTTAAGCTATCCATTTTATTTCTACGTCCAGTCAATATTTTATGGGCATAAGATTGATGACCAACATCCCATACTAGTAAATCCTCTGGCGTATTATATATATAATGTAGTGCTATAGTTAATTCCACACTACCTAAATTAGAAGCTAAATGCCCACCGGTTTTACTAACCTGTTCAATCAAATACTCCCTTAACTCTCTTGATAAAGTATATAATTGGCTTTTATCAAGTGCTCTTAGTTCTTTGGGATAATTTATCTGCTCAAGCAGTGGAAATTTTGTCATACTAAATGTTTCAAAGAAAATCTCTAATTATTACGGTTATAAATAGAATGTGTTAATTCAATCAAATCATCACTATTATCAAAATCATTTAATTGATTAATAATATCATTAAAAATACTTGTAGCTAATTCAAAAGAAGTCTCTAGGCCAATTGTACTGACATATGTCGATTTATCATTTATTATGTCTTTATTTGCAATCTTACCTAAAGTTGCAGTATCTTTGGTAATATCTAAAATATCATCTTTAATCTGAAATAATAAACCGATATTATCTGCTATCTTAGATAAATTTGTATAAATTTCAAAATCAAATTTATCACCACACAAATATCCCGATAAAATAGCTGCCTTTATTAAAGCTCCAGTTTTTAAAGCATGCATTTTTTTTATAGCTGCTAAATCTAATTTTACTCCTGTAGCAATTAAATCAGTCGCCTGCCCACCTACCATACCATTGTAACCACTACATTTAGCTATTAATTCAATAATTTTTAATTTAGTTATAGGATTAAGCAAAATTGAATCTGCGCTTAACAATTCAAAAGCCAAAGCTTGTAATGCATCTCCTGCAAGTATGCCAATTGCCTCATTGTATTT
>CAYZUJ010000069.1:1445-9280 GCA_964481375.1 uncultured Neisseria sp. | reverse complement strand
AATGTTAAAGGATGTAAATGATAGTTTAATACATGCCCATGAACTGGTAGGATTAATAAAAGGATTTAAATGTAAATTTAATTTAATTCCTTTTAATCCATTCCCTAATTCAGGATTTGAAAGTTCAGATAGAAAGAGAATTTTACAGTTTCAAAAAATTTTACAAAATGCTGGATTTATAACTACTATTCGCAAGACTAGGGGAGAGGATATTGACGCTGCTTGTGGTCAATTAGTAGGAAAAGTTAAGGATAAAACTAAGCGGCAGGAAAAATGGAGTAAAATTATTCCAATTATGGAGATTCATAAATGAATATTATTCGTAGAAAAACCCATAGTGTAAAAATTGGTAAAATATATTTGGGTAGTAATTATCCAATAGTAGTTCAATCAATGACTAATACTGATACAGAAGATGTTGAAAAAACTGTAAACCAAATTGCACAATTATATAAAGCTGGATCTGAAATTATTCGATTAACTGTAAATACTTCTATAGCCGGGAGTAAAATTAAGGAAATTAAAGATAGATTAATGGATATGGGTATTCAAGTTCCGTTAGTAGGTGATTTTCATTTTAATGGGCATAAAATTTTAGCAGAAAATCCTGATTGTGCTAAATATTTAGATAAATATAGAATTAATCCTGGGAATGTAGGCAGCGGGAGTAAGAAAGATCAACAATTTGCCTATATGATAAAAACCGCAATTGATAATGATAAACCAGTAAGGATCGGGGTTAACTGGGGTTCACTAGATCAAAAACTATTAGCAGACATGATGAATTTAAATGGTAAATTAATTGAGCCGTTATCAGCAGAAGTTGTAATGAGGAATGCACTTGTTGAATCAGCACTGCAAAGTGCTAACCAAGCAATGGAAATAGGCTTGCCTGCAAATAAGATTATTATATCCTGTAAAGTTAGCCAAGTTCAAGATCTAATTTCTGTCTATAGAGATTTAGCTAGAAAATGTAGTTTTCCTTTGCATTTAGGGTTAACGGAAGCTGGAATGGGAACTAAAGGTATTGTTGCATCTACAGCTGGAATTGGAAATTTATTACAAATGGGGGTTGGTGATACAATTCGTGTCTCTTTAACGCCAAAAGTAGGAGAGAGTAGAGCAAACGAAGTAATAGTAGCACAGGAAATACTTCAAACTATGGGGCTACGCTCATTTACTCCTACTGTAACTGCTTGTCCTGGCTGTGGTAGAACATCAAGTGATTATTTTCAAAAATTAGCAGAACAAATTCAAGTCTATTTACAAGAACAAATGCCGATTTGGCAAACGGCATACCCAGGCGTAGAGACCATGAAAGTTGCTGTTATGGGTTGTGTAGTAAATGGGCCGGGGGAATCAAAATTAGCTAATATTGGTATTAGTTTACCAGGAAAAGATGAATCTCCGGTTGCACCAGTTTTTATAGATGGCAACAAGTATGTTACTTTAAAAGGTGATAATATTATTAAAGAATTTCAAAATATTGTCGAAAATTATGTAAAATCAAAATATTTATAATTTTGAAGAGTATATTATTTTTAGCTATATATGGATTTAAATAGCTTTTCAAATTTGTTTTTGTTTAAAATATTATTTATTCTGACTCCTTTCCCTACATGAATTTGTTTTACTCCAGTTTGTTTAATTAATGAATATGCATTTTCAGGTGTAATGCCACTGCCTGCTAATATTTTACAATTTATTTTATTTTGATTTAAAATAAGCATTTGTTTAATAGTTTTAGCGCCTAAAACTGCTGTTTCTTTACCTCCAGAAGTTAATACTAAATTTATATCTGAATAATTTAATAATTCTTTATAACTATTTATTATATCCTTACTTTCATCTATAGCACGATGAAAAGTTAATTGTAAATGATTTTTATTATCAATAACTTTTTCTAATAGTTTACAATCAATATTGTTATTATTATCTAGGGCACCAAAAACAATACCATTTGCTGATGTATTATCACGGATATAATCTAATTCAGATAAAATTTGTATTTGGTCTTTCTGATTATAAATAAAATTTTGTCCTTGTGGGCGGATCATTATATTTGTAGGGATGCTAACTGCGTCACATACTTCTTTTGCTAATTCTAAGCTAGGAGATAATCCACCATATTCAAAGCTTTGAATTAGTTCAATACGATTGGCACCAAAGTTTTGAGCTGTAATAGCTTCAAGCACATTGGTAACAATAATTTCAATTAACATTTTTTTTCCTTAAATATGGTATACTCAAGTTTAGCATAACTAATTTACTATTTGAAAAATTTTGCAATAAAGGTAGAGCTATGATAATAATATTAATTATTCTCGCGATTGTTATTTTGGCATTAGGCATTCTATTTGGTAAGATTATGGCAAGTAAAAATATAAATGATAAATTAGTACAAGCACATATCAATTTTGCAAAATTAGAGGCATCTTTTAATGAGAAAGAGAAAATTTTTAATCAAATACAAATTAATAATGAAATATTAAATGAAGAAATTAATAGGAGTAAAATTAAAGTTGATACTTTAAGTTATGAAAATGGAGTGTTAAATAACGAAAATAATCGTTTAAAAGAAATATATAATAATTTAGAAAAACAATTTAATAATCTGGCCGATAATATTTTAAAAAATAATAGTCAAACTTTTTTAAATAGTACTAAAGAATTGATGGATTCTTATCAAAAGCGATCAGAAATGAACTTTAACTATAAGCATGAGCAAATCGATAAGCTTTTAGCTCCGATAGATTTAAAAATAAAAGAGATTGATAATCAATTAATTAAATTTAATGAAAATACTAAAACAGAATTTAAATCTAGTATAGATAATCTTTTATTAGCTACACGGGAAACCATGCAAAAAGCTCATGATTTAACTTTAACTTTAACTCACAACAATAAACGAACTGGTAATTGGGGGGAGTTGCATTTAGAAAATTTACTTTCTAAAGAGTTACAATTAAAGGGGGCTATTGATTATATTAGACAGCAGGGTAGAGCAGATGGAAAACCAGATTTTGTTTTAAATTTACCTGAGGGCAAAAAAATTATTATAGATTGTAAAACACCGATGAAGTATTATTATGAAGGTGTAAATTCAGAAGATGACGAAATAGCCAAAGAGAAATTTAAGCAATTATCAGTTTCTATTAAAGCGCAGATTAATAGTTTAGCAAATAAAAATTATAATAAAGATTACAACAGTTTTGATTGTATAGTTATTTATTTACCCATTGATATGATGTTGATTTATGCTATAGATGAAGATAAAAACTTATTAACTTATGCATTTGAAAAAAGAATAATATTAGCTACACCAATGACAATATTTCCATTATTAACTACTTTAAAATATATGTGGGATAATTATAATACTGTTAAAAATATTACTGAAATTATAGATATTGTTAAAAATATTTACAAATCAATTGGGGAAGTTGGCGGTTCTTTAGTTAAAGCGCAAGAATATTTAACGCAGGCAACAGTTGTTTATAATGCTAATATTGTACCAAAAACAAGTGAGTTAAAAAATTTAGGAGTAGCGGTAGAATATAGACCATATAAAACAGCAAAAATTAAAACTGATATAATTAGTGAGTTACCAATTGTAGAGACTATATCATCAACTATAGAGAAAGAGTTTTCAAGTATTGAAAGTTAGCTCATGTTTCCTAGTAAAATTTTAAAACAGGTTTTTGGCTATTCAAAATTTTTAGATAATCAAGAGCAAATTATTAATCATATTCTTGATGGAAAGAATGTATTTGTTTTAATGCCAACTGGTGGTGGGAAGTCTTTATGCTATCAATTGCCTGCATTATTGTTAGATGGGTTAACAATAGTAGTTTCGCCATTAATAGCTTTAATGCAAGATCAAGTAGGGGCTCTTAATCAGCTAGGAATAAAAGCCGCTTATTTGGCTTCCAATTTGGAACAAGGGCAGATTAATGAATATTGGACAAAGATTCGTAAAAAGCAAATAAAGATTCTTTATGTAACGCCTGAAAGGCTTTGTTCTCAATGGTTTTTATTATTTTTAAAGAATCAAAAAGTAAGTTTATTTGCAATTGATGAGGCTCATTGTGTTTCACATTGGGGACATGATTTTCGTCCAGAATACCAAAGATTAAATTTATTAGCAAAATTATTTCCACATACTCCTAGATTAGCATTAACAGCGACTGCAGATCACTATACTAGAATAGATATAATGCATTATCTGAATTTAAAAGAAGCTAAGTTTTTTAATTCTTCTTTTTTACGTGCTAATATAATTTATAACGTACAGGAAAAGAACAACGGTAAAAATCAATTATTAGATTTTTTAGAAATGCATAAACATGAATGTGGAATTATTTACTGTAGTTCTCGAGCCAGAGTTGATGAGATTTGTAAATTTCTTAATCTAAATAAATATAAATCAGTTAGTTATCATGCTGGTTTAGAAAATATAATACGCGAAGAAAACCATAATTTTTTTCTGCAAAATAATAATGTTATTATGGTAGCAACAGTCGCTTTTGGTTTAGGAATAGACAAGCCAGATGTGCGTTATGTTTATCATTTTGATATGCCAAAGAGTATAGATCATTTTTATCAAGAATCTGGTCGGGCTGGACGAGATAATATGTTAGCATATAGTTGTGTTAGTTTTGGATTTAAAGATATTATTGAATTAGGTAGAGTAATTGTTATGTCTGAGATGAGTGAGTTAAAAAAAAGATACGAATTAATTAAATTAAAGAAAATAATTCAATATTGTGATACTACTGATTGCCGTTGTAAGAAATTATTGCAATTAATGGGTGAAGATATAGCTAGTTGTGGTAAATGTGATAATTGTATTAATCCACAACAACAGTATGATGCTACCGCATTAGCACAAAAAATATTATCTACTATTTATAGGGTACAGCAAAAATGCACAGTGACGACTTTGGTAGATATTTTACGAGGGAAGGCAAGTTTAGATGTACAAATTTGGGAGTATCATAAATTATCTACATTTGGTTTATGCAATGATTTAAATAGTAAAGAGCTACGCCGTGCTATTAGAAGACTATATAGTAAAGATATAATTGATATTGATTATTTAACAGGCTATTTAAAGCTTAATAATAATTCCTTACCAATTATAAAAGGGTTACAAGATGTGTATTTGCCTGTAATTAAACCAAAAGTTCAAAAAGATTATAAATATATTGCTAATGCATTATGGTTAAGAAATGAATTAGAAGAAAGATTATATAGAGATATTTTGACTTATAGACATGAATTAGCATTACTTTATAAGGTATCTCAACATGCAGTTTTATCGGATAAAGTGATTTATGAAGTAGTAACTAATAAACCAAAAAACCAAGAACAATTAAGAAGAATATATGGTATAGGAAAAGCTAAGTTAGAAAAATATGGAGAGAAACTAGTAGCTATGGTTAATAGCTACTTTATATAATTATTCTTTACTACAATGTTCAATTTTATTTTTTTTAGTAAAGCTACATTTAACAATTTCAGACTCTTTTATAGTAGCAATAAATTTTAACTGCATTTCTCTATGAAAAAAATGACGTTTTTTTTCCATTTCTATTATTTTACAGTTATTTAATATGGCTTCTTTAGTGCTAGTTGCAGTTACCATATAATTCCCGCACATAACTTTTTCTTCTGCAAAGTTAATTTTATCGCTAGCAAATGAATTATTAACGGATATAGAAAATAAAATTATTAAATATTTTTTCATAATAAACCTTTCTCAAATTTTATGAGTGAAATTAAATATTTAAACACCTTTCATTGTAGCATATTGTTTTGCCATTTGAAATAATTTTTGAGGTTTAATTTTAGAAGCATTACCGGCACAGCCAAATTGAGTGAAGCGATCAATACAAATTGCTTTGGCTGCATTTTTTGCTTCTTTTAAATATTGACGAGGGTCAAAATGGTCTTTATGTGTAGAAAAATAGCGGCGGATAGCGCCAGTCATAGCTAAGCGAATATCTGTATCAATATTAATTTTTCTAACACCAAATTTAATGGCTATTTGTATTTCTTCAACAGGAACGCCGTAAGTTTCTTTTAAATCTCCACCATTTTCGCGAATAACTTTTAACCACTCTTGAGGTACAGAGCTTGAACCATGCATAACTAAATGGGTATTAGGTATTTTTTCATGAATTTTTTTTACTTGATCAATTGATAAAATATCACCAGTTGGTTTTCTTGAAAATTTATATGCACCATGAGAAGTGCCTATTGCAATTGCAAGAGCATCAACTTGAGTTTTGTTTACAAAATCTTTTGCTTGCTCTGGATCAGTTAATAACTGGCTTTTATCTAAAACTCCTTCAAAACCATGCCCATCTTCTTTATCGCCATGCCCAGTTTCTAATGAACCTAGGCAACCTAATTCGCCTTCAACAGAAACACCAACTGCATGTGCCATTTCTACTACTTTGCGAGTGACTTCAACATTATATTCATATTCACTTGGAGTTTTTCCGTCACTCATTAGTGAGCCATCCATCATAACTGACGAAAAGCCAAGTTGAATTGCTTGCATACAAATACCAGGTGATGCACCATGATCTTGATGCATTACGATAGGAATTTCAGGATATTCTTCTATTGCACCTAAAATTAAATGTTTAAGAAATTCTTCTCCTGCATATTTCCTTGCACCAGCTGATGCTTGTAAAATTACTGGAGAATCAGTTTCTTTTGCAGCTTCCATAATAGCTTGAACTTGTTCTAAATTATTTACATTAAATGCAGGAACGCCATATGTATTGATTGCAGCATGATCAAGAACTTGTCTTAGGGATACTAGTGCCATAAATATTATTCCTTAAAATTGGTAAAATTGAAACTTACTTTATAAACGTAGCTATTTTATTATATTAAATAATATTATGCAATATAATTTTCTAAATAAATTTGTGTTATAATTCGCTTTTTTAGTGATATTGACTAGTGATTAAATTGTAGCGGAGTAGTATGTTAGTGATAAAAATTAATAGAAATATAGAATTAAAAGCAAGTTTAGAATGGATAAAACTAAGTTTTATAATATTTAGAGAAAAACCCTTACAGTTTATACTATTAGGTCTAGTAAATTTTTTAATAGGTTTATTACCCTTATTTGGTGCTTTTATGTCTCCTTTATTTATTGCAAGGTTTGCGCAATTAACAGAAAAAGTTCAACTTAATGAAGATATAAGAGTCTCATCTATATTTAAAAATATGTTTATTAATAGAACTTTAGTAAATCTTGCTTTTATAAATTTCTTTCTATATGCAATTATATTAATAATGCAAACCTTATTAGAAAATATGCTAGATAGTTATGGAGTATCGAATAAAATAACTCGCTTTGAAATAATGTTATTGTTTTTTATTCCGGTATTAATTTTGCAAATGGCTATGTGGCTTGCGCCAATTATTTGTTTATATAATGAAGTAAAACCTTCAACTGCAATGTGGTTAAGCATTAAAGCTGGTTTTTATAATATTCAGACATTATTAATGTATGCTATTTTAATATTAGGGTTTACAGCGTTAGCTATCATTCCTCTAGGTTTAGGTTTAATAATTTGGTTGCCAATATTGAATATAACAAATTATTTTGTATATCATTATATGTATAAAATTGAATAATAGTTATTATACTTGACAATATGGACAATAAAAACTATTACGTCCTCCAATTCTTTTTGCTGTTATTAAGTTATTGCAGCTTTTGCATTGCTTATTAGTTTTACCGTATACAAAATGCTCATTTTGAAAATAACCAAGAGTTCCATCAATTTTTTTATAATCACGTAATGAAC
>CAYZUJ010000069.1:0-1435 GCA_964481375.1 uncultured Neisseria sp. | reverse complement strand
GCGGCAGTTCATTGAACTGCCGCCTAATTGAATAGCAGATTTTAAAACTGATTGTATATTCATCACTAAATTTTTAGCTTCAGTTTCATTAATAGTATTTCCAATTCTTGTTGGTAATATATTTGATTTATATAAGGCTTCACAAGCATATATATTTCCTATACCTACTACAATATGATTATCCATAATGAGTTGTTTTATTGAAATATTTCGATTATTTATTTTTGATATTAAGTAATTTGCATTAAAATTATTAGAAAGTGGTTCTGGACCAAGAGAACTAAATAATTTATGTTTTTCTATGGCGTTATCTGTGTAAATAATACAGCCAAATCGCCTTGGATCATTATAGCGTAAAATAATATTTTCGCATATTAAATCAAAATGGTCATGTTTTTTATCGATATTGGATAGGTTTGTTAATGAGATGCTACCAGACATTCCCAAATGTATTATTAAGAAACCATAGTTTAATTTTATTATTATGTATTTAGCTCTTCTAGTAATTGCTATTATTTTTTTGTCAATTAATTTATATTTTAGGTTTGGTTCAATAGGATAGCGGAGTGATTTGTTTCTAACTATTATATCTGAAATTTTTTGACCAACTAAATTTTGAATTCCTTGAGTAATAGTTTCTATTTCTGGTAACTCTGGCATATTAATTCTTTCATTTATATAAAAGATAAAGGTAGTTGCAATAAAAAATGATAAAATAGTTACTTATTCAGTTTGGATAAGAATAAAACAACAATTATTATAACATATTAATAATAACCAAGAAGGTCATGTATTAATGAAAAAAGCTTTACTAGTGGTAGTTATTTTTTTACTATTTGCTTGTGCTACAGTACCTAGATATAACCCAAAAGAATTTGATACTGTTAATTATGAAATAAACGTAGAGAATGCTATAGATACCGCTGATTTGTTAAAAGATTTTGAACAGAATAAAATTTTAAGTAATATTTCTGCAGAAGATTTATCTAAATTAGTTCAGGCTGATTTATACTTTAATCAAGGTGATTATGTACGTGCTAGTGAGGGGTTTAATAGTTTAGCAATTAAATATAAAGATCCTTATACAATATATAAAGCTATAATTTCATTAGAACATATTACAACTTCAGCTTTTCAAATTAGCCAATTAAATGAACTTATAAAACTTTTTATTTCAGTAAGTCCCAATTCAAATTTAACAAAGCTGTTTAATATACCAATTGCATTAAATTCTAATAATTATTTAATTGCTGAGAATAATTTAGATTATCTAATGAAAAATATGCCTGATGATGGTAGGGCTATATTATTATTTTTAAGTTCAACAGTTAGTAAGAATTTTAAGATAGAAAATAAAAATAATTTAATGAAATTTGCAGATTATGTAGTTAAAACTTATAAAAGTTATCCTGAAGCGCATTTATTGGCTGTAATC
>CAYZUJ010000068.1:8942-9281 GCA_964481375.1 uncultured Neisseria sp. | reverse complement strand
TATTAAAGCTAAATTTAAAAGTTTAAAAAAATTAGATAAAAAAAATAACACAATTGTTCTCTCCTTAAATGATGTATTTGTCTTAAGTGATTTAAATAAAATAATTGATTCTATTAAGTCTACAGGAAATGAATATGGAATAAATATACATTCTATTTTACACAACAAATACTCTGAGCAATATATATCTAATGAAAATAAAGACTACATTTTTGGAGTAAAAGTATTAGATTTGACAAGTTCAACAAAATTAAATCCAGTAAGTAATAAGACTTTAATTTATGATGACCCAGTTAGAAGTGGTATGCGTTTGGAAAATGATGGTGATATAATTGTTAC
>CAYZUJ010000068.1:5122-8932 GCA_964481375.1 uncultured Neisseria sp. | reverse complement strand
GCTACTGGCAGTATTCATATCTATGGTGAAGCAAAAGGAAAATTAATTGCTGGAAGTAGTGGTAATAAAGAGGCACGAATTTTTACAACAAGTTTTAACGCAGAACTAATTGCAATTGGAGGAATATTTAGAGCTCTTGAAAATAAATTGTTGGACAATATAAATCATAAAATGGTGCAGATACATTTAGATGAAAAAAGTCGTTTGCACATAAAACCATTAAATTAATTTTTTAAGATAGGAGATTTTATGGCTAGAATTATTGTCGTAACCTCAGGGAAAGGTGGAGTAGGAAAAACTACTACTTCTGCCAGTTTTGCAACTGGTTTAGCTCTGCGTGGTTATAAAACTGTTGTAATTGATTTTGATATCGGTCTTAGAAACCTTGATTTAATTCTAGGTTGTGAAAGAAGGGTTGTGTATGATTTTGTAAATGTTATACAAGGAGATGCTACTCTTCACCAGGCTTTAATTAAAGATAAAAGCTGCGATAACTTGTATGTTTTAGCTGCATCTCAAACTAAAGATAAAGATGCTTTAACCGAAGAGGGAGTAGAAAAAGTAATAAATGAACTAAGCAAAGAGTTTGATTATATTATTTGTGATTCACCAGCTGGTATTGAACGTGGAGCTTTTCTAGCTTTATATTTTGCAGATGAAGCTTTAGTAGTGACTAATCCAGAAGTTTCATCAGTAAGAGATTCAGATAGAATTTTAGGGTTACTTGCTTCTAAATCAAAAAGATCTGAAAGTGGGCAAGAGAAAATTAAAGCTCATCTATTAGTTACACGTTATAATGCAAACCGTGTTGAAAGTGGTGAGATGTTGTCACTACAAGATATCCAAGATATTTTACGTCTTCCAGTTTTGGGGCTTATTCCTGAATCGCCAGATGTTTTGCATGCTTCTAATACTGGAACACCGGCAATTAGTTTAAATAATACAGACGTATCAGAAGCATATCTAGATGTTATTGCAAGATTTTTAGGTGAAGAGAAACCACTTCGTTTTGTTATGCCTGAGAAAAAAGGACTATTAAGACGTATTTTTGGAGGAGGTCGCTAATGTCACTATTAGATATAATTTTAGGTCGTAAAAAAACTACTGCGGTAGTTGCTAAAGAAAGGTTACAAATAATATTAGCTCACGAACGGGCAATTAATGAATTTAATCAAGAAAGTGAAACTCCGTCTTGGTTACCACAATTACAGCAAGAATTAGTTGAAGTTATTGCTAAATACATCAAGGTTGATAAGGATGATTTAAAAGTCAATTTAGAGAAACGCAATAATTTGGAATTATTAGAAATAAATGTTATGTTGCCAGAAAGGGATAATGTTAATGTCTGCACATCATAGGTTAATTATATTAGGTTCTGGGCCAGCTGGTTATACTGCTGCAATTTATGCAGCTCGAGCTAATTTAACTCCGACAATTATTACTGGAATTGAACAAGGTGGTCAATTAATGACTACAACTGGAGTAGAAAACTGGCCTGCTGAAATTGGCGGTCATGTTTTAGGTCCAGATCTAATGCAAAGATTTTTAGAGCATGCTACTAAATTTGGAACAAAAATAATTTTTGATCAAATAAAAAGTGTTGATTTAAGGAGTCGTCCATTTAAACTAACAGGGGATTCTGGCGAATTTAGTTGTGATGCTTTAATTATTGCAACCGGTGCTAGTGCTAAATATTTAGGGTTAGAATCAGAAAAAAAATTTATGGGTAAAGGTGTCTCAGGTTGTGCTACTTGTGATGGTTTTTTTTATAAAAATCAAGAGGTTGCTGTTGTAGGTGGTGGTAATACTGCAGTTGAAGAAGCCTTATATTTATCTAATATTTGTAGTAAAGTCACTTTAATCCATCGAAGATCTAGCTTTAAAGCAGAAAAGATTATGATTGATCGGATGATGGAAAAAGTAAATGCTGGTAAAATTGTTTTAAAAACTGAGGCGGTTTTAGATGAGGTTCTGGGTGATGATAAGGGAGTAACCGGTATTAAAATAAAACATAACAATGGTGAATTAGAAAATATTTCATTATTAGGCGTTTTTATTGCAATTGGTCATACACCAAATTCAGCTATTTTTCAGGGACAATTAGAAATGAAAGATGGGTATATTGTGACCAAATCTGGTAATGAAGGCAACGCAACCAGTACCTCAGTCCCAGGAGTTTTTGCGGCCGGAGATATTCAAGATATGGTATATAAACAAGCTATTACATCTGCAGCCACAGGTTGTATGGCAGCATTAGATGCAGAAAAATTTTTGGATAATATATAAATAAGTGAATAGAATGTTTAGAGTTGGTCAAGGATTTGATATACATCGAATGACATTACTATGCCCTTTAATAATAGGGGGGGTAAGAATTCCTTATACTCTGGGTCTTTTAGGTCATTCTGATGCTGATGTTTTACTTCACTCAATTATTGATGCATTAATTGGAGCTATGGCATTAGGTGATATTGGAAAGCTATTTCCTGATACTGATTGTGAATATAAAAATATTGATAGTAGAATATTATTAAAAAAAGTTTATGAGCAAATTAAAAGTATTTATGAATATAAAATTAATAATATAGACTCTACTATTATAATTGAAAAACCAAAGCTTAGGGATTATATAGAAAGAATGCGGGAAAATATTGCAATGGATTTAGAAATTAATTTAGACCAAATAAATATTAAAGCTAAAACTAATGAAGGTGTGGGAGAAGTAGGAAAAAATAAAGCTGTTATCGCACAAGCAGTAGTTTTACTCATAAAAGATCAGTGATAAAATTTGAAAGGAAGTTTAATGCGTTTAAGAAAAATTAGTAAATTTATAATAGGAGTTTTTTGTGGGGCTATTTTGACTATTAGCATATATTCTTTTGCAGTTGATGATACTGAAAAATCTATTATTAATTCACCAAATGCAGATGAAGCTAAAATTCCTGTTGATGAAATTAACAATTTTGCTAAGGTATATTCAATTACAAAAAATTATTATGTTGAAAGTGTAACTGATACTAAATTAATTAAAGGTGCTATTAATGGTATGTTAACCAATCTTGATCCTCATTCAACATATTTAGATAAAGATGAATATAAACACTTGACTGAAATGACTGCTGGCGCATTTGCTGGGTTAGGTATTGAGGTAAGTAGGGATAAAGATTCAGCGGGTGTTAAAGTAGTAGCGCCTATCGATGGAACTCCTGCATATTATGCAGGCATTAAAAGTGGGGATTTAATTGTTAAAATTGATAATCAACCTGCATCGAATATGCCCCTAGATCAAGCGGTAAAAAAAATGCGTGGTCCAGCAGGAACAAAAGTCACTTTAATTGTTGCACGTAAAAATGAATTAAAACCTCTTATTTTTAAAATTACTAGAGCTTTGATTGAGATTAGAAGTGTAAAATATACAATGTTAACACCAGATTATGCTTATGTTCGTATTACTAATTTTCAATCTGACACAACTAATAGTTTGATAAATGAGTTAAATAATATATATAATAGAAATAATCATCTAAAAGGAATAATATTAGATTTACGAGATGATCCAGGTGGATTATTGCAGTCTGCTGTTGGAGTAGCTAGTACTTTTTTACCCCAGCATAGTTTAATTGTTTCAATTGGTGGTAGAGCTAGTAATAAACAAGATTTTTTAGCTGAGCCAAAATATTATAATTTGATAGAAAGTAGTGTTGATATTTTAAACAATGTGCCAATTATTTATAAACAAATGCCTATGGTGGTTTTAATAAATCAAGGTACTGCTTCCCTTCTGAGTCCCAGAGATATACTCCACTCGCG
>CAYZUJ010000068.1:0-5094 GCA_964481375.1 uncultured Neisseria sp. | reverse complement strand
AATCAAGGTACTGCTTCAGCTTCAGAAATTGTAGCTGGAAGTTTACAGGATTATGGAAGGGCGCAAATAATTGGTACTAAGAGTTTTGGTAAAGGTTCTGTACAAACTGTTATTCCGTTAACTTCAGATACAGCTATAAAGTTAACTACAGCTTTGTATTATACACCTAAAGGACGCTCTATACAAGCGGAAGGTATTAGGCCAGATATTATTGTTCAGAGCGAATATAGTGATTTATATGATAGTTGGGATTTATCAGAGGCTACTCTTGATAATCATTTAAATAATCCACTTAATAATGAAGAAAGCAAAAATAAGAACACTCCTATTATAACACCGCCTAAGCAAATTAGTACTCAATCTGAACTAAAAGCTAAGATGAATGAAAGATTAAGAAAGTCGCCAAAAGTGGTAAGTAAAGATACGGCAATTGTTGATTTAAAATCTGATTTTCAGTTACAATGGGCATTAAATATTTTACAAGGTAAGCCAATACCTCAGCAAAAAATTAAGTTAAAGTGATTTATAAAAGGCAAATATTTAGAATATGCAAAACCAATTTATAATTGCTCCTAGTATTTTATCGGCAGATTTTGCTAATCTAGGTCAAGAAATAACAAATGTAATTGATGCTGGGGCTGATTGGATACATTTTGATGTTATGGATAATCACTTTGTTCCTAATTTAACGGTTGGCCCTCAAGTATGTAAGGCTATTAAACCATATTGTAAAGACAAATTAATAGATGTTCATTTAATGACAACTCCAGTAGATAGTTTAATAAATGCATTTGCTAATGCTGGAGCAGATATTATTACTTTTCATCCTGAAGCAACTTTACATGCTGATAGATCCATTAACTTAATAAAAGATAATAATATAAAAGCTGGAGTAGCCCTAAATCCTTCAACACCACTATCTTATCTTGAATATATAATAAATAAAATAGATGTGATTCTGCTAATGTCTGTAAACCCTGGTTTTGGTGGGCAGTCTTTTATAAATAATACCTTAGATAAAATTAAAGCAGTAAGAAAAATTATTAATGAAAATAATAAGAAAATTATTTTAGAAGTTGATGGGGGAATTAATACAGAAAATATTGCATCAATAGCAAAATGTGGTGCAAATGCATTTGTTGCAGGAAATAGTATTTTTAATTCACCTAATTATAGTAAGACAATACTTAATATGAGGAATCAATTAAGTAGCATTTCTTAGTTAAATATAGTATAATGGTTGGTATTTTATTTGTGAGGTTGTAAATTTTTATGAGTAATGTTATTTATGCTAATGATGATTCTTTTGAATCTGAAGCAATAAAGTCAGATATTCCAGTATTAGTAGATTTCTGGGCAGAATGGTGTGCGCCATGTAAAATGTTATCACCAATTCTTGATGATATTGCAAAGGAATATGAAGGAAAGATAAAGATAGTTAAAGTAAATGTTGACGAAAGTAATGTTACTGCTGCTACTTATGGAATTCGTGGTATTCCTACTCTATTGTTTTTTAAAAATGGACAAGTAGTTAATACTAAAGTAGGGAATATTCCAAAAAGCCAATTAACAACTTTTATTGACAGTAATATATAATTTGAATTATAATGTTGTATGTGCCCATTCCAAGATGGGCTATATTCTAAGTGGGTCTTCAATTTATTCAATTCAGACAATCAAAGTTTATTTAATTTTTCCTAATTTTTTTTTAGTGATGGTTTTCATATGCATTTATCAGAAATAAAAGATTTGCACATTGCTCAATTATTAGAAATGGCTTCAAACCTTAGTATTGAAGGTGCAAGCAGATTAAGAAAGCATGATATTATTTTTGCGATTTTACGTAAACGGGCTGAAACTGGAGAAACTATATTTGGCAGTGGGGTTCTTGAAGTACTACCAGATGGGTTTGGTTTTCTTCGTTCGCCGGATACTTCGTATCTTGCAAGTCATGATGATATTTATGTAAGTCCTAGCCAGATTAGACGTTTTAATCTACAAACAGGTGATACTGTTGATGGTGAAATTAGAATGCCAAAAGAAAGTGAAAAATATTTTGCATTAGTACGCGTAGATAAAATAAACGATAGTGACCCTGAAACTAATAAACATAAAATATTATTTGAAAATTTAACCCCATTGTTTCCAACAGTTTCCCTAAGGTTAGAACGTGATACTATAGAACGAGATTCCAAGGGTGAAGAAAACTTAACTGGAAGAATTATCGATATGATAGCGCCTATTGGAAAAGGGCAGAGAGCTTTAATTGTTGCACCACCTAAAACAGGTAAAACCGTTATGTTACAGCATATTGCTCATTCTATTACTACAAATCATCCAGATGCTGTTTTAATTGTTTTATTAATTGATGAACGTCCAGAAGAGCTAACAGAAATGCAGCGTTCGGTAAAAGGTGAAGTGGTAGCTTCTACTTTTGATGAACCAGCTTCTCGTCATGTACAGGTAGCAGAAATGGTAATTGAAAAAGCAAAGCGTCTTGTAGAGCATAAAAAAGATGTTATTATTTTGCTTGATTCAATAACTAGGCTTGCTCGTGCATATAATACTGTATCTCCAGCTTCAGGTAAAGTACTGACTGGAGGAGTTGATGCTAATGCACTACACAGACCAAAGAGATTTTTTGGTGCAGCTAGAAATATTGAAGAAGGTGGTTCATTAACAATTATAGCAACAGCTTTAATTGATACTGGTTCTCGCATGGACGATGTAATTTATGAAGAGTTTAAGAGTACTGGTAATATGGAGTTACATTTGGATCGAGAAATTGCTCAAAGGCGAATTTATCCAGCTATTGATATATTACGTTCTAGTACAAGGCGTGAAGAGTTTTTACTTACTAAAGAACAATTACAAAAAGTTTGGATATTAAGAAAACTTACTTCAACGATGCAGTCTGTAGAAGCAATAGAATTTTTAAGTGATAAACTTAAAGAAACAAAAAATAATGCTGATTTTTTTGATGCAATGCGCCGATAGGAGATTAAACACTAAAATTTTCTTTAACTATTTTTAAAAAAGTGTTTTATTATGAAAAACTATTTGTTAGCTTTAGTTATGGTAGGTTCTTTTTCTATAAGTTATGCTTTTGATTGTTCAAAACAAGCAGAGAAAGTAGTTAATAAATTAGCAGCTCATAATAGAACATCAGTAACAATTAATTATTCTGTTGATAAAAGCGATTGGGCACAAACTTGTAAAAGTGCTATTTTAGCTAAAAATGCTCAGTTAAATGTTAATTTAAACCAAGTTAATGGTTCTGATGTATTCAAATTTTCTAAATAATAAATTAAGCTGATAAAAATTTATTAGTTTAATTTATTTCAATCCCAATACTATATAATAATGAAATTGCATCAGGTAGGGAAAATTTAGCTCCTGCAATTTTATTTTCTAATAAATTAATCAAATAATTATTTGAATTCGTAAAATCGGCTTTAATTAAGTTTGTTTTACAAAATATAGTATTTTTAAAATCATTAGATGTAAGCACTGCTTTGCTAAGATCGCATTCTCTAAAATCAGTATCTCTGACAATAGATTCAATAATTGATATAGTTTTTAGATTTAAACCAAAAAAACTAGATTGGCTAATATTACATTTCAAAAATGTAATAGGTTGCCATATATATTCAGCGTCAGTCCAATTAACGCCTATTATTTTACATTCTTTGAAAATTATATTCAAAAAAGTACAACATGTTATTGTTATTAAACTTAAATTACAATTGATAAATTGACAGTACCTAAATTTACAATCTTTAAAAACAGTTTCACTAAAATTACAGTGAATAAAAGTACATTCTTCAAATACTTTTGATGATATTTTATTATTATTATAATTTATATTTTCAAATTTTTGATCATTATATTCTTTATTATTTTCAAACATAGTTTTATTTTTTATTTCTAAATTCAGCAATCATTTTCGATGCAATACTAAAAGTGCTTGATGGCTCACCTGGGATTTTATCTATAGTATAAAATCCTGCCTGCTCAATTTCAACAGGGTCAATTAAAATCTTTCCAGATGCATAATCGGCTGTAAAGCCCACCATAAGTGAATTACTAGGGAATGGCCATGCTTGAGAGCCCCAATATTTAATATTTTTAACACAAATGCCTACCTCTTCTTTTATTTCTCTTATTGCAGCTTCTTCTAAACTTTCTCCAATCTCAACGAAGCCTGCTATTAATCCCCATATGTTAGCTGGAAAATCAATGCCTCTTGCCATTAATATTTTGTTATCTTTATGAACTCTTACTATAATGCAAGGGGCAATATGTGGGTAAATTTCAGTGTTGCAATTGATGCAGTACATAAATTTATTTATTGTTTGTTTATTAGCATTGCTGCCACACAATCCACAAAATTTATGACTAAAGTAATAATTATATAATTGATAATTATAAGCAATATGCTTTATAATTGAATCATTAAAATAATTTAATGCTTGGCGAATACTAATTAATTTTAGGCTATTATCGATAATTGTATTATCAATTAACTCTGCAAGTAATCCATGAGGATTTGAATGAATTTCTACTAAAGTAATTTTAGCATTTATAATTTTGCTTGTGGTTGGTAACTTAAATATTTCTTGATCTAACTCAACTAACAATTGATTTTTATAGAAAATAGTATTCATCTTAATCTCGTAATAATTCATTAATTGATACTTTACTGCGGGTTTTTTCATCAACCTTTTTAACTATAATTGCAGCATAAGTTGAATGATCGCCTTTGGCACTCATAATGTTACCTGGAACTACTACTGAATATGCAGGGATTTTTCCATAACTTATTTGCCCTGAAGTTCTATCGTAAATTTTTGTTGATTGACCAATATAAACGCCCATACTAATAACAGCTCCTGTTTCTATTATAACTCCTTCTACGATTTCACTTCGTGCGCCGATAAAACAATTATCTTCAATAATAGTAGGATTTGTTTGTAGTGGTTCTAATACGCCCCCAATCCCAACTCCTCCAGATAAATGGACATTATTTCCAATTTGTGCACATGAGCCAACGGTGGCCCAAGTATCTACCATTGAATTAGTACCTACATATGC
>CAYZUJ010000067.1:7968-9457 GCA_964481375.1 uncultured Neisseria sp. | reverse complement strand
AAATATGCTAAAGTACAAATGAAACAATTAATTCATACTGTAATTAAAGATATTGAGAAAGAGCTCCTTAATTTATCTAATAACAAAGATAAAGCAAGCATAATAGAAGATTATACTAAGCATGAAAATAATTTTATGAGTAACATAATTAAATTTAATCGATTAATTGATGAACTTGGTGCAGAAACGAAAAATAGTAAATATTACGTATTTTATAAAGAAATTTATATGCATTTACGACGTATTTATCGTTTAATAACAATAATGTACTATAATCAAATTGATAATAATTATATTAATTTACCCATAATTGTAGACCATTTAAAAATAATTGCAAATTCTTTAAATAATATTCTATTGGAAAAAGAAAACAATTCGAATAGTAATATAAAAACTATTGATGTAAGTTTAGAAGAAATTAGAAACAATTCAATCTCAACTGCAATGTGTGTAGTTTTAAATCATATTATATATGAAGTAAATCAATTAAATGAAATTATCCACAAATTAACTTTAGATACTCAAGACTCAGCTGACTAATTAATAAGAGGAAATATTTTATGGCTTTAAACAGAAAAATAATTGAACAAATAAAAAATGATTTAGGTGCCCATAAAGTTCTTGTTGTTGGTGATGTTATGCTTGATAGATATTGGTTTGGTGATGTAAATAGAATTTCTCCAGAAGCTCCAGTTCCTATAGCTAGAATACATAAAACTGAAGAAAGACCTGGAGGAGCAGCTAATGTTGCACTTAATATTGCTAGTTTAGGTGGGAATGTTACCATTTTATCAGTTGTAGGTAATGATGAACCAGCAAGCACCTTACAAAATATTCTAAATAAAGCAAACATTAATGTGATTTTTAAGAAAGATAGTAGTATCGCTACTATTATAAAATTACGCGTAATGGCTAAAAACCAACAATTAATACGAATTGATTTCGAGGAAAATCCTTCACATGAAATTTTAACTGAAATATTAGATGAATTTGAAAATATAATTAAAGACTATGAAATAATTATTTTATCTGATTATGGTAAAGGTGGTTTAACCCATATTGAAAAATTAATTAATATTGCTAAAGCTCATAAAAAAACCATATTAGTTGACCCTAAAGGATTTGATTACGAAAAATACTCCAAAGCAACTATTATTACTCCAAATAAAACAGAATTACAACATGCTATTGGTTTTTGGAAAAATGAACAAGATTTAGTTAAAAAAGTTTTAGCTTTTAAAAATAAATTAAAACTAGATTATTTACTTCTTACTCGCAGTGAAGAAGGAATGTCGTTATTTATCAATGAAAAAATTAAAAACTACCCTGCAAAAGCTCAAGAAGTATATGATGTCTCAGGTGCTGGTGATACTGTTATAGCAACTCTTGGTCTTATGCTTGCTAATAATATATCTATTGAAGACTCGGTAATGATTGCAAACTTTGCAGCAGGAATTGTAGTAGGTAAATTAGGAACTGCAACTGTTAC
>CAYZUJ010000067.1:3605-7958 GCA_964481375.1 uncultured Neisseria sp. | reverse complement strand
AATTAAAAAAAATTAAAAATAATTCAGCAATTGACAAAAAATGAATTATTAAAGGTTTTGTCGCAAAGTGAAAACTTCCTTTAGTCTTTGAGATATAACCTAAAACAAACGTAAATTATAATTTACTTTTTAATAATTCATATACTTTATTTTTCCATGGGTTATGGCGGGGTTCTTTTATATGTTCATCTGCTACTTCGAATTCATGTTGGCTATAAAAATTTAAGTATCTGCCATCTTGATGTTTATTAATAAAATTAAGATATTGAGTTTTAGTGCCAATAAAACCTTGAGAACGTTTATCCGCATTCACCGGATACTTTCTAAAACCAATTCTAATATCTAAATTAAGATATTTAATCCAAGGGTCTATCACTAGGCTATTATTATCATCTGGATTGCCGATTAATAAAAATACATGATCATCTGGTTGTTTTAATTTTATAAGGTGCAAATCTTTATTTAAAAATTGAAGATTATGATCATTTTCTATTAAAATATATAAAAACATCGATAATTGCATACAATTAGCTATGCGATTTTCTATACAGTTATTTAAGTACGAAACTCTATTATTTTGTTTCGCAAATTGATTTTTTTCTATCATAGAATTAATATCCTTCATTGATAAGACTCGATTGACTACTTCAGCAGATGGGCTAAATTTTATAAGATTGTTTATTTTTTTCATATAGTTAGTTATAATATCTTTAGTTTTTATATCTACAAGTTTTTTGTTTTCAGGGGATAAAAATTCATTAGTGTGTCTCATTTGGTAATCTTTAAAATGAGCTTGAATTTTATTAGCTGCAGTATTTTGAACAGTTGAAATAATTAAAGGGTTAAAAATTTCATTTTGCCATATAGGGGTTTCAGAAGAGAGTTTTATTTTTTTTAAAAACTCAATTTTTATTTCAGATATTGATTTATCATGAAATTTATTATTTTGTATTTCTGGAGCATCAATATTTTTAAATAATAAGCAAATAAAATATGGTTTTTGCAGGATATAATATTTTAAAGTACTTAAAATTTCATTGTCTAGACTAGAAAAGTTAGGAGTATAACTCATATTACTATTAAAAGTTTGTAGTTGTTCAATTTCTTTTAATATAGAATTATTTTGTTGATATGAATTTGTATTTACAGGTATTTCGTGGGAAATAACTTTATTAAAAATAGATTGCTGTATTTTTTCGCAGATTGTTAATTGTAGATTTGTATTATTGCTAAAATAGCTTTTTTGGTAAATATCTTTTCCTGATTGTATCTGTTTAATAATTATGCGATATCTTTCTGTAGTTTTTTCTGTTGATTTTAAGACTTTATCCCAAAATTTGTTATTTTGACTACAGAGTTTTTCTATAATAGGATATAACTTAGTTCCATCAGATTTTTTAGCATTAATTAATGTTAAAAAATCAGAAAGAAAGTTTTTAGAGTCAGTACATAGATTTAAAAGTTTTTCTAATCCATTTAAATCCTCAATAGTAGAGACTTGGTTAATTGTAGATCTAATTGTTTGATTTCTTTTAGCTTTAATAACATATGTCATAAAAATACCTTTTACTCTTAATATTACAGGAGTGAATTATATGAGGTTTATATTAAAAATAAAAGTAACAAATGTGTTACTGAAAGTTTAAGTTATTAATATATTAAAAATGTTTTTTCAGCTATAAATAGATTACAATAATGTTAAAATGAAAAAATCTAAAGGAGTGGGTGCTTTGAATAAAATCATTATAAAAATATGCATATTAATCCTTATTATTATTAGTTTTGTTATTATAGTTAAGTACTTTCATCTCAAGGAGTATTTAAGTATTGAAGGTTTTAATAAATATCGTGATCAAATTATCATGTTTCAACAGGCAAATATGGAAAAATTTGTGTTAGGTTATATTATTGCTTACATAGTTTTAATTGCATGTTGTATACCAGGAACAATTTTATTTGATTTAATAGCTGGATTTTTATTTGGATATTTTTTGGGGACGTTATTAGTTGTATTCAGCTATTCCATAGGTGCGGTTATAAATTTTTTATTAATTAAATATATTTTCAAAGAAGTATTTGCTCATAAATTTAATAAATTTAAAAATTTAGTTCAATCTGACAATAAATCTAGGGTGATTCTTAATTTAATTGGATTAAGATTAATTCCAATTATTCCATTTTGGGTGTTAAATATAGTTACAGCATTATTAAATGTAAGTTTAAAAGTTTTTTTATTTTCAACAGTCATAGGTATAATACCAGCATCAATAATATATGTAATAATTGGTGATGGTATTAGGGATGTTGTTAATCAAAATCAGCAATTAACAATACATTCAATTATGAATGTTAAAATTTTATTACCTTTATTTTTTATGTCATTTTTAATGTTTATTCCAACTATAATTAAGAAAATCAAAAGTTAGATAATGCGTTTCTTTTTTGTAAAAAAATAAAAAATAGATAGAATAAAAACCCATAAAGGTGCTACATACACACATAATTTCATGTTTTCCATAGACATCATTACTCCTGCTACTAAAAAAAGCATAGACATAGCAAATAAATTTGAATAGGGGAAAAGTAATGATTTATAATCAATTTTTGCGATATCATGAGCTTTATATTTACGAAAGTAAAATTGAGTTAAAAGAATAATAAACCACATAATTAATATAGCACCAGTAGCAATTGTTAATAAGTACATAATTGCATTCGATGGATAAAGATAATTGATAAAAACACCAATAGAAATTACAAAGCTAGTACTTAATATTGCATTTTTTGGAATATGATTTTTCTTAGTTACTTTAGATAAAAACTGTGGAGCGTAGCCTCTGACTGACATATTAAATAATATGCGCGAGCCACTGTATAATAAACTATTAAATGCTGATAGGGCAACGGTTATAGCTACTATATTCATTATAGAGGCAGCTAAATGTATGCCAATTTTAGTATATACATCAACAAATGGACTAATATTTGTTGCTAATTTTTGATAAGGATATAGTAATATAATCACAAGCATTGTTAAAACATAAAATAATATAATTCTGTAGATTACTCCATTGATAGCTTTTGGTACATTTCTTTTTGGGTTTTCCGCTTCCGCTGCCGCTATGCTTACAAATTCAGTTCCTCCATAGGAAAATATAACTATAACTAATGACATAAGAAATCCGTTTATCCCGCCAGCAAATAATAAATTTACATTACTGTATTGCTTAATTTCTGGATTAAGTCCATTTTTAAAAAAAATTAAATATGCACTAAAAACAATCATTAGGATAATTGCAAGTATTTTAATGCCGGCAAACCAAAATTCAAATTCTCCAAACATTTTTACACTAAATAAATTTATTCCAGTAAAAAAAATTAATATAGTTAAGCATAATAACCAGTGTGAAGTTGAAGGAATCCAATAATCAAAAAATATTGTAACTGCAGTTAATTCAACCATACAAACTACAGTATATTCAAACCAAGCACTCCAGCCAGAAATAAAACCAGCATATGGTCCAATATATTGGCTTGCATATTCACTAAAAGCCCCTGAATTTGGATTATCAACAGTCATTTCTCCAAGTGCGCGCATAATGATATAAATTATAATACCACCTAAAATATAAGATAGTATAATTGAAGGTCCTGTTAAATGAATTGATTTAGCAGAACCAAAGAATAACCCTGTGCCAACAGCAGCTCCAAGGGCAATCATTTGCAGGTGTCGGTTTTTTAATTTATGTTTTAATGTATTATGTGTCATTTATTTACTAATCCTTATATGATTCTAAAGAAGATTTATCAATAATGTTTTCTATATTTTTGGAGATTTTTAATTTAATAAAATAAAAAATAGAGAGCAGAGCAAGCCATATTGGTGAAATATAAATGGCTAATTTTCTTGATTCCATTTGAGACATAATCAAAATAATTCCTACGAAGAGAATAATTGCAATTATAGAAGTAAACGGATAAAAAGGTAGTTTGTATAATAATTTAGTTTTATCAATTTTATATCTAAAACAAATGTGGGTTAATAAAATAATTATCCAATTAATAATGGCACTAACAACAGCAATAGCAACTAGTATACCAAAAAGCTGTTTTGGATATAAATAATTTAAAATAACTGTTACTAATATAAATATTGATGAAAAAAAGATAGCATTGTAAGGTACACCTAGTTTATTAATTTTTGTTAAATAAAAAGGGGCACTTTTTTGAATTCCTAAATTAAATGCCATTCTTGCAGTTCCATAAATTCCTGTATTAAATGATGATAAAGCTGCTGTAATTGCTACAAAATTCATTAAAGATGCCGCTTTAGGGATACCGATTTTTTGAAAT
>CAYZUJ010000067.1:2081-3595 GCA_964481375.1 uncultured Neisseria sp. | reverse complement strand
AGGGTATAAACACATAATTATTGTTAAGGTTGCAATATAAAAAATTAATATTCTAATAATTATGCCATTTATAGCAATTGGAATTATTTTTAGGGGGTTTTTAGCTTCTCCAGCAACAATGCCAATTAATTCTGTGCCACCAAAGGAAAATATTACCATAATGAAGGAAAATAAAAATCCTTGAAAACCATTAGCAAAAAAACCACCTAATTGCCATAAGTTGTTAATATTTGTAGTACTATTGTTTTTAATAGAATTATCAAAGAAAATTAAATATAAACCAAAAAAAATTAAAGCTAAAATTGTTAAAACTTTAATACCAGCAAACCAAAATTCAAATTCTCCGAATAATTTTACCGCGGATAAATTTATTGCAACAAAAACTAAAAAAAATATTAATACAGCTAGCCAATGACTAATATTAGGGAACCAAAAATCGAGAAACATTGCAATTGCAGTTAGTTCTATCATACTAACTATAATATAATTAAACCAATAGTTCCAACCTGAAATAAATCCCGCATAATTTCCTACATATTTATAAGCATAAAAACTAAATGAACCCACATTAGGCTCATAAACCGCCATTTCCCCAAGGGCCCTAATTACAATATACATTATTAAACCACCAATGATGAAGGATAATAATATAGAGGGACCAGCTAGCTTAATAGATTCTCCTGCACCAAAAAAGAAACCTGTACCAATAGCGCTACCTAAAGCTATCATTAAAATATGTCTTGCTTTTAGAGAGTGAGATAAATGGGGTTCAAAGGACATTTCATATGCTACAATATTAATTATATTTCACTAATACCCAATGCTGAGTATATAGGAATGCATCTCTCAGGTAAAGGGGGATTAACACCAACTGAAATTTTTCTAAAACTTTCCTCACTATGAAAATCACTACCTATACTAGCTAATAGATTTTGATTAACAGCAATTGAAGCAATATAGTCAATATCAGATAAAGAATGAGAACTACATACTACTTCAATGCCTTTTCCGCCAAATTCTTTAAATTTGCTGATAAGGCTAAGTAGTTTTGTTCTAGTAAATTTATAACGACCAGGATGGGCAATTACAGCAATTCCACCACTATTATTTATCCATGTAACAGCATCTTCAAGACTAGCCCATTTTATGGGTGCGTAGCCTACTTTACCTTTTGCTAAAAATTTTTCAAAAACTTTTCCTGGTTTAGCATACCCATTATCCACCAAGAAGCGGGCAAAATGGGTTCTACTTAAAGCTTCTTTTATACTACAATGTTTTAGAGCGCCTTCTAGAGCACCTTTAATACCAGCTTTAGCCAAATTTTCTGCAATTTTTTCTCCGCGAGCAAATCTTTGTAGTCTTAAAGTTTTTAAATTTTTTTGTAATGCTATATCTGCTTCATTTATGTTTAAGCCTAATATATGAATTAAAATGTTATTTTCCCAAGTAACAGAAATTTCTACTCCACTAATTAAGTTTAAACCTAGTGTTTTAGCATGCTTTTTTGCCTCAGA
>CAYZUJ010000067.1:0-2071 GCA_964481375.1 uncultured Neisseria sp. | reverse complement strand
CATGATCAGTTAAAGCAATATATTTACCGCCATTTTCATGAGCCAAGTTAAGTAATTGTTCTACAGAATAAGCACCGTCAGAGTAAATGGAATGGCAGTGTAAATCAATTGGAATTAGTTTTTTTTGCAAGATCATTCCTTTAATGTAGTTAATTTTTCCAAAAATTTCTGCCTATTCTAATCATTGTTGCACCGCATGCTATTGCAATTTTATAATCGTTTGACATGCCCATAGATAAAGTATCCATATTATACCCCAATTTATTAATATTATCAAAAATATTTTTTAGGTGATTAAATTCGTTTATTAATATTTTTTCATCAGAAGTATTACTAGCTATTCCCATTAATCCACGCAATAATAGCTTATCTTGTTTTTTAATAATATCAGCAAGTTTAATAATTTCTTCTTCATTTATAACACCATGTTTATTTTTTTCACTATTAATTTTTGCTTCAATTAATACATTAAGTGTCGGCATATTAGATGGACGTAATGCATTAAGACGAATTATATGTTTAATTTTTTCAATGCTTTGTACCCAATGAGCATTTGTAGCAATATATTTTATTTTATTACTTTGAATAGGTCCAATAAAATGCCATTCAATATTTAAATCATACAATGCTATGACTTTTTTTTGAAAATTTACAGCATCACTTTCGCCAAAAGCATTTTGCCCCAGTTTATTTAAAATCCTAATTTCACTATGACTAACTAATTTGCTAACAGCTACACATTTTACTTCTTGATGATAAATACTTTCGGATTTTGCCACATTAATATTTTTTATAATAGTTTGAAAATTATTGTCATAGTTAATCATTTTAAACCTTTAGCGTATCTAAATTATAATAAGTTATTAAAGGTGCATGATCAGAAAATTTAATATCTTTAAATATATGAGCCTTTACTAAAGTTGCTGATATTTTGGGCGTAACAATTTGATAATCAATCCTCCAGCCTACATTTTTACTATAGGCTTGCCCTCTATTTGACCACCATGTATACCCAGCTTCCATAGGGTATAATGAACGCCAAGTATCAACAAATCCCATGTCTAATATTTTACTAATCCATTGCCGTTCTTCAATTAAGAATCCAGAATTTTTTAAATTATTTCTCCAGTTTTTTAAATCAATTTCTTGATGAGCAATATTCCAATCACCACAAATAATATATTCTTTCCCAGATTTTATTATATTTTCTAATAGAGGGAAGTAATATTGCATAAATCTAAATTTTTTTAATTGTTTGTCTTCTCCTGATGAACCAGAAGGTAAATAAATCGAAACGATAGAAAACTTATCATAATCAAATTGTAAATATCTTCCCTCAGAATCTATTTCAAAATTATTTATTCCTACAATAATATTGCAAGGTTTTTCTTTTGCAAATATAGCTACGCCACTATAACCCTTTTTTTGTGCTGGATAAAAATAACTATAGTGGTTATTCCATTTTATTAATTCATTCGGAATATCCTCATAATTTGCTTTAATCTCTTGTAAGCAGATAATATCAGCGCTTTCATTTTCTAACCACTGAAATAAACCTTTTTTATGAGCTGATCTAATGCCATTTACATTAATTGTAATGATTTTTTTATGGGTTGTATTTATATAAGTCATAATTTAGAGCTTTGTTAATTAGATAATTTTTGCCTACAATTTTATATTAAGTGAGAATATTTATGCAATAAAAATTTTACCAAATAGCTGAGTTGAGATATTTATTAAATTAAAAAAATAATAAATTTTAGTAATTGATAGTTTATTTTGCGAAATATTTAATATTAAAATAAAGGTTTAATTGATTCAAAATATATTTTATAATAAAATAACTTATTGATATTTGCAAGATTAATATCTTATGTTGATTTATGTAAAATATTAATTCTATTAAATCATATTTTGAAAATTTGATATAATAGCGTACAAACTAATTTTCACATTATTTTTAAGGTTTTTATGTTAGGCAATACTATAAAATTAAATCAAGCATCTTTTGAGTATTTACCCAAGAAGATTGTGGGACTAAAAATGGGGTATTGATGAAGTCAGTAATTCA
>CAYZUJ010000066.1:2745-9465 GCA_964481375.1 uncultured Neisseria sp. | reverse complement strand
CCAAAAAACAACATTGAAACAACTAGCTATACTAATGCGGTTTTATTAACAGGACAAGTAAATAGTCAATCTAATAGTGATATTGCTACAACAGTAGTTAAAAAATTAGCTACTGTACGTAAAGTATATAATTATATCGAAGTTAGAGATTTTGAGCTTTCAAACTATTCTAATGATGCTTATATAACTTCTAAACTAAAAGCTGAGGCTTTTTCTACAATAGGTATAGATAGTAATAGTATAAAAGTTGTAACTAATAATAACACGATATATATATTAGGAGCAATTACTAAATCTCAAACAGAACGTTTAGTTGAGATAGCTAAATCAATTACTGGAGTAAAAAAAGTAATTATATTAGTTGATTATATTTAATAAAATATTACTATATTTGATATAACTAATTATTAATGTATTTTAAAACTTTAGGAATAATTTATGTTTAAGAGAACACTTATACTATCAATAATGATTTCATCATTAACTGCTTGTGGTGCGGGTAATTCATCAAAACCAGATAGCAAAAAAGCACTTGATTTACAATCTTTATTGGATACAGCTATCAATAGCAAAGACGCAAAAGATGCTCATATTACTGGAATTCCATTAACATTCCAATGTAATGGTTTTAATAATAACAAACCCGTTTCATTATCATCTGGCAAAATTAGCGATCAAGTAGGTGCACCAGATTTACCAACAGACGCGATTTATCAAATTGCTAGCTCTACTAAATCATTTACTGCTGTAGTTGCACTACAATTAGAAGCAGAGGGGTATTTTGGAACAAATGGGTTAGATAGTAAAATAGGTGACATACTTGGTAATCCAGCTAGTTCAGAAACTTGGAATGCATTATGGAATCAAATTAGCATGCGTCAACTACTTAATATGACTAGTGGTATTCCTGATTATGTTGATGATGCTTTTTTAATATATAGTGAAAACCCGAATCATTATTTCTCTACTGAAGACTTAATCAGTTTAGCTGTAAATAAAAAGCCAGATTTTCAACCTGGACAGGGATGGACTTATTCAAATACTAATTATGCCATCATGAATAAAATCATCTCTCATGTAACAAATAGCACATTAAAGAAACAAATTACCACACGAATTATTAATAAATTGGGATTAACTCATACATATTATGTAGAGCATCTTCCAACTGATTCAATAATTAACCCAACGCATCAAGCAATAATAATGAGTAGTTATTATACTGGGTCTAAAATTGGAAAGATTGATTTTGGAACAGATTTAAAATTAAACTCATTATCCATTACAAATGCTGCAGGTTCTATTTTATCAAATACTTCTGATATGAATACATATGTAAAAGCATTATTTGCAAATAAAAATGCTGGTGGACTACTTGCACCGACCCAATTAAATGAATTGAAATATTTGGTTGCCACAGAAAATACAGATAAATACAAAGCTGGTCAACATATTGATATGGCTGATAAAGCAACTCGATTTGGTATGTTTAGAGGATTAGGTTATGGTTTAGGTATAATGGAAGCCCTTGTACCACTTTCAAATGGAGGCAATATAACTGTCTATACTCATGGTGGAGACATGTTTGGTTTTGATTCAAATTGGATATACCAAGAAAATACACAAGCGTCAACTACATTTGCATTTAATGCGAAATTGGGTAAAGAAATATTTGATATTCGTACAAATATTGAATCTAAAATATTAAACAAAATTTCTAATGAATGTGTTTCTGTTAATAATTAAAATACAATGTAGCAAGTTATTTGCTACATTGCTGCTACAGATATTCTGTGCGAAAATTTATTAATTACATATTTAATTTTTCTACGAAAATCAATGATTTTTATATTCAACGAGAATTGCTGTAGTTACTTTGGCTTCTTGCCGCCAATCTGCAACATTATTAAATATTTCGGAGACTTTTTTACGTAAGCTAGTAAAATTTAAGTGCTTTTTTATTTTCATACAGAGTTCCTACGATGATATTGAATAAGGCAATAATGTTTATGAGATTAGTATTGTACAAAGAATTTATCTATAGTTGGCAATCAATTTTCAAAAAATTTGCCACAAGACCCATTGAATTTAGAGGGTATTTTGATTAATATTTGATAAAATATTGGTTGTTTTTTACTTTACGGAGTTTCACGCGCATGCACAAAAAAATACTTATTATTTCAATAATAGCTTCATTATTAACCGCCTGTGGTTCTGGCACCAGTGACAAATCTACCAATAACAATATTCAACCAGATAGTAAGAAAGCTCCTGATTTGCAGGCTTTATTGGATACAGCTATTAATAGTAAAGATGCAAAAGACGCAGGCATTACTGGAATCCCTCTTACTTTTCAATGTGATGGTTTATATAATAATCAACCCGTATCAATTGCCTCTGGTAAAATAAGCAATAAACCCAATGCAAAAGAGTTGCCAGTTGATGCAATATTTCAGGATGGTAGCATTACCAAAACATTTGTTTCAGTTTTAGCATTAAAACTGGCTGATGATATTAACTCTAAAGGTGAAAAATATTTTGGTGATAAGGGTTTAAATAGTACAGTAGGTGAAATTCTTCATAATCCGCAACCGTCAAATAGTTGGAATTCAGATTGGAATAATGTTACTTTAAAGCAACTGTTGAATATGACCAGCGGAATACCTGATTATCTTAATGACACGTATTCCGAAGTTTTATTTAATTCTAGTAAATACCCATATCATCAATTTACCATAGATGAAATACTTGCATCAGTTGCAATGAAACCACTCTTATTTAGTCCAGGTCATGGATGGTATTATTCCAATACTGCCTATGTGATAATGAATAAAATTATTTCTTATGTTACTAAAAGTAATATAAATGACCAAATAAAAAAATATATTACTACACCCCTAAATTTACAATTTACCTATTATGTAGATAATATTCTAGCAGATACTATTAATAAAAACCAAATCCCGCTATTAATGAGCGGTTATCTGTATCAACAAGGCATAGCCATATCATTACCCGCTTCAAATTTCTATGCAGGCGTTGACATAACTCCTTATTCATTGTCATGGGCTAACACAGCTGGTTCAATGATATCAAATACAGCTGACCTTAATACCTTTGCGAGAGTGTTATTTCATGGGAAATTTCTCACAGAGGATCAGCTTAAAGAATTTACATCTCTAGTCGCAATGAAGGACGATGCTAAGTATAAAGCTGGAGATAATATTACTAATGGGCTTGATTCTACAACACGTGAAGCATTTGGTTTAGGTTTGATGGCTATGTATATAACACTACCTAATAGTACAAATGAAGTTGTATACCATTATATGGGCGTACCAATGGGGTTCGTGTCAGAATGGATGTACTTCAAAAATGAGCATGCATCATTATCTTATAGCATAAATTCTACAAATATTGACCAGGTTAATAAAGTAGGCTTCAAACTTTACGATGTTTTATTTAAAAAGATTGCAACAGAGTGTATTTCAAGATGAATAAATTGTAATTTATCTAAAGTCTAGCGCTGTATTTGCTACAAATATTCTGTGCGAAAATTTATTAATTACATATTTAATTTTTCTACGAAAATCAATGATTTTTATATTCAACGAGAATTGCTGATTAAATACCAATCAATTTAAAGAATTAACCCCTCTAATTTTATCAATTATATTGTTTAATTTTTCATATTTCATTTTACTAACATCCCTAATATTTAGCAGGGATATACTTTAACCCATTTTACAGTGCTTTTTTACGTTAGTTTTTTCTAGAGGGTTAATTTGATTAACTTATGTTGGTTTAAAGATTTATAAATATCATCTAATTGTTTTTGAGAAGTAGCAAAAATAGTAAGTGTAATTGAAATATAATTACCTTTAGAACTGTGTTTAGTAGATATATCTTTTTTGGGGTTTAACTGAGGATAATATTTAGAAACAATTTCAGTTATTTCAGATAATAAATTAGAATCATTTATTCCCATTATTTTTATGGGAAATTCACAAGGAAACTGCAATAGCTTTTCTTTATTCATAATTTAGCAAATTAATTGTTTTAGCAGCTAATTGAGTAATTTCATCAAATTTATTATTTTCTATTAGAAATTCATTAGCTAAAAATGAACAGCCAACCCCAGCAACATTAGGAAGATTCAAGTATTGTTTGGCATTTTCTAGAGAAATTCCGCCAGTTGGGCAAAATTTAATTTGTGAAAATACAGAAGTTAGAGCTTTTAAAATTGATAAACCATTGTAACTTTCTGCTGGAAAAATTTTTAAATAATTAAAGCCAGCGTTTATTGCAAGCATAATTTCTGTTGGTGTAATTGCTCCAGGAATAAAAGGGATATCGTAATCTTTTGCTACATCAATTAAATCAGGAGTTAAACCTGGAGATACGGTAAATTTTGCTCCATGTTTAATCGATTTATGATATTGATCAGAGTTTAAAATAGTTCCTGCGCCAATTAACATTTCAGGAATATTATTTGTAAGAGTTTCAATTATACTAAAAGCGTTTTTGCTTCTTAAAGTTATTTCCATAATGTTAATTCCACCTTTTAATAAAGCTTTTGCTAATAAAATAGCTTTATTGACATCATCTAGGACAACAACAGGTATGAATTTATGTTCCGCAAATATTTGTTGTAAAGTTAAAGCATTAGTCATTCAATAATTTCCTTAACAATTATAATTTAGATAAATCTATAAAACGACCACAAGTATACACATATTGAGGCCAGCCCGTCAAGTTTAATCCAGCAAACGGCGACCATTTAGTTTTAGTATGTAGTTCTTGTTCATTAACTTTACGATAATTTTTTATATCTATAAAAATTAAATCATCATTAGTGGGCAAATCAAAGATTTCCTTTGCTTTTGAATAAAGTAATTCTATTATTCTATTCAAACTAATTTTTTTATCTAAATATGCACTTATCATTAAGGGTAATGTAGTTTCAATACCAGGGACACCTGATGGGCATTTACATAGAGGTTGTTGCTTTTCTTCTAAAGTATGAGGAGCATGATCGGAAGCAATAGTATCAATTACACCATCATTCAGAGCTTTCCATAAATATTTTTGTTCATTTTTATTTCTTAAAGGTGGATTCATTTTTACTTTGCCACTTAAAGTATTATAAGAAGTATCGTCTAAAAACAAATAATGAGGACATGTTTCTGCGTAAATGGGAATATTTTGTGATTTTGCCAAGGTGATAAGTTCAATTTCTTTTTGTGAGCTAACATGTAAAATATAAGATGGTACCTTATATAATTTTGTGAGCTCAATTACTAACCTAATAGCAGTTACAGCAGCTTCAATTGATCTAATTTTAGAGTGATCTGCATAATTAGTACTATTTTTATATAATGCTAAATTTTGTTGGATAATTAATTCATCTTCAGCATGAAGAGCTATCATAAGATTATGAGCACTAGCTAATGCATAAATTGCATGTAAACTACTTAAATCATCCATTAATAAATCACCAGTTGAAGCTCCCATAAATACTTTTATGCCAATAACTCCAGCTCCTTTTGCTTTAATAATTTCCTGAAAATTATTTTTATCAGCACCAAACCAGAGCCTATATTTAAGTGGCAAATTTATTTCAGTTAATTGCTTATTAATTATTTCATACTTTTGTTGTAGGCGTTCGTAAGTTGTAGTGGCGGGCTTAGTATTAGGCATATCAAATACAGTAGTATATCCACCTTTAAAAGCAGCTTTGGCAGCATGGTGCCAGTCTTCTTTTTCTTCTAAACCAGGTACGCGGAAATGTACATGTGGGTCAATTAAGCCTGGTAGAACTAATAAATTACTGCCATCGATTTCAAGATTATCATTATTAGCAAAAGTGAAATTTTCTCGTTCAAATTTCGCGTTTAATACATTTTTAACTATAATCATTGTTAATCTTTGATAAAAATTAATCAAGTTTGTATTCAGAAAGCGCATTTAATAAAAAAGATTGCTCACAATAGTAACACTTAACATAAATTTTATGATTGTGATTGATTGATGAATTAAATTGAGAATTATACAAATGCGAAACACAACGTGTATTAGGGCATATAATAATATTATTTATTCTTTTAGGTAACTCTAAAGTTTTTTTATCAATTACATTAAAATCTTTTATAACAGATAAAGTACTGCCCATACAAAATGTACTGATTGAATCAATTTCGTTTTGACTTATAGAGTGATTTTCTATTTTTATTAAATCTTTTTTACCAAGTTTTTTACTTGGTAAATTTAAACCTATACCAACTTGAGAACTAGATTTATCTAATTTTAAAATTTTAATTACATACCAAGCATTACCTTGGGGTATATGATCAATATTAATACCGTTTTCAATATAACCGATGTGTTTTTCCATAATTTATCTTTCAGCTTTTTAACTTTTTTCACCTAAAATCATATCAAGCAATGCTTGTCTAACATATAATCCGTTTTTTGCTTGAATAAAATAATAAGCAAATTTGCTATTATCAATTTCAATAGGCAATTCTTCCATTCGCGGTAATGGATGTAAAATTTTTAAATTATCTTTGGCATTATTTAACAAGGAAAAAGAAATTTTATATTCATCATGAGTTTCTCTATTAAAACGTTCCTTTTGTAATCTTGTCATATATAAGCAATCTAATTGGTCAATCACTTGTTCAGGTGCTTGATGAAATGAATATTTAATACCAGAGCATT